>JANOHI010000029.1:0-11040 GCA_031406385.1 Acidimicrobiia bacterium
GCGCCACGCACCCCAAACCATGTTTGTCGCAGGTGGTATCGGTCAGTCGTCGTCTAATCGCATATGACTGACGCTGTTCAACGCCCGTCCTAGGGCAGACCGGCTCTCGAACGCAGCAACGCCGTGACCGACTTCCCGTCGGCCTTGCCGCCCGAACGTTTCATCGCGGCGCCGACGAAGAAGCCGGCGACCTTCGGATCGCCGCCGCGGAGCCGTTCGAACTCGGCGGGGTGCGCGGCGATGAGCTCGTCGACCAGGCCCTCCATCACCGAGGTGTCCATGGCTTCGAACCCTTTGGCCGCGGCGATCGCGACCGGGTCGCCGCCGTGGGCAAGGAGCTCGCCGATCACCACCTTGGCCTGGGTCGCTGTGAGCTTGGCATCTCCTTCAAGGCGCAACACCGTGGCGAAAGCGCCGGGATCGAGCTCGGCGGCACGCGCCTCACCCGAGAGTTCGTTGGCGGCACGGTTGAGCGCCCGACGGGCGTCGGCTCCCTTGGCGATGGCGGCGAGAACGAGGCCGTCGAGGTCCTGTTCGACGACGGTGAGGATCGCATCGGTGTTCGGGGCCATTCCGGCATCTTCATCATCGGCGCTCCAACCCGTGGCCAGCGCAAGCCGGCGACGACGGTCATGGGGCATGGCCGGAAGACCGGCGATGACCCGAGCGACCCAGTCGGGGGAGGGGTCGAGCGGGACGAGGTCGGGCTCTGGGAAGTAGCGGTAGTCCATCGCCTCCTCCTTCGATCGCATCGACGACGTGCGGCCGTCGTCTTCGCTCCAGTGGCGTGTCTCCTGCCGCACTCGTTCGCCGAGCTCGAGCATGTCGATCTGCCGATTGGCCTCGTAGTCAATCGCCCGGATGAGCGACCGCAGCGAATTGAGGTTCTTGATCTCGCAGCGGGTGCCGAGCGGCTCACCGGGACGACGCACGCTGACGTTCGCGTCGATGCGCATGGAACCTTCCTCCATCTTGCCGTCGGACCCCCCGGTCGCAACGAGGATCGATCGCATCTCGGCGACGTAGGCCTTCGCATCGTCGGCCGAGGTCAGATCGGGTCCCGAGACGATCTCGACCAGTGGCACGCCGGACCGGTTGTAGTCGACCAGGGAACTTTCGGACCCCTGGATCCGCCCGGTGCCACCGATGTGGGTCGACTTACCGGTGTCTTCCTCCATATGCGCGCGGACTATTGAGATCCGCTTCCCGTTCGGGAGGTCGAGGTACCCGTCGCTGTTCAGCGGAAGGTCGTACTGCGTGACCTGGTAGTCCTTCGGCATGTCAGGGTAGAAGTAGTTCTTGCGGCTGAACACCGAACGCCGGATCTCGCAGTGCAGGGCCGAACCGATGGCAATGGCGTACTCGACCGCCTGCTGATTGAGCACGGGGAGCGAACCGGGCAGGCCGAGGCATACGGGGCACACGTTGGTGTTGGGCTCGGAACCGAATGCATTCGCGCAACCGCAGAAGAGCTTCGTTGCGGTCGCCAACTCGGCGTGGACCTCAAGCCCGATCACCAACTCCCAACCGGGTTTCAACGCCATCTCAGTTCTCCTTTTCAATCACTGCAGCGCACCGGAAGAGCAGCGCCTCGGACAGCGCCGGCCCGAGCAGTTGGACCCCCACCGGCATGCCGTCGTCGCCGGCGCCACAGGGCACGCTGATCGCCGGGTCCCCCGACAGGTTCGACGGAATCGTGCAGACGTCGTTGATGTACATCGTCATCGGATCAGCGGTTTTTGCGCCGAACGCGAATGCGGTGGTCGGAGATGTGGGCGTGAGCAGAACATCGAACGATTGATACGCGCGCTGAAAATCGTTGATAATAAGCGTACGGACTTTCTGGGCCTGACCGTAGTATGCGTCGTAGTACCCCGCCGAGAGCGCGTAGGTGCCAAGCATGATGCGACGTTTCACCTCCGCGCCGAAACCGGCGGCTCGCGTCGCCGCCATCATGTCCTGAACGTTCGTCGATCCCTCAGGAACGACACGCAACCCGAACCGGACCCCATCGAAGCGGGCGAGGTTGGACGACGCTTCCGCAGGAGCGATCAGGTAATAGGCGGAGAGGCCCAGCACAGTCGAAGGAACGCTCACCCGATCGACCGTGGCGCCTGCTGCGCGAAGGCGAGCCGCGGCGACTTCGACCCGCGCCAGGACATCGGCGCTGATCCCGTCGCCCGAGAGCTCCGTGACGATACCGACACGGAGCCCATCGACGCCGTCGACGAGTCCGCGATGCACCGCACTCACCAGCGACGGGGCCGGGGACTCAATGGATGTGGAATCCATCGGATCATGTCCGGCGATCACCTCCAGAACCAGCGCAGCGTCTTCGACCGTGTGAGCGAAGGGGCCGATCTGATCGAGTGAAGACGCAAACGCAATAAGCCCGTAGCGGCTCACCGCACCGTAGGTGGGCTTGACGCCGACAAGGCCGCACAGCGATGCCGGTTGGCGAATCGAGCCACCGGTGTCCGAACCGAGCGATGCTGCGGCAAATCCGGCGGCAACGGCAGCTGCCGATCCTCCCGACGACCCTCCCGGGACCCTCTCGAGATCGTGGGGGTTGCGGGTCGGACCGAACGCCGAATTCTCGGTCGACGATCCCATGGCGAACTCGTCGAGGTTCGTCTTTCCCACGATGACGGCACCTGCGGCAGCGAGGCGCGAGACGACCGTTGCGTCGTAGGGCGGACGCCAGCCTTCGAGGATCTTCGACGAGCACGTGGTGGCGACGCCGCGGGTACACATGTTGTCCTTCAGCGCGATCGGCACACCTGCCAGCGGCCCCGGATCCCGGCCGGCTGCGACGGCCTCGTCGATCCGCGCCGCGGCTTCGTCAGCCTGGTCGCGCAGCACGAGGTTGAACGCGTGAACCTCGCCTTCGCACGCGTCTATCCGCTCGCGGTGCTGACCGAGAACGGACCGGGCGCTGCGTCGCCCGGCGCGGACATCGCCGGCGATCGAAACGGCGGTTTCAGGCGATCCCGGTCCAACGTGAACAGCCCGCGATGCCCCCATCACGCGATCCCGAGAATGCTCGGCACCCGAAAGTGATGATGGTCCGACGAAGGCGCGCAAGCGAGGACTTCATCACGGTCGAGCGACGGGCGGACCACGTCGGCTCGGAACACGTTGACCAACGGCAATGGATGCGCCGTCGGCTCGATTCCGGCCGTGTCGAGCGAAGCCACATCCTCTGCGTGTCCGAGGATCCCGACGAGGTCAGCGGTGTACCGATCGATCTCCGCCTCGGTGAGGGCCAGGCGGGCCAGCTTGGCGACGTGCACCACATCGCTTCGGGTCAGGCCGCGGGCGGCAGGTTCAGACATAGAGGACCAATCTACGGGCCCGCCGAACAACCCGACCGCCGTTTCGGGCCACGGCCGGGGTACCCCGTCGATTCGGGGAAGGGTTCAGCTGAGGCCGCAGACCCGCCTGGCAAAGGCAATCGATGACGATTCCACGAGGGGAGCGTCGTAGTCGAGGGTGGCGACGTGGAAGCTCCGCTCGAGAGTCACCCGTTCCACGGTGGTCGTCACGTTCGCAACGAAGAACTCGGCCGCCGTGGGGGCGACGACGTGATCCTGGGGAGAGTTGAGCAGCAGCACGGGCATGGAGAGCTCCCCCAACCGAGGAGCCAGCACCCCGCCGGCGTCAGCCAGCGAGAGGAGGGCCTGAATGGGGGTTGCGTCGTTACCGCCCTCGCTCACGCCGGGCTTCGCGATGTCGTCACCGATCGCCGCCATGACCTCGGACGCCTCGCCCATCTGGCGGAGCAGGTCGACCACCTCTGCTGCCATCGGCTCGACCGCCGGGTTGATGAGGATGAGACCGGCGGTCTTCGGACGCTCCAGACCGATGGCGGTCGTGAGCGTTCCGCCCATTGAGAGCCCAGCCACGACCACCTTGTCGACCCGGCCGGCGAGGTCGTCGTATGTCGCGAGGGCCGACGTCAACCAGTCGGACCAGCGGGTCGGGATCAGGTCCTCGACCGTGGAGCCGTGCCCGGGCAGGCGGGGTAGCTCGACGGAGAATCCGGCGTCACCGAGGGCCTCGGCAAGGCCACGCATCGAACTGGGGTTGCCGGTGAAGCCGTGGAGCACCAGCACACCGCAGCCGTTCGTTCCCGAACACGACCAAGGATCGGCGCTGAAGACGGTGATTCGTTCGTTTGTCGTCACAGGACCGGATCGTAGTGCCGGGCGCCAACCGTTTCGGCGCGAACGGGCGTAACCTCGCATACCGTGGCCCGTTATCCGTTCCTGTCCGATCGCTGGATCGGCGAAGCCCGAAAGATCCGAGACGAGTTGAGTGCGAACGCCCCGGCGGCGCCGCCGTTGTTGATGAACCTGATTGTCACGGACGTTCCCTTCGGCACTGCGACAATGCACGCCCATGTCGACTCCACATCCGGGACACTCGATCTCGACGAAGGACACCTGGAGAACCCCGAGGTCACCGTGAGCGCCGACTACATCACGGTGCGAGCGATGCTTGTGGATCAGGATCCGGCGGCGGCAATGGCCGCGTTCATGGGCGGCAAGATCCGCGTGCAGGGTGATCTGGCCAAGCTCCTCGCCCTCCAAGCGCAGGTCGGCACGCCGGACCCCGACGCCCGCGCGGCCGCTGAGGCAGTCGCCGCTCGCATCAAGGCGATCACCGCCGATTGAGTTCCCACGCCGACGCGTGGGACGGCCGCAGTCAGAGGTTCAGGTTCGTCTCATCAATGTCGATGAGGGATCCGTGCTCGCACCGGACTACCAAGTCGAACCACGTGATCGCTCGGATTCGCCGACATCGACGTCGGTGCCGAGCACGGTCGTCGTCACCGACCGGACCTTGTTCGCCGCCTTCGTCGGTACCGCACTGCCCGTAGTCGGCCGGATCGACCCTCGCTGTCTCGACGGGGACCTGTCGGCGACTCTCGCGAGCGAGGCTCGACTCCTCGTGGTCGACGGGTCCCTACGCTGCCAGGACGATGCCCTGAGCACGGTGTTCCAACTGGCCAATCGACATGCGATCGCCGTTCTTGTGGTCGGATCGAGCCGAGACCAAACGGAAATGGCAACGTGGGTCGAGCGCGGTGTCGGAGCCTTCGTCGACGACACCGGGACCATCGAACAGCTCATCGAAACAGCCCGTCAATTAGCTCTCGGGCACGCTGTTCTCGGTGTTTCCGTACGTGAATCACTGCTTCGAGAGCTACGGGCAACTCGAGCAAAGAACCAGGAACGATTCGCTGCCTTCGAATCGCTCACCAAACGCGAACGAGATGTGCTTTGCCATCTTGCACTGGGGATATCGCCGGAAGATGTCGCCCGAACAAGCTACGTTTCGCTGAACACCGTACGAACGCAGATACGGGGCATCCTCGCCAAGCTCGATGTCGGCTCGGTTGTCGGCGCCGTGTCCCTGGCCTACCGAACGGGATGGCTCGAAGCCGACCTTGCCCCGTAGGCTCCCATGGAGCGCAGGGCATACGAACTACGGCACCGCATTCACCGTAGGTCTGAGGGATCAAAGAGCGTGGCGGCAGGCGACAGATCATCAACTTTGATGATCGACCGGTGTGGTGGGTGCCCGATGGTGAGTGCGTGGTTCTCGACGAGCCACGTTCCGAGAACCACTTACTCCACCCCTTCCGAAGGAATCCCAAACATGCTCGAACAATTCGTCTCCATCCAGTCCTGGGTCGCCAGCCGCAAGGCTGAGATCGAGGAGCGTGGCGCCACTGCAGTTGAGTACGGCCTCATGGTCGGCCTCATCGCTGTCGCCATCATCGGCGCTGTCTCGTTCCTGTCCAAGAGCGTGAAGACCACGTTCAACCGGGCCGGCAACGAAATGAACAGCGTCTCGTCGTCCTGATCTTCGTCATCTGACGCGGAACGGGCGGCAAGGACTTCGGTCTTTGCCGCCCGTTTTGCACCACCACCATCGCCAACTTCTGCACGACCGCAACTTCCCCTCCCAGCCATCACTCAGAAATGATCACACCATGCTCAAGCTTGCTGTCAGCCTCCAATCAAGCATCGCCCGGCCAAAAGCCGAGATCGACGAGCGCGGCGCCACTGCGGTTGAATACGGCCTCATGGTCGGCCTCATCGCCGACGCCATCATCGGCGCCGTGTCGTTTCTGTCCAGGAGCGTGAAGACCACCTTCAACCGATCCGGCAACGCCATGAACAGCGTCTCGTCGTCCTGATCTTCTCCGACCAAGATCGACCACCGAGTTCGCCATGCGCCTTTGCGTCCGCCTCCACAACACTGTGCTCGAGCTGCAGCGTCGGCACCAGGAGCGCGGCGCGACGTCCGTCGAATACGGCCTGATGCTCGGTCTGATCGCCGTCGGATGCATCACTGCGTTCACCTTCTTCGGTCGGGCGAACCGCTCGGCATTCAACCGCACGTCGAACGCGATCAGTGCTGCGGTCGACAGTTCCGCCGCCTGATCGCACAGCGGTGCCCAGCGTCGGCGCGCCGTAGGAAGGACGTCCCCATCGAGCTCCGGCTAACGCCGGAGCTCGATCTCGTTCTTCTCCGACCGTCCCGCTCCGATGGGTCGAGAGGCACAGAAAAACCCGAACCGAGGCTCAAGGGTGCACCGGCATCGGCCGATGCCTACGTCACGGCCACCCCCTCGGGAACCGCCCATCCCACCCGCTCCTAGATGGAGACCCTCAGTGAATCGTCGCAAGCTCATCGGTGTCATCGCATCCGTTGCGGTCGCCCTCGTCGGCACCCTCGTCATCATCCGCTCCTCGAAGTCGAGCACGCCAACGCCCGTAGCGCTGGCGGAACCGGCCGTGAAGGTGCTGAAGGTGGTCAAGCCGGTCCCCAAGGGAACCCCGGCCGACAAGCTCGGCGACGCCGTGCAAGAGGTGAACGTACCGGCGTCGCAGAAGTCCGCCGGTGCGGCGGAGTCGCTGGCCGATCTGACGGGTCTCGTGGTGAGCACCGACCTCGTCCCCGACGAACAGGTCATGAAAGCCCGATTCGTCACCGCCGCTGAGCAACAGCGCGCCGAGGTCGCCAACAGCGGTGGCAGCGGACTGATGGGCGTGTGGATCTCGCTCGAACCGCTGCGTGCCCTCGGGGGCCGAGTGCAGCCGGGCGATCAGGTGGCCGTCGTGACCTCCTTCGTGAACGTCCCGTCCAACGGAGGCAACGCCGAGGGCGCCGTGCCGGCCACTGCGATCATGCTCCACAAGGTCCCGGTGCTCGAAGTGGTCGGCGGCGTCGTGCCGGTCGCCGCGCCAACGGACGGGAGCGCCGCTCCGGCCGCCGTCGCACCGATCGCTCCATTGTTGATCAAGCTCGGCGTAACAGCCGGCGAGGCTGAGCGCCTCATCTACGCCATGAACAACGGTGCCCTCTGGTTGGCCAGCGAGGCCAACGACGTGCCCGAAGTGGACACCAAGGTCGTCACCCGAGACAACGTGTACGACCCCGGCGTCCGCCGCGACGAACTGGCGCCGCTCCCGACCGCCGGTGCAACCGGGAACTCGGGTTCGAACCCGCTGAACACCGATCCCTTTGCCACCCCGACCACGGTCGTTGCCGGCGCCCCGGCGGGAACTCCGACAACGAAGGCGCCGGCGGCCGCAGCGGCGCCGTCCACGAAGGCGCCGGCCCCCGGGATCGCCGCAGCTCCGACCGTGAAACCGGCAACGCCGGTGGCCGCCGCTCCCGTTGCGGCGCCTGCCGTAGGAGCGCAGCAGTGACCAATATCGACCTCTCCAACACCCCCGGAGGGCCGGACAGCGAGTTCGTCATGACACCACCGGCCAGCGCCGCACCGGCGGCGGTCGCCCCGTCGCCGATGCCGACGCCGATGCCGATGCCGACGCGGCAGGTTTCACGTGATGCCGGAGATGTCGCGCTAGTCGCGTCGGTCACCGCTTTCGAACAATCCATCCGCCGGCTCCTCACCGCCAACGGCGGACCTCGGATGCACCGCTGGCCAGCCCAGGGTGAGACGCCCGGCATCGAACGGATGGGAATCGCCTTCATCGGCCCCGATCTCGAAGTCGAAGCCATGGCGACCAGAGCTGAGCATGTCAACCGGACCAATCCGGGCGTCTATCTCGTCCTCGTTTCCGACCCCCGCCCCGGGCTGTTCGAGCGAGCACTGCGAGCGGGTGTCCGAGACGTCCTGTCCCCCGGCGCCAGCGACGACGCGATCCTCGATGCCCTCGAGCGAGGCTTCGAGCACTCCGCCCGCTGGCGCGAGACGACCAATGCCGCGAGCCGCAAGATCGAGCCGCAAGATCGAGTCGACGAAGCGGATCATCACGGTGCTCTCACCCAAAGGCGGCGTCGGAAAGACCTTCGCGTCGACGAACATCGCCATGGCGCTGCACCAACTCGCTCCGGGTCGTGTGGCCTTGATCGATCTCGACCTCCAGTTCGGCGATGTCGCCGGGACGTTGCATCTCAACCCCGAGCACACTGCCGCCGACGCCGCTCGTGTCCTCGGCGGCGCCGAAGCTTCGTCGATCAACTCGATGATGAAGGTGTTCTTGACCCCGCATCCGTCAGGTCTCTTCGTCATGTGCGCCCCGGAAGACCCGGCCGACGCCGATGACATCACCTTCGAACAGTCCGTGCAGGTCGTCAAGGCGGTGAGCCAAGCCTTCGACTACGTCGTGGTCGACACCTGTGCCGGGCTCGATCCGCACGCGTTGTCGGTGGCGGAGATCTCGACCGACCACGTCTTCGTGTGTTCGGTCGACGTGTCGTCGGTGCGTTCACTGCGTCGTGAACTCGACGCTCTCGACCGTCTTGGCATGACCAACCCGACGCGCCACTTCGTGATGAACCGCTTCGACGCACCGGGAGGTGCCCGACCAGAAGACGTAGAGGTCGCCGTCGGCATGCGCGCCCAGATCCAGATCCCGGCTGACCGAAACGTTCTTGCCGCGGCGAACCAGGGCGTACCGATCACCATCGCCGACCCGAAGGCCGTCATCGCCAAGAAGTTCGTCGGCTTCGCCGAGGGTCTGCTCGGTGTCGAGTCGACGGCATACGCGGCGCCGAAGAAACCCGCGTTCTGGCGGAGGGGCAGGCAATGAAACTCGGACAGCGTCTCAAGGCGCAGGACACCAACTCACCGGCCGAAGCGGCTCCGACAGCTGTCGAAGTCGAACCGAACGAGATGCCGGCGTGGAAGCAAGCCGGCACTGCACCAGTTGCCACAGTGGTAACAGCAACGGCGTCACCGCGACTCGTCGCGGCCGCTCGCAAAGACGATCTCCCGAGCAGCGCCGATCCGCTTCAGGCCTTGAAGGAACGCCTGCACGAGCAGCTCGTCGAGCGCCTCGGCGCAAAGCTCTTCGACTCGTCGACGGGAGATCGCGACATGCGCGCCACCGTCGTCGACATGATCAGCCAGTTGCTCAGTCAGGAGACGGTGCCGCTCTCGGTCGACGAACGTCATCAACTGGTGTCGGAGATCACCGATGACGTGCTCGGGCTCGGCCCGATCGACCGGTTCCTCAAGGACCCGACGGTTTCGGAAATCATGGTGAACGGGTGCACGCCAATCTTCATCGAGCAAAAGGGCAAACTGACCCGCTCGCAGCACCGCTTCATTTCTCACGAACAGCTTCGGCGGGTCATCGAACGCATCGTCGCCAACGTCGGGCGTCGCATCGACGAGTCGTCGCCAATGGTCGATGCACGACTGGCCGACGGCTCCCGAGTGAACGCGGTCATTCCGCCACTCGCCGTTGATGGCGCGGCGCTGACCATTCGAAAGTTCTCGCGTGATCCGCTCCAGATCCACGATCTCATCGCCAAGGGCTCACTGACCCCCGAAGCGGCACAGTTGCTCGCCGCATGCGTGGCCGGCCACTTGAACATGCTCGTCTCCGGGGGTACCGGCACCGGCAAGACCACGATGTTGAACATCTTGTCGAGCTTCATCCCCGCAGATGAGCGAATCGTCACCATCGAAGACGCCGTCGAGTTGCAGCTTCGACAGCCGCACATCGTCCGCCTGGAGACCCGCCCGCCGAACATCGAAGGCAAAGGCGCCGTCACCATCCGTGATCTGGTGAAGAACTCACTTCGTATGCGTCCCGACCGGGTCGTTATCGGCGAGTGTCGTGGCGGCGAGGCACTCGACATGCTCCAAGCAATGAACACCGGTCATGATGGCTCGCTGTCGACCATCCACGCCAACACCCCTCGAGACGGCCTCGCCCGCCTCGAGACGCTCGTGCTGATGGCGGGTTTCGACCTGCCGGCCATGGCCATCCGCCAGCAGATCGCATCGGCTGTCGATGTGTTCGTGCAGATCGCCCGGTTCCGTGACGGTTCACGTCGCGTGGTGTCGATCACGGAAGTGGAGGGCATGGAAGGCCAGACGATCACGCTGTCGGACATCTTCGCCTTCGACCATTCCGCCGGCATCGACAGCTCGGGCCGCCATCTCGGCAAGCTCAAGCCCACCGGGATCCGACCAAAGTTTACCGAGAAGCTGGCCGACCACGGGATCTCGCTCCCGCCTGACATCTTCGGATCGGTCGACGTCTTGAACTACGGAAAGAAGTAGCGCCATGCAGCGCGTCCGGTTCTTTCGAGCGGTCACCCATGTCGTCCTCGGGTTGATTCTCCTCGCGCTTGCGGTCGCTCCCCAGACTTCGGGGAACGCCGCCGAGGGGCAACAACGTGCTCCGAGATTCGACGTGGTCGCAGTTCTCGACACGTCGCTCCGAGGCGGACAGAACGCGAAGAACCTGGAGGATCAGAAGCGAGCGCTCACCAAGTACCTTCGCAGCCTTCCACCGGCGATCCGGGTGTCGATCGTGACTGTCGGCAAGTTCCCGACGGTGATCCGCGACCTCACGAACGAGCGTGACGCCACAGTTGTTGCGGTGGCCGACCTCTCCGCCGATGGCGACGCGGCACTCCTCGATGGCCTCGTGCTCGCCGCCGATCAGTTCGAGACGATCGCCGAGAGCAAGAAGCAGATCGTTATGTTCACCGACGGCAACGACCAATCGAGTTCGTCGACGATCGATCTGGTCCGGA
>JANOHI010000033.1:0-16077 GCA_031406385.1 Acidimicrobiia bacterium
TGCTGATGGATCGCATCAAGACGACCAAGACGAACTCCGAGTTCCTTCTCGAGATCGCCAAGGCCCCGTCGTCGGGCAACTGATCCGCCGATGGCGTTGAGCCCAACGCAGCGGGTGCAGCTGCTGCAGACAAAGCTACGCGCACTTATTTCGGAGAACTGGAATGTGGACCCCGCTTCGCTCGTGGGGGAGGCATTCCCGATCGGTGCCGGGTTCATTGCCGCCACGACCGGCGTCGGCTGGGTCCTGGTCCCCGCCATCACCATCGATGCCGATCCCCTCGACGCCGAAGCGCTGCGTCCGGCGCTTGCCGCCGGCTGGCTCGGCGGGTCGGTCGTGTGGCGGCAGCGTCACGGCCTCCACACCCTGAACGTGCTCTGCGATCTCGCCGATGGTGGTGGAGCACGGCGCAACACGCTGCTCGCGTCGCCGCTCTCGCTGTTCGTGGTGAACGGACGCAAGACCACGCCAATGATCGCTGAACCGTTCGTCGCAGCCAAGGCGCCCGATGCCGTGTCGATGCTTCACGCCGAAACGATCATTGCGTGCGGAGCTGATGCCGTGGTCGAGCAAGGTGTGCTGCGCGCGGAAGTGCTCGGCCTCGAAGTGGCTCGGGTCATCGTCGACCCAGAAGACGGCGTGCCGCGCCTTCGCGTGGGGGTCGGCAAGCACGATCGGCTCGCCCAATCGATGATGCATGGTTCACAAACTGACGCCGTCGTGGGGCTGACCGAAGCGGTAGCGGCCGTTCGGGCCCACCGTCGGATCGATGCAGGATCGCATCCGGCGAACCAGTTGAGCCGCGAACGATGGTTCCGAATCGCGCTGTGCGCGGAACCGTCACGGATCGGTGCCGCATCGCTCGCACCGATCGAGTCGACGGTCGTGCCGACGCTCAAGCTCGCCACGCCGGCGATGGCGGTGGGGACGGCCACCGACAGAACACCGATGGTTGTCGGCGCTTCGGCCGGCGTCGATCTCGACGCCGCACTCGTTGTTGCCGACACCGCCGCCGTCCTCGGTCTTGGTGCCGCCCGCCGAGTGCTCGTCGTTCCCAGCGGCAATGACCTTCCCGCCGTTCGACGCGTCGCGAACGCGTGCGGCGTGGAGACCGTCGTCGCCGACGTCCCCTGGCCGAGGTAGCGACCAGCTGACACCGCAACCGGTACCCTGCATCGCGTGACTTCCGCCCCCGGTCCGTCGGCGCCCCCGTCATCGTTCTCGCCCGCGTCCGGCCCGGCATTCGTCGTCGTCGATGCCCTCGACGCCGACGCTGCGCTTGCCGCAGTCGGCGATGCCACGCGGAGCGTCTCCATCGTCGGGCCGAAGCCAATCAGCGTCCTCGAAGGTTTCTTCGCTGAGGGTCGGTCCATCGGGCTGTTTCGCACTGCCGATCTCGACGCCGCGATCACTGCGTGCGCGGCCTCCGCTGTCGCTGAGTCGGCCGGCCTCCACGCTGCGCAGTCGGTGAGTGCTGAAACCCTCCGGCCATCCACGTCATCAACGGCCGGACGAATCGCAATCGGGCACCATGCGCTGGGCGATGATGCCCCGGCTCCGGGAGCGGAGCGTGGCCTCGCCTATCTCCTGGTCCATGGCTTCATCTCGAACCGCGACGTCTACGGCGCGTATCTGCGGGGTCTCAAGGAAAGCAACCTGCTCGTTACCAATAGTTGCCAACGCCTCCTCATGATGGGCGCCACCAACGTTCGTCATGTCGTGGCCGGGACGATGATTCCGGGCGAGTATTTCGAGATCCTCGGATTCCCGTCGCAACAGGCCATCGAGGCGTTCTGGTTCAGCGAGCTCTATCGGCCGCTCATCGAACTCCGAAAGGGAGCCGTCGACGTCTTTGCGGCGATCCTCCCGCCTGGCTGAGCTGGGGAGTGATTCACCTTCGAGGTTGTTCGCTCAGTCGCCCCCGGAGCGACTGGGGCTACAACCTCGGCGATGATTGACCCATGGCTTCAATCACGCTGTTCCACAACCCGCATTGAAACTCGTCGACGAACGCTCTGAAGATCCTTCAGCAGCGTGGTGTCGAGTTCGACACCGTCGAATACCTCAAAGCCAAGCCCACGCGAGAGACACTGACCGAGATCGTCGCCAAGCTCGACGGCCCCGTCGCCGACCTCGTTCGCAAGGACTCGGTATTTGCCAAGCTCGGCCTGAACGAAGCCGACTACCAAACGCCTGAGTCAGTCGTCGATCTACTCCTGAAGCAACCGAGACTGATGCAGCGGCCGGTCGTGGTGTCGGCAAACGGAGCCGTCATCGGTCGGCCGAAGGACCGCGTGAACGAACTCCTCGACCGCGGGTAGTGCATCTTCGCAGAAGTTCCTGTGACATCGAAACGCTCTGATTCGTTGTGGGCCCTGCGTTGTTTGAAGGATCGATGTAACCGAAACTTCCGACTCAGTGCACTAGTAATCGCCGGGAGCAATCGCCGGTCGCGACCTCGGTTCGAGCCATTGCCAACCCGAACGGCCGGGCGATCTCGTAGCGTCGTGGAGATGCCTCACGTTGATCCGGAACCCTGGCCGCCCACCCCCCGTGCAGTGCCGGACACCGGGTGGTCGCCGCGCACGGTTGCGGTCGCTGCGGGTCGTCCCTACGGGGTCGGAGCTCCCCTCAACCAGCCGCTGGTGCTCGCCTCGAACTTCCGTGAAGGTGGCGACTACTCCCGCACGCATGGCACCGCGTCGTGGGTTGCGTTCGAGGACGCGATGGGCGCGCTCGAGGTCGGCCACGCGCTCTCGTTTGCCAGCGGGATGGCGGCTGCATCCGCATTGTTGCATGCGCTGATGCCGAAGGTGATCGTTCTGCCGAGGGCGAGTTACCTGGGGGTGCGTACGCTGGTCGCAGATCTGGCCGCCGGTCACGGCCTCGAGGTCCGTCTCGTCGACGTGACCGACACCGAAGCGGTACTCGCAGCCTCGGAAGGCGCGAACGTCACATGGCTCGAGTCACCCGCAAATCCGACGCTCGACGTGGCGGACCTCGCCGCGCTCTGCGGTGCGCTCTCGACGCGGGGAACGACCACCGTCGTCGATTCCACCTTCGCCACGCCTCTCGGTCAGCAGCCGCTTGCGCTCGGTGCAACCGCCGTGCTCCACTCGGCGACGAAGTTCATCGGTGGCCATAGTGATCTCCTGCTCGGCGTGGCGATAACCCGCGATGCGAAGCTCCACGAGTCGCTCTTCCGGGCTCGAACGTATGGGGGCGCCACTCCTGGCGCCCTGGAGTCGTTTCTTGCCTTGCGCGGCCTCCGGACACTCCCGCTCCGCTATGAGGCGTCCTCGCGTTCGGCGACGGAACTCGCTGCCCGTTTACGAGGGCACGAGGCGATCGACGCCGTTCGCCAGATCGGTCCGATGATGGCCGTCATCGTGCACGGGGGTGCCGCCATCGCCGATGCGGTGTGTGCCAACGTTCGGCTTCTCGTTCCGGCCACCAGCCTCGGCGGCGTTGAGACCACCATCGAGCGCCGGCAGAAGTACCTGGGCGATGCCCACGTGAACCCCGGTCTGCTCCGGATGAGCGTCGGTATCGAGGACGTGGAGGACCTCTGGTCCGATCTCGCCCAAGCGCTCGTGGCCGCCCGGCACCCGCCCTCGACGCCGTAGGCCGCCGCCGGGTCAGGCGACCTCAGGGCGCGGCGCGGCGAACGAGCTCGAACTCGGCCGACTCGATTTGCAGGTCGACCGCCTTCGACGAGAGCTGGATCTCCCAGAGCGTCACGACGAGCGAGGCGATCATGGCGACCAGCGATCCGCCGAACAGCAACTTCGCGACGACCTGCGAGCCACGCACCAAGACAACAAGCGCGCTTAGAATTCCGAGCAGCAGCGAGAAGACCGCCAATGTCTGCATCGCCCGGATCATCCCGACGCGGCGTCGAAGAACTTCGACTTGGCGCAAACGGAGAGAATCGGAGCGGGGGTCCATCGACCGGTCGCTGACGAGCTGACGGATCCGGCCCGTGATGGCCACGTAGCGCTGACCATACGCAAGCATCAGGAACGACACGGCCGGGAACACCAGGGCCGAGGTCGCCAGATCGAGTCGCACGCGACTCAGCGTACAGAGGTGACCGGGTTGAGAGAGTGCAGCCTCAGTCGCTCCAGGAGCGACGCAACCTGCGCGCTCCTCCGAGTTCTTCGTGGCGGTACGGTGGGCGGTGTGACCGAGCAACAACCAGACTGGGGCCCGACTGATATCGACGCGCTGGTCGGCGCGTTCGACCCGATTGATCCGACCTTCCAACAAGACCCGTATCCGGTCCTGAACGCCGTGCGCGAAGCCACCCCGATGTTCCGCAACGAACGGACCGGACAGTGGACGGTGACCCGCTTCGATCTCGTGCATGCGCTCCTGCGCGACCGCAGGCTCGGCCGGACCTATACGCATGTGGCGACGCACGAGGAGATGGGCAGGGCCGCGGCGGACCCCCGGTGGAGTGATTTCTCGGCCAGTGAAGAGTTTTCGCTCCTCAACCTCGAACCGCCCGACCACACTCGTATCCGGGCGCTTCTTGCCAAGGTCTTCACGCCGTCGGGCGTCGCCGGGATGCGGCCGCACCTCGACGCCACGAGCAGTCGTCTGCTTGACGAAGCGTGCGAACAAGACGACGTCGATCTCCTCCGCGACTACGCCATGCCGTATTCGATCGACATCATCTGCACGCTTCTCGGCGTGCCGGTTGGCGATGGAACACAGCTTCTCGCGTGGTCCCACGCGATCGTGAAGATGTATGAGCTCTCGACCACCGACACGCAACGCGAAGCAGCGAACAGCGCTGGCCGCGAGTTCATCGCCTACGCGCGTAATCTCATCCACGCCAAGCGTCGCAACCCCGATGACACGCTCGTGTCGGACCTCGTACAGGTCGAGGAAGCCGGCGACCGGCTGACCGAGGACGAGATCGTTTCCACGGTCATCGTGCTGTTGAATGCCGGCCACGAGGCCACGGTCAATGTTCACGGAAATGGTATGCGCGCCTTCTTTCGTCATCCTGACGAATGGCGTCGGGTGCGAGCCGGCGAGGTGACCACGCGCAGC
Source organism: Acidimicrobiia bacterium (assembly GCA_031406385.1). Lineage (GTDB taxonomy): Bacteria > Actinomycetota > Acidimicrobiia > Acidimicrobiales > JANYDT01 > JANLQX01. The sequence continues at coordinate 5,062 of JANOHI010000033.1, forward strand.
GCCGTGGAGGAGATGACCCGCTGGGATGCGCCGCTCCAGCTCTTCGAACGCTTCGTTCTGGCCCGTGACGGCATCGAACTGGCCAGCCATCATCTGCCGTTCGGGAGTGAGATCGCCATGCTCTTCGGTTCCGCGAACCGAGACCCACGGCGATTCCCGGATGCTGACCGGTTTGACGCCGGGCGCAACGACACCGGACACATCGGGTTCGGCGGCGGTATCCACTTCTGCATCGGCGCCCCCCTGGCCCGGCTCGAATTGGAGGCATCGCTCGACCACCTCCGCCGACACCGTCTCGACCTCGTGGCCGAACCGGTCTACGCCCCCACCTTCGTCCTCCACGGCCTGACCGAGCTCCGGGTCTCGGTCCGCCGCTGACCAGCAACACCGGTCGTCTCACCAGTCCTTCCGTCCTCACCTAGCTCTGCTTGCTTGGTGCTGCGCCTCTCCGCTGCGCTGCGACTGCTCGCAACACGGGTCGTCTCACCACTCGGTCTGGACTGCCGTAACCTCGATGACCGTGCTTCAACGGTTGCAGGGTCTCGAGGACGAGTACGAGAGCGTGCTCGCCCGACTCGGCGATCCCGACGTGCAGACCGACCCGAGTGCACTTCGGACGCTCGGCAAGCGCATGAAGGACCTTGAGCCGATCGTCATGAAGGCTCGGGCCCACCATGTGGTGTCCGAGGACTTGGCCGCGGCCAAGGAACTCTTTGCAGAGACCGAGGGCGATGATCGGGAGATGTTCCGGGGCGAGATCGACACCGCCACCCAACGCCTGACCGAACTCGAAGACGAGCTCAAGGTGCTGCTCCTCCCGAAGGACCCGAACGACGACCGCAACGTCATCATCGAGATCCGCGGCGCCGAGGGCGGCGAAGAAGCCAACCTCTTCGCCCGCGACCTCTTCGAGATGTACGTGCGCTACGCCGACCGACGCGGCTGGAAGCTCGATCTTCTGGGCTCCGACGTGAGCGAAAAAGGTGGCTTCAACGAGGTCACGTTCTCGCTCAGCGGCGAGAGCGTATGGAGTCGGATGAAGCACGAGGGTGGTCCTCACCGGGTGCAGCGGGTGCCGGCGACCGAGAGTCAGGGCCGCATCCACACGTCATCGGCAACAGTCACGGTTCTTCCGGAGGCCGAGGAGATCGACATCGTCATCGACGACCGAGATCTCCAGATCGATGTGTACCGCGCCTCGAGCGCCGGCGGGCAGAGCGTGAACACGACGGACTCGGCTGTGCGGATCACCCACAGGCCGACCGGGACCGTCGTGACGATGCAGGACGAGCGGAGCCAGATCCAGAACCGGGCGCGCGCCATGACGGTCCTGCGGTCGCGCATTCTCCAAGCCGAACAGGAACGCCAGAGTGCAGAGGCCTCCGTGGCTCGGAAGGGCCAGGTCGGTGGCGGTGGCCGCAGCGAGAAGATCCGGACCTACAACTACAAGGACAACCGCATAACCGATCATCGGATCGGACTCACGCTCTACAAACTCGACCGCGTGCTCCTGGGCGATCTCGACGAGGTCACCGATGCGCTTGTCGCCGATGAGACCGCCCGCAAGCTGGCGGCGAGCGACGAGTAGACCGTGGCTCCCGACGCGACCCTGTCGTGGCGCGATCTGATCGTCGAGTCCACCCGTCGTCTCGGCGATGCGTTAGGTGCCGACCGTCGTCAGGAGGCCCGTTGGCTCGTCGAACGGGTCTCGGGCTACTCGGCGACGGAACTCTTCCTTAACGAAGCGGAAGCCGTAAGTGCACGAAGTGTCTCGTTCTTCGACGCGCTGGTGGCTCGCCGTTGCCGCGGGGAGCCCCTGCAGTATGTGCTCGGTCGATGGTCGTTCCGCACCCTGGAGTTGCACATCACGAACGACGCACTGATACCCCGGCCGGAAACCGAGCATGTGGCCGGGATCGCCATCGCGGCAGCGATGTCCTCGACGAGACTCGCTCCTCCGACCGTTGTCGACCTCGGCACCGGGTCAGGGGCGATCGCCCTCTCCGTCGCAGTGGAGGTGTCGTCGTCGCGGGTGTGGGGAACGGACCTGTCCGAACCGGCTCTCCGCCTTGCCCGGGCGAACCTCGCCGGCATCGGGCGGGCGGCAACGCGGGTGACGCTGTGCCTCGGCTCCTGGTTCGATGCGCTACCGCGTGAGCTCCATGGTGAGATCGATGTCCTCGTGTCGAACCCGCCCTACGTCAGTCGCGACGCCTCCCTCCCCGACGATGTTCGGAACTACGAGCCTCATGTCGCGCTGTTCGCCGACGATGGCGGATTCGGCTGTGTGCATACGATTGTGTCCGACGCACCCTCGTGGCTCCGACCGGGCGGGACGATCGTTGTCGAGATGGGCGAGACGCAGACGGAACGGGCCGTTGCCCTGGCCGGCTCCCTCGGCTTGGTCGAGGTCGAAACGATCATCGACCTGACGGGACGACCGCGGGGCATCACGGCGAGCCGTCGGCCATGACAGTCTTGGTGGACGCGTGCGCATGGCCTCACCGCGGAGGTCTCTGGTGTCATCTTGTCAGTGACGTTTCGTTCGACGAACTCCATGCGTTCGCCCGCCGAATCGGCGTGCCTCGTGCAGCGTTCCAGGGCGACCACTACGACCTCGACGAGTCGAGACGCGAGCGAGCCCTCGACCTCGGGGCGGTCTCGGTCGACGGACGTGACATCATCGCTGCGCTCCGCTCGTCGGGGCTTCGTCGTGGTCCGGCGTTGGTCAAGCGCGGCCTTCGCGGTGTTGCCCATCTTGCGTCCCCGACGTTGACGACTGAACGTCTCGTGCTCCGGCAGTGGCGCCTCGATGACCTCGGATCCATGGCTGGGATCCATGCCGACCCGCGCGTGGGCGAATGGCTGGGCGGAACGCTTGGCGAGACCGCCAATGCGGCCTTTGTCGATCGCCAAGCGGTGGGGCTTGCACTTCGCGGGATCGGGATGTTCGCCGTCGAGCACGTCTCCGACGGGGTCCTGATCGGCGCGGTCGGCCTTGGCGGTGTCGGCTCGGACTTCCCGTTCGGCCCGGCGATCGAGCTGGGTTGGCGACTCGGCCCCGCCCATCAGGGAAGGGGGTACGCGACAGAGGCGGCCGCGGCCGCCCTTCGTTACGCCACGTCGACCTTCAACACGCCAAGGATCGCCGCGTTCACCGCGAAGGGGAATTTCGCGTCGATAGCCGTCATGGACCGACTCGGTATGCGTACTGATCATCAGTTCCCCGAGTTCGATCACCCGCGCCTGGCGGTCGGCCATCCACTTCGCCGGCACGTCCTTCGCTGGTCGCACGATGGCTCCGATCCGGAGGATCCGTCCGCGCTGCTTCGGCGGTCGGAGTCGTAGGCTCTCGGCTTCATGCTTCTTGCCACTGTTGCCACGTCCACCGAGCAACTCCCGGCGTGGAAGGCAGTCATCCTCGGTCTTGTCGAAGGCATCACCGAGTTCCTGCCGATCAGCTCGACCGGCCACCTACTGGTCACGGAACGTCTCCTGGACCTGGGCACCACTCCCACCACCAAGGAGGCCATCGACGCCTACACGGTGATCATTCAGCTCGGTGCGATCGTGGCGGTGTTGGTCGTGTCGTGGCGACGGGTACTCGATGTCCTGAACGGTCTCATTGGGCGGAGTGCGACCGGACGGCGTTTGCTGGGCAACCTCGTGGTGTCGTTCGTACCGGCGGCAGTTCTCGGGCTCGCCGGCAAGAGTCTGATCGAGGACGAACTGCTCAAACCGGTGCCCGTTGCGCTTGCGTGGATCGTCGGCGGTGTGGCGATCGTCGCGTTGGCGGCGCGCTATCGCGTAGCGCCCTTGGCCGGTGCCGGTCTCGACCAACTGTCGACGAAGAACGCCGCGGTGATCGGCCTCGCCCAGGCGCTGGCGATGTGGCCGGGAGTGAGCCGCAGCCTCGTCACGATCCTCGCCGCGGTGCTGATCGGGATGAATCTGCGCGACGCCGTGGAGTACTCCTTCCTCCTCGGGCTGCTCACCCTCGGCGCAGCAAGCGTCTACTCGATCGCCAAGGACGGTTCGCTCGTCGGCGACGCCTACGGATGGGGCACGCCGCTGATCGGGATGGCGGTCGCGTTCCTCAGCGCCCTGCTCGCCGTGAAGTGGATGGTCGCCTATCTGAACAACCGGGACTTGACTGTTTTCGCCTGGTACCGGATCGCCATCGGTGTGGCGACACTCCTGCTGGTCGCCATCGGCACCATCTGAGGATTCGTCCCGGCGAGCGACCCGGTCAACGCCGGTCCTCACCGTGAGCGGCCAACAGGAGGGGGCCGCCGAGCGCGCGACTGAGCGGACCGAGATCGTCCTTGCTCACCGAGATCGTGACGGTGTCTCCGTCGGTCTGGATGACGACCGTCTGCGTTGCCGCGAATGCTCCCGAGGAGTCGACCACGTCGACCTCGTCGCCGACGGAGAGCCGTGGCCGATTCTCCCGGATCGAGAGTGCGACGGCGAACCTCCCCTCCCCGATCCGTGCCCGCAGCGCCGACGCGTGACCTTGTGACAGACGTGTCAACGTGACCACTTCGCCGGCGCCGATCGATGATACGAGCCGCCGCCCGGTGATGTCCGAAGCGAAACGCAGGGTGCCAGGAGCGACGGCGGTTCGCGGGTAGTTCCTCCACGCAATGTCTTCGCCGCGCACCACCGATCCGGCCGAGCGATCCCGGGCCATCACGGGAACGCGTACTGACTTACCCCACGACGCGCGGCGTTCGAGCAGGTCCTCGTAACGCGAGCGGAGATGGGCGGCGAGGACCAGCGCCAACGTGACGCGAACGATGGGCGAGCGGAGCAATCCACGAATGATCCGCCGCCGGCGCATGTGGCGGCTCGGCAGAATCACCCGTCGTCGATGCCATCGTCGTCTCGGTCGGCGGATAGCCGAGAACCGCTCTCCCGAGCTCGCAGCTCTCCTCCGAGCAGCGGTTGAACCACTCCGTTCTCGGTTGATTTCGACCGTTTCCATGTCGGAATCCTGACGAGCCCGCGGCTCGCGGTGCACCGACGTGCAGATGTGGCGCTCCGGTGCACCGGAGCCGGTTCAGCGGTGCGGACTCAGGGGGCTGCTGGCGTCGGCGCCGCGGCCGCGCCGTGCGACGACCCGGTCGAACTCGACGCCGGGGTGCTGCTGGACGACTCGGTTGACCCGGTGCTCGGCGACGCTGCGTCGGTCTTCGTCGTCGAGGTGTCGGCCGACCCGGACGAGCTTCCGTTCTTCACCGTCGATGGCTTGGAGTCGTTCTTGTAGAAACCGGTTCCCTTGAAGGAGATTCCGACGTTGCCATAGACCTTGCGCAACTCGCCCTGGCACTTCGCACACTCCGTGAGTGAGGCGTCTTGAAAGGACTGAACGATCTCGAACTGGTCACCGCAGGACGTGCAGCGATACTCGTAGGTCGGCATGAAGGGACTCCGGTGGGGGAAACGAAAGCGATTGGCACTCGACGCGTGCGAGTGCCAATGCTACCGGAGCGCGGTCGACTTCTCGAAGCGGTCCGGCTTCGAGGTCGTGGGCGTGGCGCGACGACCGTTGTGCGACCGGCGAGAATGCTTGCCATGGCTCCGCTTTCTCGCCGCTTCGCCGCTGCGCTGCGCTCTGTTGTGCTCTTCACCGCCTTCCCCCTGGCGACGGGCGGCCCGCAGTGAGCCGTGTCCGCAAGGCAGTCATTCCCGCCGCCGGTCTCGGCACCCGTTTCCTTCCTGCCACAAAGGCGCAGGCCAAGGAGATGATCCCGGTCATTGACAAGCCGGCGGTGCAATACATCGTGGAGGAAGCAGTCGCCGCAGGCCTCGACGATGTGCTCTTCATCTCCGGCCGCTCGAAGCGATCGATCGAGGATCACTTCGACCGGTCGCCCGAGCTCGAGGCATCGCTGATGGCCTCGGGAAAGACCGCGCAGCTCGCCGAGGTTGTGGCCATCGCCGAACTGGCGCACGTGCACTCCGTCCGCCAGCCCGAGGCCCGTGGCCTCGGCCATGCTATCAGCTTCGCCGAGCGCCACGTCGGGGGCGAGGCCTTCGTGGTCATGCTCGGCGACGACCTCATGATCGACGCCACCGTCCTCAAGCAGATGGTCGCGGCATATGAGACCCACGGCTGCTCCGTCGTCGCCCTCAAGCGCATTCCCGGGCCGGCGATCTCCTCCTACGGGTGCGTGGCCATCGACGGATACACCGACGACGGGTTTGCCCGCATCACTGAGCTGGTCGAGAAGCCACCGTTCGATTCGGCCCCCAGCGACCTGGCAATCATGGGGCGCTATCTGTTCACCCCGGCGATCTTCGCCAAGATCGCTGCGACGCCGCCGGGCCGGGGCAACGAGATCCAGATCACCGATGCGATGACCCTGCTCCTCGTCGACGAACCGATTCTCGGTGTCGTGTTCGAGCACGGCCGCTACGACGTCGGCAATAAACCGGACTTCCTCAAGGCAACGGTCGAGTTTGCGTTGATGCGTGATGACCTCGGTCCCGAGTTCGAGACGTATCTACGAGAGCTTCTGGCCGCTCGCGACGCTGCGGCACCGAGATAACGGTACGCGCGCATGGCATTGCTCTCCTCCGACGACGCTCGATCCTGGGTTGTCGAACACTGTCTTCCTCGGCCGGTCGTTGATCTCCCGCTCTCCGACGCGCTCGGCTGCGTGCTTGCCGAGCCCGTCACGTCACATGAGGCGGTGCCGCCCTTCGCCAACACTGCGATGGATGGCTATGCGGTCCGTTCGCAAGACACCGTCGCAGCCCCGATCGATCTGACGGTGATCGGCACGATACCGGCCGGCGCGGAACCGAATGTTGCCGTGCTGGCGGGCACCGCCGTGCGGATCATGACCGGCGCGGCGATGCCGGACGGTGCCGATGCGGTGGTGCCGATCGAGAACGTCGTCCGCTCGAGTCCCGAGGCCACGACCATCCGCATCATGTCCCCGGCTGGTTTCGGTGATTGCGTGCGACCGGCGGGGGAAGACGTTGGACCCGGTGTTGCGTTGTTCGCCGGCGGGACCGAGCTCACACCCGGCCACCTCGGAGTCCTGGCATCGATTGGTGCGGTGACGGTTCGGAGCCGCCGCCGCCTCCGGGTCGGCGTGCTATCGACCGGTGACGAGCTCATCGCTGCGCCGACTCCGTTGCGAATCGGCCAGATCCGCGACTCGAACCGTCACACGCTGCTCGGTCTCGTCCGCCGGCTCGGTCTCGACGCAGTCGACCTCGGTCTGGCTCGCGACGACGCTTCGGAGATCGAGACCAAGGTGCTGGCCGCTGTCGACTCGTGCGATGCCCTCGTGACCAGTGGTGGCGTGAGCATGGGCGACTTCGATTTCGTGAAGGTCGTGCTCGACCGGCTCTCCGTCGAGCAGGGCACGCCGATGCGGTGGATGCAGATCGCTATCAAGCCGGCGAAGCCGCTCGCATTCGGTGTGATCCGGGGAATGCCCGTGTTCGGCCTGCCGGGCAACCCGGTGTCGTGCATGGTGAGCTTCGAGCTGTTCGCTCGTCCGGGGCTTCGTCGCATGCTCGGTCACCTCGAGGATGCGCAATCGCATGTCCCGGTGCCTGCGGTGGCCGACGAGGAGCTCCGCCGCCATCCCGACGGCAAGACTCACTTCGCCCGGGTTCGCGCCGACTTCGCGGCCGACGGACGTCTCCACGTTCGTTCATCCGGCGCTCAGGCCAGCAATCTGCTGCGCGCCATGGCCGACGCCAACGCCCTCGCCATCCTCCCCAACGGCCCGACCATCGCCAAAGGCGCAACCGTCGAGGTCCTTCTGCTCTAGCGCTGGGAGAGAGGTTGCCCGCTGCGTTTGTCCGGCGCTGCGCTGCTCGCTTCGCTCACCTGCTCGCAACACAGCCGCCGCGTAGGTTGGGAGAGAGGTTGCCCCCATAGATGGGGGCAAAACACCTCCCAACGCCGCTGGGAGGTGTTTTGCCGCAGTGGGTCGGCAAACCACGTGGGTCCATCTTTTGGACGGACGGGTGGCGCAGCGTCGCGGGTGGGGGTACGTTGGACCTATGGGCACACGACGCGAACCCGAGCCGACTCCGCTCATCGACACCTTCGGTCGGCGGGTTGCCGACCTTCGGATCTCCGTCACCGACCGCTGCAACTTCCGCTGCACCTACTGCATGCCCGCCGAGGGCATGCAGTGGCTCCCCCGCAGCGAAGTACTGACCTTCGAAGAGATCGAGCGTGTGGCGGGTGTCTTCGTCAAACGTTTCGGCGTTCGTGGTATCCGGCTGACCGGTGGTGAGCCGACCGTCCGTGCCCACCTCCCGGTCCTCGTGCAGCGTCTGGCCAAGCTCGGCGTCGACCTCGCCATGACCACCAACGGAGCCACACTCCGACTCGTCGCCGACGACCTCAAGGCCGCAGGACTTCGCCGGGTGAACATCAGCTGCGACTCGCTCGACCGCGACCGTTTCTTTCTGATGACTCGCCGCGACGAATTGCCCAAGGTGCTCGAAGGAGTGCAGGCGGCCAAGGACGCCGGGTTCGACCCCATCAAGATCAACGTGGTGACGATGCGCGGCGAGAACGACGACGAGATCGTCGACTTCGCTCGGTTCGGCCGCAACCAGGGGGTTGGCGTGCGCTTCATCGAGTTCATGCCGCTCGATGCCGATGACCTGTGGTCACGTGACAAGGTCGTGCCGAGCTCCGAGGTCATCGAGCGGATCAACGAGGTGTTTCCCCTCGTTCGGGCGAATCACGGTTCGGAGCCCGCCACCAGGTGGAACTATGTCGACGGGATCGGCGACGTCGGTGTGATCGCCAGCGTCACCGAGCCGTTCTGCGGCGATTGTGATCGCGTTCGCATCACCGCCGAGGGGCAGTTCCGGACGTGCCTCTTCGCCACCGACGAGTTCGATCTCCGGGCCATCATGCGTAACGGCGGCTCCGACGACGACCTGGCAGCCGAGATCCAACGGGCCGTCGGCGCGAAGTGGGCCGGTCATCTCATCGGCAATGTGAACTTCATCCGGCCGAACCGGTCGATGAGCCAGATCGGCGGCTGAGCGCGTCGATCGGATTCGGATTCGCGGGGATGCCCGGGTCCCCGCCGTAGGATCGGCTCATGTCGAACCGCAACCTGACGCACATCGATCCTCTCGGCCGTGCTCGGATGGTCGACGTGACACCGAAGGACCCAACCCATCGACGTGCCGTTGCGAAGTGCAAGGTTTCGATGGAGGCCGAGACGGTCAACAAGATCGTCTCGAACGCGATGAGCAAAGGTGATGTGCTCGCCGTCGCCCGGATCGCCGGTATCCAGGCAGCGAAGCAGACGGCACATCTGATCCCGCTCTGCCACCCGCTGTTGGTCGGATCCGTCCTAGTGAACTTCGAGTTGGGTGAGGACTTCGTCGAGATCGAGGCCCACGTCGACACCTTCGACCGCACCGGCGTGGAGATGGAGGCGATGACCGCATGTGCCGTCGCCGGACTGACGATCTACGACATGTGCAAGTCGGTCGACCGATCGATGGTCATCGGCGAACTGACGTTGTGGGAGAAGACCGGCGGCCGTTCCGGCGTCTATCGCCGACCGGCCAGCGCTCCGGCTGACTGATCGGAGTCGCTCGCTGGGGCGGGCCGAACCGAACGCTTGCGGCCCACGACAGAGGTGTTTGCGCGTCAGGTCGATGCGCTTGCGGAGGGCTTTGGGGTGCCAATGTGACGGATGTCGGCTAGCAAACGCTTGCAAAAGTTAGCGCTCCGCTTGCTGTTGAGCAGGGGATCTTCTAGGATTGCGAGGCTTCAACGCACGACACCTGAGAAAGCGAGCGGACCGTCATGGTCCGCCACGATACGAAAGGACGTTCGGCACGCGGTGAGGAATGTGATGTTTATCGTGCTTGGAGTTGCCTGGGTGTGCGCACTCGGCCCCGGCGTCGTGAGGGGCCTTGCTCAGCGAGGTCTCGCTGTTCGTTCACCCCGTGGCCGATCGGCGCGCTCGGGCGCTCGGGCGTCCGTACCCGGTGTCGGACTGCTCTCCGCAGTGTCGAGCTTCCGCGCCGCCCGAGGACGCTCCGCTCTTCCAACCCAGCGAGTCCGGCTCAGCCAGGCTGCCCGACGAACCCGCAAGCGTCGTCGTGAGTTGCTCGCGACGCTTTTTGGCGTGGCGTTCGGGTCGCTGCTCCTCGGGTTGGTCCCCGGTCTTCGCATGCTGCTCGGACTGTCAGCAGTCGCGAGCGCAATGTCAGCGCTCTACGTCGTGGCGCTTCTTCGCCTCAAAGCCGGCCAGCGCACCGCCGAGGTCATCGCCGTGCGGCCGGTTCGCTACGACTACGCCTACCAGCGCGCGTCGGGCGAGTAGCGGCTCCTTTCGCACCGCTCGGTTCGGCGTGGCGCCTTGCGCTCGGGCGATTCAGCGCTGCGGATTCAGCGCTGCGGATCGAAAAACGGTCGGTCTCCGGCGATGGTGACCCGCTCCATCTCGCGCACCTCCGGAAAATAGTCCGATGCCGCGTAGTGCTGGCTCCCCCGGTTGTCCCAGAACGCGATTGAGTGAGGACGCCAGACGAACCGGCACTGGTACTCCGGCAGCATCGCCTGCGCGTAGAGGTGGTCGAGCAGCCACGTGCTCTCCTTCGGTGAGAGGCCGACGATGTGGCTGGTGAAGCCGGTGTTGACGTAGAGGGAGCGGCGTCCGGTCTCGGGGTGGGTGCGCACAACCGGGTGCTCCTGCAGCGGGTACTCGGTGTGCAGTTCTTCTGGTGTTTTGCCGAGCCGCTTTCCGAAAACGCGGGAGATGTCGTGCACCGCGGTGAGTGTGCAGACCCAAGCCCTCATCGCCGGCGAGAGCCCGTCGTACGCCGCTTCCATGTTGGCGAACAGGGTGTCGCCGCCATAGTCCGGAACGGTGATGGCACGCAGGATCGATCCGAGTGAGGGTTCAGCGCGCCACGTGACGTCGGAGTGCCAGTTGTTCTCTCGACCACGGGAGGTCGGCCCATGCCATCGCGCTTGCGAAAAACTTCGTCGTCGTCGCAAAC
>JANOHI010000034.1:0-12953 GCA_031406385.1 Acidimicrobiia bacterium
CGTGGAGCCAACCATCCAGTCAGAGAGGCCGAGGAGCATCATGGTGAGGGCGGGCAGTTTCGCGTCGAAGTCGCCGAAGATGGTTTTGAACTTCGGGACAACGAAGTACATGATGCCGGACACGATCATCATGGCGAAGAAAGCAAAGGCAGCGCCCGCCGCAGAAGGCGAGGAGCAGGCGCCGAAGAGCAAGAAGAAGATGGTGATCGGCGGAGTCGGCGCGCTTGTGCTGTTCTTCGCCGGCGGAAAGGTCATGGGGGGAGGCGGTGAGACCAAGACGATCATCAAGATCGTGAACACCACGACGACGATCCCGATGGGAGAGGTCGTCACCCTCGACGCCATCACGATGAACCTGGCCGACGGGCACGTCCTCAAGGTCGGCATCGGATTCCAACTCGAGTACGAAGCCGCTGGTGGCGGCGGCGGGCACGAAGCCCCGAAGACCGCCGAAGGTGACCCGACCAAGGGCTACGCCCAGGCCCTCGACGCCGCCATTGACGAACTCGGTCAGCACACCATGGAGGAGCTCTCCGGTGAGGGTCGCAACGCCGCCAAGGAAGCGCTGGTGAAGCGGCTCCACAAGGTCTCCCACGGCAAGATCGAAGACGTGTACTTCCACCAGTTCGTCATGCAGTAGCCCGTCGGTGACCTCGGTCACGCACGCGCTGGGTCGTTCGGCCGAGAGAAATCTCGTCGAGTAGGTCATATCGCCTACTGGTCCGCCGATCAGATCCTCGTGACGTCGAACACGAAGGTCCAAAAGGTCGTCCCCTACGACTTCAAACGACCGAGCAAGTTCAACCGCGACCACGCTCGTGCGCTCCAACTCATCGGCGAAACCTTCGCTCGGCAGTTCTCTACGGTGTTGTCCACGACCGTCCGCACGTCGTCGCACGTGTCGTTCTCCGGGGTCGGCCAGCTGACCTACGACGAGCACGTTCGCGACATCCCCAATCCGACCTATCTCGCGATGGTCTCGCTCGAGCCGCTACCAGGGCTGGCCCTCCTTCATGTCCCGCTTCCGGTGGTGATGACGGTGATCGACCGCCTGCTGGGCGGGACCGGGAATGGCCAACTTCCGAATCGGCCGCTTACCGACATTGAGCTGGGGCTCGCCCAAGGCTTCATGGCGCGGATGCTCCGTGAACTTTCGATCGCCTTCGAATCGCTGGTCGTCGTTGAGCCCCGACTCACCCACCAGGAGTCGAATCCGCAGTTCACACAAATCGCCGCACTGAACGACACCGTGGTGGTGCTTTCCTTCGACATCCACGTTGCCGGCAACGCCGGCAACCTGTCGTTGTGCATTCCGTTCTCGCAGATCCAGACGGTGCTCGAGGATGCGGCGGGCACCTTCACCAGAACGGGACGCAACGACATCGACCACGAGGCCGTGGAACGAGCCCTCCGGATCGGTGTGGATCAGACGAGCGTCGCTCTCTCCGTTCGATTCAACGAGATCGACCTTGTTGCAGCCGACATCGTCGACCTCCGTCCCGGCGACATCGTTCCGCTCTGCCATCCGGTCGAGTCACCCCTGTTCATCACCATTGGCGACGTTGCCCGGTTTCAGGTGAAGCCCGGTCGACGCGGTCGCCGCCTCGCATGCGTTGTCGTCGACGACCGCATCACCAAGAAAGACAAGCCATGACTTCCTCGACCATGACGTCCGTCGCATTGGACTTTGCCCGTCGCGTTGGCGAGGAGATGGCGGCGTCGCTCCCCGGCGGCCCGGCCTTGACGGCGGTTGCGGAGGAGACTCCGACGCTTCTCGACAACTCCCGTGTCGTCGTCGCATGGCTTGGCCGCGAGGGTCGACTCACCCTTGTCATGACATCTCCGTTCGCGCGCAACCTCATCGTTGGTCCCCCGCCCGCGGACTCCCTGGAAGAGGCGCTCGAACAGAGCTTCACCAGCGTGGCGTCGATGATCAGCGCACTTATTGATTCGAATGCGTCGCTCGGACCCCTCACCGAGGGGGCGATCGACGATGCCACGGTCCCGCTCGGTGGCTCGCTTGTCGGCGTTCGTCTCATTGATGGGGACACCCACGTCGCCACGCTGGTCATCGCCACGGCGAAGGATCTTGACGCCCTGCCCGACGCGACGGCTCCGGTGTTCGATCAGCTCCCGGAAGGCGCAGTCGTCGATGCCCGTCGACCGGTATCGATGCTGGCCGATGTCGAAATGGGGGTCACGGTTGAACTCGGCCGTGCCCGACTCACCGTTGCTGAGATCCTTGGCCTGACCATCGGCTCGGTCGTCGAACTCGACCGCATCGCCGGGAGCCCGGTCGACGTCTTGGTGAATGGAACGTTGATCGCTCGCGGTGAGGTCGTCGTTGTCGATGAGGAATTCGGTGTCCGCGTGAGCGAAGTCATCGGCTATCAGCCCACGGAACGACTTCGGCGGTGATGGCGTGAGCGATGCATCGCTGCCCGTCGTCCTCCTACGACTGGTCCTTGCGGTTGCGGTCGTTGTCGGTCTGCTGCTGATATCGGCGCGCCTCACGCGACGCATCGGCAGTGGTGGTGGCGGACCGACCCGAGGAGCCATTCGCGTCGTCGCCCGTCAGCCGCTCGGTCGAAACGCCTCGGTTGCGGTGATCGAGACGGGTGGCCGAACACTGGTGTTGGGCGTCACCGACCATCAGGTCTCCCTGCTGGGCGAGCAGCCGCTTGCACTCGCAACGATGGATGATCCGGGATCGCAGGTCTCGTCGCCGAACATGGCCCGGCGTTCGGTGGTCGACGCACTCCGCGACAAGACGTTGCGCAAACCGTGAGTCGAACCTTCGCCCGCACACGTGTGGCGGCCTTCATGTTGTCACTGTTCACGATGGTTGTCGTCGTCGGCGGAGCGGCCTCCGCCCAGACTCCGGCTCCGTCACCGTCGACCATCGCGCCGACCACTCTCGCGCCTGCCGCAGCACCGACGACGGTGGCGCCCGGTGGCGCGGCCACGCCGCCGGCGGCCACGCCGGTGACCACAGTCGCGCCTCTTGGCCTCGACACCGGCAACGTCACCACCCGTTCCTCGCAGCGAACCGCAGCTACGCCGACCGATGGCGGAACCTTCGGCCAGCCGCCGACAACGGTCGATCCGGGCATCCTCGTGTTCGAGCAGCCATTCCAGCCGGTCGACGACTCCAACCGGGTTTCGATCACTGTGGGCGATGGTGCAAATCCCAGCCAGAGCGTCCTGATCATCATCTTGTTGACGCTGCTCTCGTTGGCGCCTTCGGTCCTCATTCTGCTGACGAGCTTCACCCGAATCGCCATCGTGCTGTCGCTCGTTCGCAACGCGCTCGGCCTGCAGTCGATACCTCCGAACCAGGTCATCGTCGGGCTAGCTCTGTTCCTGAGCCTCTTCGTGATGCGCCCGACGATCGAGAAGATCAACACGGACGCCCTGCAGCCGCTCCTGAAGAACGAGATCAGCCAGACTGACGCCTACCGAGCCGCGTTGGCGCCACTCCGGGTCTTCATGCTCGAGCAGACCGGAAAACGGGAGCTCAAGATGATGATGGCGGTCTCGAAGGAGGAGAAGCCGGCAACGCCCGACGACGTGAGCAACGCCACGCTCATTCCGGCGTTCATTCTTTCCGAGTTGCGCATCGCTTTCATCATCGGCTTCGTGATCTTCATCCCATTCTTGGTGATCGACCTGGTGGTCAGCTCGAGCCTGATGTCTATGGGCATGATGATGCTGCCACCGGTGGTCATCTCTCTTCCGTTCAAACTGCTGCTCTTCGTCCTCCTCGACGGCTGGTCGGTCGTCGTCCGCTCCCTGATAGAGAGTTTTTCGTGACTGGATTCCTGGCCATCTCCGATTCGCAGGTCATCACCATCGTTGTACAGATGCTGATGGTCACCGCCAAAGTAAGCGCGCCTATTTTGATCACCGCCATGGCGATCGGTTTTGCCACCTCGCTCGTCCAGTCGGTCACCCAGCTGCAGGACGCGACGCTCGCTTTCGTGCCGAAGCTGATCGGCGTCGCGCTGGTCATCGTGATGGCCGGCACATGGATGCTCCATGAGCTCGTCACGTACTCCGAACAGCTTTTCGCTCTGATCCCGTCACTCGTCAACTAGCCCCTCCGCGTTCCTGCTCCCACCTCACGAAGACCAACTCGATCCGTGCGCGCCGAAGTAGCCCTCCCGACGCTCGTTGCGTACCTTCTCGCGATGGCGCGTTGCGTCGCCTGGCTCTTCGTCGCCCCGCCGTTCGGGACCCGGCTGATACCGACCACGGTGAAGGTCGGACTCGCAGGTGCACTGACGATTGCTGCTGGGCCGCGCCTCGAGGTCGCGGAGATCCGACTCGACACGTTCGGCCTCTTGACCGCGGTGGTCATGCAGGTCCTTGTCGGTCTTTCCCTCGGATTCTTCGCCCTCCTGCTGCTCAGTGCGATCCAGGCAGCCGGCAACCTCATCGACCTCTTCGCCGGCTTCACCATGGGTCTGGTGTACGACCCGGTGTCTGGTGCCGGAGCCAGCGTGTTCGGGCGGACCTATCAAATTGTGGGAACCACGATCCTGTTCGTTTCGGGAGGCCACCTCGTGCTCGTCCGCGGCTTCCTCCGGTCGTTCGAGGCCGTGCCGCTCGACCGTCTCACCTCGGCGAACGCCGAGATGATCACCGCCCATCTCGGGCTGTTCATCGTTGCCGCGTGTGAGATCGCCGCCCCGGTTCTCGCCGCCATGTTCCTCGCTGAGGCCGCGCTCGGACTGCTCACCCGCGCCGCGCCCCAGCTCAACGCGCTGCAACTCGGCATGCCCCTCAAAGCGTTCCTGGCCATTCTGCTCACGGGCCTCGCGCTCCCACTGCTGCCACCGGTGATGGACAACCTCGTTCGCGACGTCGTCCGCGCCGGCCGGATGATCAGCGGGACCTGACGCCGACGTCACATCGCCGCGCATCCAACTCGTTCCTCACGTCGTCACCATCCAACACTGCGAACATGCCGAGCTAGAACATGGCGAGCGACAAGACCGAAGCCCCCACACCGAAGAAGAAGCGCGACGCCCGCAAGAAGGGGCAGATCGCACGATCCACCGACCTCGTCACCTGGCTTCAGGTCTTCGTGGCGACCTACGCGATCTCCGCGACGTTCGCCCTCAGCGCGAAGACCCTCCGCGAGACCATGGTCGGTGTTGACCATCTCACGGTGAGTCCTGATGTGAGCTCCGCGGTGAAACTCCTCGGTGATGCCCTGCAGGGCGGGGTGCTTGCAGTGCTACCGCTCACCGGTTTGCTGCTGCTCACCGCGCTGGTCACAAACTTCGCCCAAACCGGACTGGCCGTGACGCTTCACAAGCTGAAGCCGACCACGGAGCGAATCAACCCCGGAAAGGGAATCAAGCGGATCTTCTCGAAGCAGGGTCTGTGGGAGGCGACGAAGGAGATCGCCCGGGTCAGCGTGCTCGCCGGCGTCGCGTGGGGCCCGATGAGCACGGTGACGTCGCGGCTCGTCGCCCGACACAGCGGACTGCGCGAGACCATCTCCATCATCGGCGGCTCGTGCCTGCATCTCGCGCGAAACGTCGCGACCGCCGGCCTGCTGATCTCGTTCCTCGACTTCGCCGTCCAGAAGCGCCGGATTCTGAAGTCGCTCAAGATGACCAAGCAAGAAGTGAAGGACGAGTATCGCCAGAGCGAAGGCGACCCCCAGATGAAGGCCCAACGGCGGGCGCGGGCAGCCGAGATGAGCAAGAACCGCATGCTCTCCGACGTGAAGAATGCCAGCGCCGTCGTGGTGAACCCGACCCACGTCGCGGTTGCCATCGCGTATGAACGAAACAGCGGTGCACCTCGGGTGATCGCCAAGGGGACCGGTGATCTGGCGGCGAAGATCCGCGCCGAGGCCGAACGAGCAGGTGTGCCGTTGGTCCGCAACGTTGCGCTCGCCCGCGCGCTGCACGCGGTGTGCGAAGTCGGCGAACAGATCCCCGCCGACCTCTACGAGGCCGTCGCCCGCCTCCTGGCATTCGTCATGTCGGTCGGACGGCGGAGCTCGTTCGGCGGGCCCCTCACGATGTCGGGACCTTCGCATCTCCCTCCTGAACTCGCGCAGCTTGGCGAACCTTCAGCCGATCGGAGATCTGGAGCCAGGAAGGCGCCGAAGCGACGGGGCCAGGGACGGTCACCATCCCTACGACCCGACCCTGCCGCATCCCGTGAAACGGGCGTGACTTCGGCCGACAGACCTAGCGAGGTCCTGTGAAATCCAACCGAAGCGCGCAAGTCGGGGTTCCCGCGGCGATTGTTTCGATCGTCGCCATCATGGTCGTGCCGCTCCCGACCATGGTCCTCGACTTCCTACTGGTGATCAACCTCGCTGCAGCGGTGATGATCCTGCTGGCGACGATGTTCGTCCAGCGGGCGCTCGATTTCTCGGTGTTCCCGTCGGTCCTGTTGGTCGCCACGCTCTTCCGCCTTGCGCTCAACGTCGCTGCTGTCCGCCTCGTGCTGCTCCACGGCGACGCCGGAAGGGTGATCGAAGCCTTCGGTCATGTGGTGATCGGCGGGTCCGTTGTCGTCGGTCTGGTGGTGTTCATGATCCTCGTCGTCATCCAGTTCGTCGTGATCACGAACGGTGCCGGTCGAGTCGCCGAGGTTGGGGCCCGGTTCACGTTGGATGCCATGCCGGGCAAGCAGATGGCGATCGACGCCGACCTGAACGCCGGCGCGATCACCGAGGACGAAGCCCGTATCCGGCGTCGCGAGGTCGGCGCTGAGGCCGACTTCTACGGAGCGATGGACGGTGCGTCGAAGTTCGTCAAGGGCGACGCGATCGCGGCCATCATCATCACTGTCATCAACCTCCTCGGTGGGTTCGTGGTCGGCGTTCTCCAGCGAGGGATGTCGATCAGTGAAGCGGTCAACCACTACTCGCTGCTGACCGTTGGCGACGGCCTGGTCTCGCAGATTCCGGCCCTGCTCATCTCAATCGCGTCAGGTCTGATCGTCACCCGGGCAGCAACAGAGAACGATCTCGGCACCGATCTGGTGCAGCAGTTCGGCCGTCACGCAAAGACGGCGAAGATCGCCGCTGGCGCTCTCGTGGCGATTTCGCTCATGCCCGGTCTGCCGAAGCTTCCGTTCTGGATAGTCGCCGCCGCGCTCTGGGTGGGCGCGACACGTGCCGCCAACACCCGTTCGGCGGAGAGGGAATCGGCCAGCGGAGCTGACGTTCCTCCCGCACGCACCGATTCCCCGACTGATCTTGTCGGCGATATGCGCATCGAGCCGCTCGAGCTCAACATTGGCTACGGACTGATGGATCTCGTCGACGCAAACCGGGGAGGTGACCTTCTCGACCGGGTCCGCGCACTGCGGCGAAAGACGGCGATGGAGCTGGGCATCGTTCTTCCACCGGTGCGCACGCGTGACTCGATGGCGCTGAGCGCCAACACCTATGAGATCAAGGTCCATGGAGTCGCGGCCGGACGCGGTGATGCACCGCCGGGCGTTTCGCTTCTTCTCGGACCGTGTCCTCCGCACGTTCCCGGTCAGGCGACGACCGACCCGGTGTTCGGCATGGAAGCGTTCTGGATTCCGGTCGAGTTCGCCTCACAGGCGGAGCTCTCGGGGTCGACAGTGATCGATCGCGGATCGGTGATCACGACGCACCTCGCCGAGGTCATTCGCACCAACGCATCGAGGCTGCTCAGTCGCCAGGACGTGAAGCTGCTCGTCGACGGCGTTCGCGCTTCTGACCCTGCGGTCACCGAGGAGCTTGCCGCCGTCTCGATCTCACTCGCAGAAGTGCAACGAGTGCTGCAGAGCCTGCTCGAAGAGGGCGTGGCGATTCGCGATCTGATCCGTATCCTCGAAGTGCTTTCCGAACGCGGTCGAGTCACGAAGGACCCCGAGGCGCTTGTTGAAGCGGTGCGCGCCTCACTCGGTCCGGCCATCTCCGTTCCACTTGCCGACGACGCCCGGCTGAGTGTCATCACCCTCGACCCGCTCGTCGAGCGGACGCTGCTCGAAGGGTTGCGTTCCGGTGACAACGGGACCTTCCTCACCGGTGATGCGTCGACCCTCGAGCGGATTGTGGCCTCCATTGCCGCGCTGGTCGAAGAGGTGGAGAACAGCGGCGTGCGACCGGTGATCGTGTGCAGCGGTCCACTACGTCCCGCGATGCGCAAGCTCGTCCGCAGCGCCGCCCCAGACACTCCCGTGCTGGCGTATGCCGAGCTCGGGTCGCGCCTCACCATCGAAACGGTCGGTGTCATCTCGTCCGACCAACTGGTGCTCACGTGATCCCGCCTACCACCCTGGTGCATGCATCCATGCCCGCACCGCAGACTCGAACAACGATCGGAGATCGGCCATGACGAAGACCCGCAAGTACGAAGGACACGACATCGGCGAACTGCTCGAACGCGTCCGTATGGATCATGGTGCTGATGCCAAGATCGTCGCGGCGAACCGATGTCGCTCGGGTGGGATCGCCGGGTTCTTTGCAACGGAGGGCTTCGAGGTGATCGTGGAGATCTCCGAATCGGGGAAGGAGCCGAGTCCGAAGCGCCGGGTCGGTCGAGCCGAGCGAGCGGCCGGCGACCGGGTGAAGGATCGCGACACCCCAGCGAGCAGCCTCCCGACGCTCCCCGCGCGTGACTCCCGACAAACCCGAGTTCGCCCGGCTCGCCCGGCGCGGGTGCGCAGTTCGGACGAATCGGATACTTCCCCTGCTCTGGCGTCGCTCATTGCCGCAGCGGATGCCGCCGAGCGATATGGGTCCGGCGAGGGACGCAGTCGGCCGAGAGCGTCCGGCAACGACGAGTTCTCGTCGGTCCTTGAACGAGCCGTCGGGTCAGTAGGTCGGGGGGACCGCTTCGATGGCTCGCTTCCCGACGCCGGAGAGCCGGGCCGGACCGCCTCGCCGGATCAGTCGGGTCGGAGGGTTCGCCGCCGGCTTCTCGGCCGAAAGCGGCGCCTCGGTCACACGCGGAACTCGGCGCAAGGGGGCCACGCAGCTGGCACGAGCGACCGGGTCGTCGACATCGCAGCGCTCGAACGAGCTGGACTGGTGCCCTCGTTGACGCCTCCGGCATCGGAACCGGGTGGGAGGCGCCACGGAGGGATCCGACGCGGCGACGAGACGTCCACCGCGGCCCTCAGCGAGCTGGGCGTTCCTTCGCGTTGGCTGCTTCAGCAAAGCGGTGGACATGCCTCGCTCGGGGCTGTCCTCGCGAACCTCACGCCTCCGCCGCCGATGATCACGACGCCGGGTACGACGATTGCCGTTGTCGGTGAGCTCGGGCTCGTCGTTGACGTTGCTCGGGCTCTTTGCGTCGCTCTGCGCCAAGACCCGGGCACCTGCGTGTTGCTCACAACTGCTTTGCGGCCGGACGGCTTTCGCGGTGAGGTCATCAACATCATCGACGAGCTTCCCGATCGGCGCGAGCAATGGGCCCGGCGTTCCACGGTGACGGTGGTGGCTGTTGATATTGGCTTCGCCCGACACGACATCACCTGGGGCCGACTGGCGGTGCACTCCCTTCGACCGACGATGCGTTGGGGAGCGATCGGAGCAACCCGCAAAGCCGAGGACGTTCGTGCATGGGCTCGCGGCATTGGCGGCCTCCACGCTCTTGCCGTGACCGGGATGTCGGAAACGGCTTCTCCCGCATCGATTCTCGAATCGGGGGTTCCCGTCGGTCGCATCGACGGTCAGGTGGCCTCGCGTGATCTGTGGCAACGTCTGCTGCAAGATC
Organism: Acidimicrobiia bacterium; assembly: GCA_031406385.1. Lineage (GTDB taxonomy): Bacteria > Actinomycetota > Acidimicrobiia > Acidimicrobiales > JANYDT01 > JANLQX01. The sequence continues at coordinate 9,729 of JANOHI010000034.1, forward strand.
GGCTCGGCGATGCCGCGCGAATGCCCGACCTCGTGGCGAACTGATCAGCCCTCGCATTGCACGTTTCTGCGATCCATCCCATGCCGGGTCCATGACACCTTTTCTCCGCCTCTCTCTCAGTCTCTCCCTGACCCTCCTCGTGTGGGGCCCGAATGCCATGGATGCGTTTGTGAACGGGTCGGTGAACCTCGCCGACCTCGCGTTTCGTTTCGTCGTGACCTTCGCGTTCTTCCGAACCTCGGTCTGGGGTCTCGGCCAACTCCTCGACAGCTATCGATCGTCGGCGCCGGTGTCGAAGGACATCATCTCCGCAGCCTCGCCGTCGAGAACCTCGGTGCCTGATCGCCGAGCCGGACGACGACAAAGCGACGCTGAGGCGAACGTCGTCGCTGAGCGAGAGCTCCCCGGTCTCCCCAGCGCTCGCTAAGGCTCCGCCACCGGACCTTGGCCGGTGATCTCCGGCTATTTGCGTGGGAGGTCGGCCGATACGTGGGTAGTTGAAAGGTGAATCACCTTCTTCGAATGTTTCGGCCATGTTCACGTCGGCCTTGCCCTGGAACCGTTTACGGACAGGGGGAGAGTGTCTGAGCGCATTCTCCTGATCGGCATTCGGATCTTGAGGAATTCGTGAGCAAGAAAGCCCTTCCTTTCCTCGGCTAAATGACAAGCTCAGTGGTACGTTACCCACCATTACCTCTCCACCCAAGGGCGCAGCGTTGCTCACCACTCCCTGTCGTACGGCGAAGACACTGACCCCGACCGGGCCCTCCACCCGATTCGGAGGATGAACGTGGCGTTGTTGCGAAATTTCCTGACGAACCACACCGCCACCCGAGCGAAACGCCAGGGTCACGACGACGAGCTCACGGCGATGGCACGGTCGAACGATCACAAGACGGCGCTGCTTTATACCGCTTCCCATGAAGTGCGCGGATCGCTCCATGGGATCTCCGGATTGGTGGAACGGCTGCGGGACGAGCCCTCTACTGGCGAGCAGAGTCCGCTGCTTGACGCTCTCGCCGATGCCTGCAGCAGCCTCCGGTCGACGGTCCAACAGGTTCTCGACGTCGCCCAGCTCGAGAGCCGAGAGGTGCAGCCAAGCGTTGCCCTGTTCGACATCCGACGTCTCCTGCGGGAGGTCAGCGCCGTCGTTTCCGGAATCGCCGGTCCTGATGTCGAGGTCCGGACCTCGATCGACGAGTCGTGTTCGGTCTTCCGTGTCGGTGATTCCAGTCGGATCAACCAGATCCTCACGAATATTGCGACCAACGGGGCCAAGGCGATGGAGCGCGGTGTGCTGTCCATCCACGCATGCGAGTTGGCCGACGGTGTCGTGCGATTCATCGTTCGCGACGAGGGCGCTGGGATGCCTGCGTTCGCCCGCTCACGTCTCATCGCTCAGTCTGCCGACGGAAACGTCTTGCGCCCCGACCGTCGACAGCGAATGGGCGACCGTCGATCAGCAGGTGGACTCGGACTGATGATCGCTCGCCAGCTGATCGAGTCGCTCAACGGTCGGGTCGACGTGAGCGTCCAACGAGGCGCGGGCACCACGGTGGCCATCGATCTCCCGCTGCAAGGGCGGGCCAGCGCGCCGCAGCTGCTCGCCGAACCGGAGATCAGCCTGACAATCAGGCGCGCGCTCATCGTGGATGATGCACCGGAAGGACTGCAGTTCCTCGCCCACTCCCTCGACGCGATCTGCCAGACCTGCGACGCAACGATCGATTCGCTAGAGGCACTCGCGCTTGCCCGGCGCGAACCCTATGACCTCGTGATCCTTGACGGGATGATGTCCCCGCACGACGGTGCCGATCTTTCACGTGCTCTGCGACTGTTCGAGACCACCCGTGACAGCGTGATCATCGTCGCCACGGGCAACGTCGAGAGCGTGAGCTCGGCGCGTTACCTCGCCGCTGGCGCCGACCTCGTCATGGTCAAGCCCTTCTCCAGGATCGACCTCGTACGGGCGGTTCGTCGAACGATGGCTCTTCGGGCCGCCGAGGCGGCAGGACTCGTGATCGACCTCCGCCCGACCGACACCGGCGAGGAGCCGGTGTCGAAAGGCCAACCTTCCGACATGTACTCGGTGCCCCTGAAGATGTTCGATTCACTCCTCGAGGGTCGCCTCCAGTCGATTCGGGATGCCTTCGAGGAGGGTGACCCCGGTGCCTTCGCTCGCGCCGTGCACACGCTTGGCTCGCCCGCCCTGGTTCTTGGTATGGACGGTCTCGGCCGATACTGCCTTGCGCTGGAGACGATCGTCAGCAGCATCGGTATGGATGGCGTTGGCATCGGTGCGCTCGACCAGCTCACCCTGCTGGCCTCGGCGAAGCGTCCCGGCGTCTCCACCGCCGTCGTGTCCTGAGGTCTGAATCGCCCCAAGCCGAACTCAGGTGCCGACGAAGTCGAAGTTGTCCTGACGCGGGCCCTAAGGACCCTAACGTTCCGGGGTGCACCTGGCCGGTTCTCCCGGGTCAGGAGATCGTGATGTCGGCCCGGATTCGGTACCCGACTTCGCGAATGGTCTGGATCAGCCACCCGGCGCCAATGTCGGTCAACTTCCGTCGTATGTTCGACATATGCACTTCGACGAGGTGACTTCCGCCGTGCCACTCGGGGCCCCAAACAACAGCCTGGAGATCGCTTCGTGAGACCACCGAATTCGAACGTTTCGCCAGCTCGCGGAAGAGCGCAAACTCCGTTCGCGTGAGCTGCGTCGAATGCCCGCCGAAGGTCACGATGCGGGCCGGAGAATCGATACTCAGCGCGGTGTCGGCCGGCAGCTCTGATGACGAATTGCGGGCCCTGGTCGATTGCGGAGTCGACAGGAGTGAACCTGCTACCGATGACGGCATGGAACCGTCCGAGGGAGGTCCGGCGGCCAGCTTCGTCGCCGCTTCGATGCTCTGCTTGCGCCGAGCTACCGAACGAATGCGCGCCGCAAGCTCACGCATCGAGGCCGGCTTGGTGAGGTAGTCGTCTGCTCCGATCGTGAAGCCCACCAGCTTGTCGACTTCGTCTCCCCGGGCCGAGAGGATGATGATGTGCACATCGCTCATCTCCCGCAGCCGCCGACAGGTTTCGAAACCGTCGATCCCTGGGAGCCCGAGATCGAGGATCACGGCGATCGGCTGGACGTCATTGAAGATCGCAAGTGCCCGTTCGCCGTCGGGTGCGGTGTCGCCGAGGTGTCGGCCGAGAATTGAAATCGGGATTCGGGGT
>JANOHI010000050.1:0-18534 GCA_031406385.1 Acidimicrobiia bacterium
GTGTCTCCGAACGGGACGGTCGGAACAGGGCTCTCCGCATCATCAGAACCACCTCGACGAATCTCGAGTGCTGCGGTCTGATGTTGCGATGGGATGCTGCGATTCGGATGCTGCGACTCGGTGATGGCGTTCGATCGAGAGCAGGTTCGGGAACCCCAAACGAACGTTCGAGATCGTAAACAAACGTTCGAGAACATGCAAGCATGCTCGGGTGCGCGGCATCGACGGACCCGCAACCATCTGCGCCAAGCGTTCCCCACGGATGACGAAACCCGCAAAGGCCCTGCTCGGCGCCGCCATCGTCACGTTTCTCGCGGCCGGGTCGCCGAACACCGGGCAGGCCGCCGATGCCCCCCGGAACCCCGCCGGACCAACCCTCAACGTCGACCAACCGGGGTCGACGACAACGCTGGCTCCCCCGGCCGGCACCGATGCCAAGCCGGCACCACTCACCGGGGCGGCCGGTCCGGCGAACCCGTCAACGCCGGCCACGGCGCCGACCGCGGGCCCACCGACACCGGGTAGCCAGGTCCCGCGCACGAGCGGCACCTGGACGCTCGCGTTCGGCGGCGACACGCTTCTCACCCGCCGGGTCAGCCCCACGGTCGATCCGTTCGCCGGTATCCGCCCACCCCTGGCAGGCGCCGATCTCGCGATCCTCAACCTCGAGACTGCGATCTCCTCCCGCGGTCGTGCCGAGGTCAAGACCTTCACCTTCCGCTCTCCGCCGTCGTTCGCCGACGTGATCGCCCGTGCCGGTGTCGATGTGGTGTCGCTGGCGAACAACCATTCGCTCGATTTCGGGCTCGACGCTCTCGACGACACCGTCGACAACCTCGACCGGGTGAGCGTTGCCCACGTCGGAGCGGGCCGGAACCTTGCCGAAGCGCTCACCCCAGCCGAGTTCGAGTTCAGCGGCACCACCGTCTCGGTCCTCGGCGCAAGTCAGATCATCCCCACCGGCGCGTGGCCGGCCACAGCGACGCGGCCCGGCATTGCGTCGGCAGGAAAGCACGCCATCAACCGCGAGACCGAACAACTCCTCAACGCGGTCCGGAAGGCGAAGTCGACCAACGACGTCGTCATCGTGGTGATGCACTGGGGCATCGAGGGAAACCCCTGCCCGTCGGCGGTGCAACAGAAGCTCGGCCGCTTCCTGGTCGATGCCGGTGCCACGGCAGTGCTCGGCGCTCACCCGCATGTCCTCCAACCCGTAGTGCCCGTGGCCACGCTCGTCGGTGACGCCGTCGTTGCGTATTCACTCGGCAACTTCATCTGGGATCCTCGCAGCGGGGCCACCGGCGAGACCGGCTTGCTGGAGTTGCGCTTCGACGGCCCGCGTCTCGTCGGCATCTCCTTCGCCCCGCACCGCCTCGACGGCAATGGCTGGGCGCGGTCCGTCGACCCGTCGAGTGCAAGGGGACGGGCGATCAGCGCGAGAGTCGGCGCTCGCTGCCCCGGCGCGCCCGGAGTAGCGACCTGGAACGCAACGCGCTGACCCGTTTGCCGAACAGTATGTGGTCCGCCCAGCTGCACTGCGACGACGCGAGCCGTCGTCGACTTGGCGTTCGGGACTCGCCCGTCTCGACTGCATCTTGCCGACTCGGTGCACTAACTCAGCGTTCGCCGGACGACATCCATCGACGAGATCGCCGAGAAGTTGCGGACCCGTTCGCGATCGCCCGGCAGCAGGAGCTGTTCGGTGTGCTCTCCCTCGGGCGTGACGAGGCCGACGAACACCGTGCCGACCGGTTGGCCGTCCTGCTCGGTCGGACCGGCCACACCCGTGATGGCAACACCGACATCGGCACCGAGCACAGACCGCACGCCTCGGGCCATCGCCAGGGCGGCCGCGGCCGAAACCACCGGCCCTTCCGGTACACCGAGCACCGTCTGCTTGACCTCGGTGGCGTAGCTGACCACGGCACCGCGGAACCACGTGGACGCACCGGGAACAGCAACGCACCGCGACGCCACGAGTCCGCCCGTGATTGACTCGGCGAGGCCCATCGTCCAGCCGCGCTCGACCAGCAACGACCCGACGGTCGCTTCCATGGTGGCGTCGTCGACGGCGAACACGAGCGAACCGAGAATGGCCCGGACCTCGCGCTCCTCGGCGTCGAGAAACGCAAGGGCATCGGCCTCGGTCGGCGCCTTGGCCGTGAGACGTACCTTGATGCCCTCGATGCCACTGGCCAGAAAGGCGATCGTGAGGGGAGGTGCGCCCGGAAGGTCAAGCGCATCGAGCCGGGCAGCGATTCGCTCGGCCAGCGTCGACTCGGCGATTCCCCACGTGCGAAGAACCCGGCTGCGGATCGTGGAGATACTCCCGGTTCGGGCGACCAAGTCGGGCAGGATCGCCCGTTCCATCATGTCCTTCATCTCGTACGGCACGCCGGGCACGGCGTAGATGACCTTCCTACCCACGGGGCAGATCAGTCCCGGCGCCGTGCCACGCGTCTGGGCGATGATCGACGCTCCTTTCGGCACGTCTCCCTGACGGGCGTTGTTCTCGGACATCTCCCGACCGCGGGAACTGAACATCGCCCGGATCCGATCGACGATGTCGCCGTGTCGCTCGAGCCCGACATTCATCACCGTGGCGATTGCCTCGCGCGTGATGTCGTCCTGGGTGGGGCCAAGACCACCACAGCAGATAACGGCATCGCTCCGAGAGAGCGCCATCCGCAGGGCGTCGACGATCCGCTGGTGGTTGTCACCCACCTTGGTCTGGAAGTGGGTGTCGATCCCGGCCGCAGCCAATTGCTCACCAATCCACGACGAGTTCGTATCAACGATCTGGCCGAGCAGCAACTCCGTGCCCACGGCGACAACTTCACAGCGCATGTCCCCATCCTGGCCGATGGGTCCGCCAACCCCGACCCCAGGTAGCGTGGAACGTCGTGGGACTCCTCAGCCGAACGCCGAAATCCGAGAGAACCCGTCGGGCGCGGCCCCCTCGGGTGTACCTGAACCGGGAGGAGACCAAGCAGACCATGCGTCTCCAGCCAATGGAGCGCAACATCCTCTACCTGGCGGCGGCGTACTGCGCCGTGGCCATGGTGCTGATCCACGCCTACACAAGAGGTACCGAGAAGCTCTGGTGGCTCGGTGTCAGCCTCGCCCTCGTCGGTGCGTTCGTTGCGCTCACCTGGCGGACGAACCGAATGTTCGCTGGTATCGGTGCCATCATGTGCGTCTACGGACCAGCGTGGGGCCGCTACGTGATCTTCGCAACGCCACTGTTCGGTCTCATGCTTTGGCTGACCTTCCGCATCTCGACCGACCGGCGCAAGCGCATCGACGACCGCATCAAACGCGGCGACTTCGGCGTCGATCCGCGAACCGCGGCCGACCAGGCCCGGAAAGCGAAGAAGGCCGGAACCACAGCGACCCAGACGGTGAGCGGCAAGCCGCTCGCCCCCCCGTCGAAGCGCTACACGCCACCCAAGGCCAAGAAGAAGTAAACGTCACGACGGTCTGTGCCACGACGGCCGGCGCACCATGACGGTCTGCGCACCCACGAGGCGCGCTCTTGGGTTCGCCTGGGCGAGCGACCCCGATCGACAGGACCGGTGACAAGATCTGCGGGTGAGCGTCGCCCTGCTGCTTGATCCGACGTTCCGGACAACGAACATGTGGATTGCCGCGCTGCAGGAAGCGATGCCCGAAGAGGACGTCGTTGTGGCGAGCGACCTCTCCGACCAGGCGTCTCTCGACGCTGTCGATATCGCCCTGGTCCGAGGAATCGACCCGGGCGACCTCGGGCGCTTCGGTGGGTTGCGATTCATCCATTGCCTGTGGGCAGGGGTCGACAGGTTGCTCACCGATCCATCGGTGCCCACCGGCATCCCGCTGGCCCGGACCGTCGATCCGGCGATGGCCGACCAGATGGCGGCCACGTCATTGGCGCATGTACTCGACATCTGCCTGCACCACCACGACTACCGCACGAACCAGGCACGGGCGGCGTGGGAGCCGCGACACGCCAAACCCATGGCGACGAAGACCGTCGCCATCCTCGGGTTCGGGTCCCTCGGCCGGCGCTGCGCCGAGTACATCGCCGCGACCGGAGCCACGGTCATAGGTGTACGTAGTACCCGCACGACAGCCGCAGACCACCAGCCCTGGACAACCACGGCGAACGTGGCCGACGCCGTGGCGATCGCCGACGTCGTGGTCAACCTTCTGCCGCTGACCGACGAGACAACCGGCGTGTTGAACGCCGCCCTCTTCGCCAGGTTTCGCCCAGGGGCCGCTCTCGTCAACCTCGGTCGCGGAGACCATGTGGTCGAGTCGGACCTGTTGGCCGCACTCGACGAAGGGCAACTCCGTCGTGCTGTTCTCGACGTGTTCGGACAAGAACCGCTACCCGAGGAACATCCGCTCTGGCGTCACCCCCAGGTGACCATCACCCCGCACGTGGCCGCCGAGACAGACCCGACAACCGCCGCTGCGGTCATCGCCGCGAACATCGGTGCATTTCGCGCCGGGCAAACCGATCGGATCACGGGTCTCGTCGACCGCACCCGTGGCTACTGAGATCGCCGGATCAGGCCGGCTGGATCTTTCGGGCTTCGACCAAGTATTGGGCGCCACTGACAAGGGTGAGCACCACACTGATCACGAGCAAGCTGTGGCCCAGCCACGCGGCATGCTCGCCGATCCAGGGCATGATCGAGAAACCGACGGCGCTCTGCTGCGCGAACGTCTTCCACTTCGCCGAGGTCCGCGCCGGAACCGAAACGCCTTTGGTGCCAACGAACGAGCGGTACAGCGTGATCGCCACTTCACGGATCGCCGTGAGCGCGACCCACGGCCAGAAGTACACGCCCTTCACAACGAGCACGACCATGGCGCCCAGGGTCATGAACTTGTCGGCGAGGGGATCGAGGAAGGCACCTGACCGGGTCGTGCCGAAGCGGCGGGCAAGGATGCCGTCGAAGTAGTCGGTCCAGCACAGGACGGCCCAAAGGGCGAAGGTGCCGAAATCAAATCGCAACGAGGCCATCAGCACGAGCACCACGGGAGTGAGCATCATGCGTACGACGGTGAGGGCGTTCGCCGGAGTGACAAACGCTCCGGGGTCGAAGCGGGGGGTACGGTTGGCGGCCATCGCGGGACTCAGCGGCGAGCCGCAGATGCCGGTACGACAGCGCGAAGATCGGGACCTTCGGCGCCGACCACGTACACGGTATGAAACTCCCCGACCGCAAGCTCCATCGGGACATGCACCTCGCCGTCGATCTCCGGTGCTTCCCGGACGGTCCGCCCGACACCTGGCCGGTCGACCAACACCTCCACCGCGGCGCCGATGAGGGCGTCGCGTGACTGCGCGGTGATTGCGTCCTGAAGCTCCGTCAGCTCGTCGAGGCGCTCGCCCATCAGCGATGGCGACACTCGCCCGGGAAGGTCGTAGGCGTACGTACCTTCCTCCGGCGAGTAGGAGAAGAAACCGCACCAGTCGAGCCGCGCGTCCCGGATGAAGCTCAGGAGTTGGTCGTGGTCCTCCTCGGTCTCCCCGGGGTAGCCGACGATGAAGTTCGAACGGAAGGTGGCGGATGGTTCGAGTCGACGGATGTCCTCGATCCGGCGCAGGAAGCGCTCACCATCCCCCCACCGCCGCATGCGTCGAAGCAGTGGCTTCGACACGTGCTGCAACGACAGATCGAAGTACGGCACATTCGTCTGTGTACATATGACGTCGATGAGGGCGTCGGAGAGATCGCTCGGGTAGAGGTAGAGCAGGCGCGTCCGCTTCACACGCGCCGCGACCGCCTCGACGAGGCCAACGATCGAGCCCGCTCCCAGCTCACCCGGCCGGTCCTTGCCGTAGGAAGCGAGGTCTTGCGCCACCAGCACCACCTCTTGCACATCGAGGGCCTCGACCTCGTCGAGGATCTGGGCGACGTCACGACTGCGCTGCGGTCCCCGGAACGACGGGATCGCACAGAAACCACAGTTGCGGTCGCATCCCTCAGCGATCTTCACATACGCCCAAGGCGCAGCCGACTTCGGTCGCGGGAGGTTCAACAGATCGAACGCTGGGACGGTCGATCCCGACCGGGTGCGCCCGAGCATGACCGGCACCGCTGCGGAAACGGCCGTCGCCGTCGTCGGCGCAAGAACATGGTCATGGTCATGGTCGTGGTCATGGTCATGGTCATGAATGGCGCCGCCGAAGCCGACGACTCGGTCGACCTCAGGAAGCGCCTGGGCGAGTTCGTCCCCGTAGCGCTCAGCCATGCAACCGGTCACGACGACCCGAGCACCAGGCTTGCGGCCATCGGCCAACGCAAGGGTCACGTCGATCGATTCCTGACGGGCCGTTTCAATGAACGCGCATGTGTTGACGAGCACGAGATCGGCGTCGCCAGCAGAACTCGCCGGCTCCATACCGTCGGCCAGCAGCTTTCCCGTCAGCTTGTCGGAATCCACCTGATTCTTCGGACACCCCAGCGTCTCAATCCAGAACCGACCCGACACGATGGTCCACGCTACCCGTCCCCGCCTTCCTCCCGGTCGACACGGCGGTTCCGCTGGAACAGGGTCAGGCAACCAACCGACCTTTCTCGCGACAAACCGTTGCAACCAATCGTTGCAACGGTGTCAGCCATCGCTCACCTCAAGACCCAGGAGTTTTCTGTGACCGCTACGTCGCTCGACAAGGATACCCATCCCCGTCCGTTTCGCGCCGCTGTCGGCCGGTCTCTCGGCAAGTGGTTGGGCATTGGGGCGGTGCTCATCGGCCTGATCACCTTTGGTGGCCCGATGATCGGGAACTTCTTTCAGCACGCATCGCCGTTCGCGGAGCGAACCGTCGACCGCACCCAGCCGGCGATCCTGCAAGCCCTCACCAACCTTCATGACTACCGCGCCGCTTCGGCGGTCTTCGACATCGTCGTCGACGTTGAGAAGGACGCAAAATGGATGCCCGCAGCATTGCGCGGAGAGCACAAGGTCCTGACGGCGCGCGGCTCCGTCGACGCTGGAGTGAACCTCTCGTCTCTCGATGCGTCCGCCATCTCGATCGATGAGACGACGAAGGCGATCCGCATCACTCTGCCCCATGCACGGCTTCGTCGTCCGTCGATCGACCTCGCGGCGACACAGATGGTGGTGCACAAACGGGGTCTGCTCGATCGGATCGGTTCCGCACTCGGCTCCGCTCCGACGGGCGAGAAGCCGATGATCGAGATGGCCGAGCGAAAGCTCGTCGCAGCGGCGAGAGCAAGCAACGTGAAGGCGCGAGCCGAGAACAACACACGAGACATGATCACGTCACTGGTGAAGGGTCTCGGTCACACGAACGTGACCGTGTACTTCGCCGATCCGCCGGCCACCGGCGGCACTGCGCCGGCAGCCCGTTCGCTCTAAGAGGACTGACAACCGGATCGACGGCCATACTGGGCCCGTGACCCTGATCGAACGGCTCCGTCAGGCCGAACTCACGGCATCGGAACGACGGGTCGCCGACCTGATGGCCAAGAACCCGAACACCGCAGCGTTCGGCACGGTGGCCGAGATTGCCGCGGAGGCGCGCACCGGGGGAGCCACGGTCATGCGCCTTGCCGCCAAAATCGGGTTTCGCGGCTTTCGTGAGCTCCAAGACGCGGCACGTGACGAGCTGACCCGGCAGCTCCGGCCGGCAGCTGCACGCGCTCGCCTCGACCTCGTTGGTTCCGACCCGCGAGATCGGTCACTCGCCGTGGAGATAGCGAACCTGCAAACCAGTCTCGGGGCGATTGAGCCGCGAACGCTTCGGGGCGCGGCCGAAGTGTTGCTCAAGGCCGAGCGTGTCGCCGTCGTGGCGAGTGACGCAACGTCGGGCGTGGCGGCCGATTTCGTGGCGCAGCTCTCCATGGTTCGACCCGATGTCGTCCAGGCGACAGGCGCAACGGCTTCGCTGGTGCGGTCAGTGGCGTGGCTCGGCAAACGCGATGTGCTGGTCGTGCTCGACATCGCTCGGTATGAAGCCGCAGTGCTGGAAGTGGTCGGCCACGCTGCATCGAACGGCGCGCCGGTTATCGCCATCACCGACTCTCCCCTGGCTCGGATCGCCCAGACGGCAGCACACACGTTCACCGTGTCGTGCGAAGGACCTGGCCCCTTTGACAGCTTCGTCGCCATGCTGGCGGTGACGAACCTGCTCGTCGCGACGACCGTGGCCCGACGCGGCGAGGCGGCAACCGCACACCTCGACCGCCTCGAGGCCACCTGGACGGAGCTCCACACCCTCACGGACAACTGAACCCACAGCGGGGGGCTCATCGCTCGGGGTAGGAACTGCCATTCCAATATTGACACAGTACGGAATGCATGTACCATAGATGCCATGGTTACGCACTTCCCGGCCACTGATGAGCGCCACGACGACCTTGGCTCCATCCGGTTCCTGCAGGCCGCGGAAGCGGCATCGCACAGCACTTCGCTCGATCCCGCGATTGCCGCCGTGCTGGCGGGAAGACACGACGGCGCAGTGCTTGTCCCCGGCTGCCCGGTCGGGCTCGTGCCGGCCACGCCACTGACCAGGCACCGGGTGAGCAAGCCCGACCGGGTCAGCGAGCGAACACTGCTCGGGGCAGCGATGCGCCTCGGCGAGCCCGTTGGCTTCGCCCAGGAACATGGTGGCGACATCGTGCAGGATCTCTTCCCGATTGCGTCATCGGTCGGACGCCAGCTCTCCACCTCATCCGGGGTCGAGCTGGCGTTCCATACCGAGACGGCGTTCCACCCCCACAAACCGCGATTCCTTCTCCTTCTCTGCCTGCGTGGCGACCGGGCGGCAGCGACCACCCTGTGCTCCGTCGACGACATCGTCGCTTCCCTACCGACCGAAACCGTCGACGTGCTGAGCCAGGCTCGCTTTCGCTGCGGAGTGGACGAGTCCTTCGGCGAAGGTTCGGCCTGGATGACCGAACCGGCGCCGGTCATCGAGCACGCTGCCGATGGATCCCTGATGCTCACCTTCGACGGCGAACTGACCATCGGCACCGACCGGCGAGCGGAAACAGCCATCAACGAACTGAACAAGGCGATCACACGGGCCCGCACTGCGGTCACCCTCGACGCCGGCGACCTGCTGATCGTCGACAACCAGCGCGCCGTGCATGGTCGAAGCCCCTTCACCGCTCGCTTCGACGGAAGCGACCGATGGCTGCAGCGGACGTTCGTGGTCAGCAGCCTCGCCCCGTCAGCCACCGAGCGGGTGGGCCGGGTCATCACCACCCGCTTCGACTGAGCCCCCGGTCAGCGGGGAAGCGCCGGGCGACGGTACGTGAGGAGCAGCGTGTCGGTGTTCAGCCGCTCGACATCGGCAAGCGAGAAGCGTGCGTTGACGATGTGGCCGTTGCCCGTGTGCCGCACACCGGTGCCGAACACCACAGGTTCGAGGGTGAGCACGATCCCGTCGATGAGGTCATCGGCCAGCAACGCGCCGTACACCTCGCCACCACCCAGCGCCGCACAGCGCTGATGGCCGTCGCCCCGGAGCCGCGACACGATCTCGTCGAGCGGTTCGCTGGTGAACTCGAGGACACCGGGCACGGCGTCGGACTCGTACGCTCGGGGGTCACGCGTCCAGATGATCCGCCGTCGAGGACGCTCGCCTTCCGCAGCCTCCCGGTCCCGACGGGCTGTGACCTCGGAAAGAACGGCTTGGCGACTGGCACGGTACGTCTCGCCGCCCATGACCGATACGTCGCATGAGCGCAGGAACCCGAAGAAGTGCTTCTGATCCTCGGGAGATGCCCATGAGGTGGCGCCGGTGTCGTGCTCGGTGATGTACCCGTCGATCGAGCTGACCACGACCGCGATCATATGCATACGTATGATCCGTTCATTGCCCGACCAGCCGAAGCCCCGGATTCGGCCACGGCACTGCAATCAGGCGCCCGGTAGACGAAAGGGTGACGAATGCGGTGCGGAACTCGGAACCGCCGAAGGCGATGTTGGTCGTCATCGAATCGTTGACCGCCTCGGGAAGAGCCACATGGTGGAAGGTGCCGGACGGCGACACCACCGTGATGCCCCCTCGCATGAGCGTGGCCACGCAGACGTTTCCGTCGGCGTCGACGGCGAGCGAATCGAGCAGTTGGAAGCCGGGAAGCCCGGCGATGCACCCTCGGAAGGGGCCAGCCGGTCCGAGCACGCCGGGCTCGATGATGGGTCGGGCGAACACCCGCGAGGTGTGGGTCTCCGCCCAGTACAACGTGTCCCCGTTCGGCGAGAGGCCGATTCCGTTCGGATGTTCGGTGGGGAAGACCTGCTCTCGGCACGATGAGCCGTCGAGGCGGGCGTAGTGAATCCCGGTCCGATCGCTCTCTCGTGGACCGCGCGTGCCGTGATCGGTGAACCACAGACCACCATGTCCGTCGAGCACCAGATCGTTCGGCGCGCGCAACGGCACGATCGAACCGTCCATCGCCACGCTCGACGTGTACAGCGTCTCGACCGAACCGCTTACCGGATCGACCCGCTGCACCGACCCTCCCGCATACGAATCGGGCCGGGACCCCGGGAAGAGCGCAGATCCACGTGCGATCCATTCGAAGCAGCCCCCGTTGTTGCAGATGTAGACCTCGCCCGTCGGGCCGAGCGCGGCGCCGTTCGGGCCCCCGCGTATATCGGCAACGGTCTCCGGCTCTGACCATCCGCCGCTGGACAGCGGCCGCACGCGGGCCAGGCGGGATCGCGCAATCTCGACGAACAGGACGGATCCATCGGGGCACCAGACGGGTCCCTCGGGGAAGCGCAGCCCTTCGGCCAAGACTTCGTAGTCGTGCAGCTGAACAGCTTCGCTCATCTCGGCGAGGCTAGCGAGCCCGGCCGCAAGAACCCACCCTGGGGCCTCGGAATCAGGTGAGGAGCTCAGGGCGGTACTCGAAGTGCATGGTGTCGAAATGGAACCACTTCGCACCCCAGATGAACCCGTGACGCTCAAATACCGCGCCGATCTCGCACGGGATCTGGTTCCGATACTCCTTCACGCCACCGTTCCATCGCCAGTAGTCGGAGAACTTCACGTTGATATCGAACGCCATACCGAAGCTATGCATGCTCAGGACATTCTCCCCGGCGATCTTGCGCCAGTTGAATCCGCCCCCGGGTTTCACGAGGAAACGGGAGAGTTCGGGTCGCTGAGCGAGCTCTCGCGCCACGGCGGACAGGCGCTTGTCAACTTCGTTCGTCGTGGTTGCCTGAAGAGTCGAGCCGAACCACTTCACCGGCACGAGGGTCTTCGCAACCTCGGCGCGTGACCCTCCGTAGACGGCTCGGAAGAACGCCTCGTTGCGTAGACGACCGGGATCATCGTCGACCGCGGGCGTCCGAACCGGGCAGCCCCGCCGGTACGGGATAGAGAACTGATCGCCCATGGTGGCGATCGACATCCGGTCCTGCACGGTGCCCGCTGTTCGAGCGTCGGTGATGGGGAGCTCGCGACCACGAACCACGAGTTGTCCTCGAGCTCCGACACCCACGGTTGCGGGATAGGCCGCAGCGAGTCGCTCGATGAGCTGGGCCTTCGCCGGCGCGCCGACCGCCGGAGCCGGTTGGGCCGGAGGCGCGACAACCAACGCGACGGTGCCCGCGAGCGCGCTGAGGCCGAGTCGGACGGCCGAAGACGGGCTTCGGCGGAGTCGCGACAACGTAGCCATCGACACTTCCCCTACGGCGTCACGACGAGACCAATGAGGTCGGGAGCGACGATGAGCGATCGGCCCGGCACCCCGGCGTCGAGCAAAGCAGACGCACCTGCATCGCGTACCGCTGACGCGACACTGACGTGACACGTCGCGACCAGCGTCGGCCCGGCCCCCGACCATGTCGCACCGAACGCTCCAGCCTCCACGAGCGCGGCGAGAACGATGGTGGACTCGGGGAACAACGACGTCCGCTGAGCCTGATGCAGCCGATCGTCGAACGCCCCACGAACCAGCTTCCGGTGGTCGGAGAAACCAGCGATGAGTGCCCCCATGCGCGAGAGATTGAACACGGCATCGGGCAGGGGCACGTCTGGGGCAAGCGCGTGCCGGGCGTCCTTCGTCGAGAGGTGCCGCTCCGGGATCACCACGACAAACGTGATAGCCGGGTCGAGCGGGAGGCGGTTGGCAACCACCCGGCCATCGATGATGGCGCCGGTGACGAACCCGCCCAGAACACAGGCAGCGGCATTGTCGGCGTGCCCTTCGAGCAACCCGATGAAGCTCAGCGGGTCCGGGTGGCCGCATGCGGCGGCAATTCCGACACCGAGCGCAGCGGAAGAGCCGAGCCCGCGCGCCACGGGAACCTCGCTGGTGATGTCGACGCGGAGGCGATCGTGGCCGAGCAACTGGCGAACGAGCTTCGCAGCAAAGTGGTCGCGGTTCAACGGAAAGGAAGAACCCTCGCCGGTCACCGTGAGATGGAGCCGATCGGAGGGCGTGACGGTGACCTCCGTCCACATCTCCAGGGCGACACCGAGGGTGTCAAAACCCGGACCGAGGTTGGCCGAGGAGGCGGGTACTCGCGCGTGCACAACGTCGCTCTACTGCGGGCGCGGGCGAAGCGCTTCGAGTTCTTCGACGGTCATCAGCACCTCACGGGCCTTCGACCCGGTTGTCGGCCCCACTACGCCGCGGGTCTCGAGGAGGTCCATCAGGCGACCGGCGCGAGAAAATCCGACGCGCAGTTTGCGCTGCAGCATCGACGTTGACCCGAACTGGCTGCGCACCACGAGGTCCATTGCCGCGTCGAAGAGGTCGTCGTCGTCCTCGTCTCCGCCGTCGGCACCCGCCTGGCTGAGCGGACTGCCACTGAGCTCACCGACTCCCCCATACGTGAACGCCGACGACGAACCCGGGTCGGCCACGACACCCGACGAACCGAAGACGGCGTCCGTCGCAGGATCAAGCAGCGGTCCGGGAGCGCGCTGACCCACGAAGCCAGTCGTGTACGCCTTCGCACCCATGTCGTCGTCGGCGTCGATCGCCGGGGCATCCGAGGGGCGCGAGTCAGCCACCTGTTTACCCTGACGGTTCCAGAAGTTGACGATGCCGCGCACTTCTTCTTCGCTGACGAAGTTGCCCTGCACTCGCGTGGCGACATTCGACGAGACCGTGAGCATCAGCATGTCGCCCTGCCCGATGAGTCGCTCAGCGCCCGGCTGGTCGATGATGACGCGCGAGTCGGTCAGCGAAGAAACGGCAAACGCGAAGCGCGAAGGCACGTTCGCCTTGATCAGGCCGGTGATGACGTTGACCGACGGTCGCTGGGTGGCGATCACCAGGTGGATGCCGACGGCCCGTGCCTTCTGGGCGATGCGGCAGATCGCTTCCTCGACATCTCGCGCCGCCACCATCATCAGGTCGGCGAGCTCGTCCACAACCACCAGGATGTAACTGAGTTTGTCGTGCTTGACCGGTGGGAGCCCGATCCCACCGGCGGGATCATCGGCATAGGGATCGTCGAGATCACCGCGGGCAACGGCATCGTTGTAGCCGCCGATGTCGCGGAAGCGCAGACGCGCCAGCATCTCGTAGCGGCGCTCCATCTCGTCAACAGCCCACGCCAGCGCGTTCGATGCCTTCTTCGGGTTCGTGACAACCGCAGTGAGGAGATGCGGGAGCCCGTTGTACTGCGAGAGCTCCACCATCTTCGGGTCGATGAGGATCATGCGCACCTCGTCCGGGGTGGCTCGCATGAGGATCGACGTGAGCAGCGAGTTGATGCAGCTCGACTTGCCCGAACCGGTCGTGCCGGCAACCAGTACGTGCGGCATCTTCCCGAGGTCGACGGTGACCGGACGGCCGTCGATGTCGCGGCCGATAGCCACCGTAAGTGGACTTACGGCCTTGCGGGCTTCCGGGGTGAACAGCACATCGCCGACGGCCACCAGTTGGCGTTGCTTGTTGGCGACCTCGACGCCGATAGCGGACTTCCCGGGGATCGGAGCAAGGATCCGAACGTCGGCGGTGGCCATTGCGTAGGCGATGTCCTTGTGGAGCGCCGTCACCCTGGCGACCTTCACCCCGGGCCCGAGTTCGAGTTCGTAGCGTGTGACGGTCGGACCAACGGTCATCCCGATGAGGCGGGTCTCAACTCCGTGGGCGGCGAGAGCCTCCTCGAGGACGCGCCCGGCCAACTCGACGGCCCGCTTGTCGATCTCGACGGCCTTGCCCTTCTTGAGCAGAGCGCTCGGCGGGAGCTTCCACACCACCGCCGGCTTTGCTTTCGGGCCGAAGCCGGGGAGCGGCACCGCCGCGACCACTGGCTGTTCGTCGGTCCAGACCGGTTCGGGCGGGAGGGTGACCTCAACGGGCTTCGGGGTGGCCGCCGCGACCGAGGCGTCCTCCGCCGCGGCGAGATCGATCACCGGTTCAGCCGACGCCTTCTTACGCGGCCGTATCTTCTTGGCCGGTTCGACGACCTCTTCGGTCCTCTCGGGCTCTTCGTCCAACAGGTCGTCGTAGCCGGGCTGGAAGTAGTCGCTGTCGACCTTCGGGTCCCGACGTAGCGCGCTGGTGTCACGACCGGGGTGGGTCAGGCGGCGCTCTCGCATCGAGATCCGGGCCGGGGACGTGGGATGACGATCGCGCGCCGATGAGCGTTCTCCGCGCTCGGACGCCGACGTGAGCGTGAACAGCGACGAGATCCCGCGGCGAGTCGCCGCCCCGACCGGACGCATGCCATCGGCGGTCCGGTTCACGGCATCGCGCACTCGCAGGCGGACCAGGATCAACGCGCCGAGAAGCCCCAGCACGCACAGCACGATGACCGTCCCCCAGGTTGCCACTACCCGGGTGAGGGGCTCAGCGACCAGCAGCCCGACGAAACCGCCCGCTCCACGCAATGTCCGCAGCGGCGAGCCGAACCCGGCGTCGTCGGCACGCACGTGCAGCAGGCCTGCCACTGCCAGCGTGAGGAAGAGCGACCCGATGGCCACGCGAACCGGCTCCTCACGAGGGCGGCCGCGAACCAGCACATAGCCGACGGCGATCAGGGCCAGCGGGACCAGCAGCTTCGCCTGTCCGAGCACGGCTCCGGCTCCGCTGCGGACCATCTCGCCGAACACGCCCGTGAGTCCGAAGAACATGCCGAGGCCGATGAGGACGCCGACCACGAGGAGTACCAGACCCCAGACATCATCGGCCTGACGCCCGAGGTGGATGCCGAGAAACTCGCGGGTCTGGCCGAATGAGCTCGGCCTCGACGCAGCTCGCGCGGCACGCGTCGAACGAGTTGAGCGTCCCCGAGAAGACGACGCCGGGCGTCGCTTCGTCGAGCCGCCCGAGCGTGGGGAAGTCCGCTGGGAGGGAGGCACAGTGTCTCTCAGGGTAGCCGGACCCGTGTGACAGCTTCCGTTATTCCCTTCCGGAACCGACGGAGACGAGCGGTGAGAAACTTGCGGGCCGGGAACCCAACAATCGCAGATGGCGACTATCAGCATCCCGCACCGTCAATTTCACGTGGCAGGGTGCCGGCGCGAATCGGGCCATGTGGGATGCCTTCCCCACGGATCCGGGATGCGAGGAAGCTGGTCTCAGACCTCGATGACCACCGGGACGATCATCGGCTTGCGCCGGGTACGTTCGCTCACAAAGCGACCGGTGGCCGTGCGCACCGTTCGCTTCATCGTTTCGTGATCCCGTGCTCCGTCGGCGATGGCCTGCTCGAGCGCCTTGCGAATCACGATGGCGGCCTCGCCCAGCAGCGTTTCCGCCTCCGGCGCATAGACCCAGCCGCGGGTGATGAGCTCCGGGTCGGTGATGATGTGGCCGTGATCCTCGTCGATCGTCACGACGACAACCAGCACGCCCTCGCTCGCCAGCACCCGCCGGTCCCGCAGCACACCAAGGCCGACGTCGCCGACGATGCCGTCGACATAGAGATAACCGCTCGGGACGTTGGGTCCGTAGTCGGCGCCCGACTTCGTAAGATCGACCGTGTCGCCGTCTTCGCAGATGAGCACGTTCGATGGCTTGATGCCCATATCCATTGCTAAGCGCGCATGGTGACTGAGCATGCGGAACTCACCGTGGATTGGAATGAAGAACTCCGGCTTGGCCACGGAAAGCAACGTCTTGAGCTCTCCGCGTTTGGCATGGCCGCTCACGTGCACCTTCGCCAGCCCTGAATGAATGACTTCAACGCCGAGTCGGCACAAGCCATCGATGACCTTGCCGACGCTCGTCTCATTGCCCGGGATGGCGTGGCTGGACAGTATGACCGTGTCGTCATCTCCCAGCTTCACGAATCGGTTTTGACCTGCGGCCATCAGCGAAAGGGCCGACATCGGTTCTCCTTGTGAACCGGTGGAGACGATCAGCACCTTCGCCGGGTCGTGATCGCCGAGCCGCTCAATGTCGAACATGTCGCGGTCACTCACCTTGATCTTGCCCATGTCGCGGGCGATCTGCAGGTTGCGCTGCATCGAACGCCCGAGCGTGGTGATCTTGCGACCCGACGCGATGCCGGCGTCGATGACCTGCTGCACTCGGTGAATATGCGAGGCAAAGCAGGCCACGACCACGCGACGCCCGTCCTGATCGCGAATGATGTCGCGAAGTTGCTTGCCGATGACCCGTTCAGACTCGGTGTGGCCGTCAACCTCGGCATTCGTCGAGTCGCCCATGAGCAGACGGATGCCGTGGTTTTCCGCCAGCGCCCCGATCTGAGCCAGGTCGGTAGTGCGTCCGTCGATCGGGGTGAGATCAAGCTTCCAGTCACCCGAGTGCATGATCACGCCCTCGGGCGTGTGGAACGCAATGGCGATCGAGTCAGGCACTGAGTGCGAGACCGGTATCACTTCGATATCGAAGGCTCCGATGGTGCGGCGTTCGCCGTCGACCAGCGGGTTGAACGAAGTGCGACCGAGCAGGCCGGCTTCCTCGATACGCCCACGCGCCAGATTCAGCGTGAGCTGTGTGGCGTACAGCGGGAATGAGATGTCGCGCAGGAGGAACGAAAGCCCACCGACGTGGTCTTCGTGGCCGTGCGTGAGGATCGCTCCGTCGATGCGATCGGCGTTGTCACGCAGGTAGGTGAAGTCCGGGAGGACGAGATCGATGCCGGGCATGTCCGAGTCGGGGAACATCAGCCCGACGTCGACCAGCATCAACCGTCCATTGACCTCGATGGCGCAGCAGTTGCGGCCAACCTCGCCGAGGCCGCCGAGGAAGATGATGCGGACGGTGCCGTCAGGTGCTGCGCCCACAGGCGCGAGCGCCTCATCGGCGAGTGCTGCGACGGGGCGGGGCGGGGCGCCAGTGCCGCGACGACTCACGAGGCACCTCTGGGGGTAGAAGTAACACCAGTGTTGCGAGCAGCGAAGTTAGGAACAACACCGGTGTTGCGAGCAGCGAAGCGCAGCGGAGAAGCGCAGCGCAGTGTTGAGCGACTCACGAACCCGCCTTGAGATCGGCATAGACCTTGCGGGCGCGATCTTCGAGGTCGTCGGGCTCGCCGTCCATCGGCGGCCGGCAATAGCCGACCGGGTGGCCAAGCGTGCGCAGCATCGCCTTGGCCGGCTGCGGATTGGGGTTGGCGTCGCCGGTTTCGTAGGCATAGGAATTGAGAAGCCGAGCGTTGACCGACCGGGCCCTCTCCACGTCGCCCTTCTTGAACGACGTGATCATCTCCTTGTGCTCCGCGGCCGACCACGCGGTGGCCACCCCGATCACGCCGCTTCCGCCGATGGACAGGAGCGGAAGAGTCTGGTCGTCGTTGCCGCTGATCAACTCGAAGCCCGCCGGAGCCTCGGCCATGAGCCGAGCCGATGACGAGACATCGCTCGCCGCATCCTTGACGGCGACGACGTTCGAGCACTCGCGGGCGAGGCGCAGCATCACGTCGTTGGCGATCTTGCGTCCGGTACGGACGGGGATGTCGTACATGATCACGGGCAGGACGGTGGCTGCAGCCACGGCACGGAAGTGACGTTCGATCCCGGCCTGTGAGGGGCGGTTGTAGTACGGGGTCACCGTGAGCACGCCGGCGCAGCCGAGGCCGGCCATTGCCTTCGTGAGGTGGAGGGCATGGGGCGTGTCGTTGGACCCGGCGCCGCCGATCACCGGAACCGTGACCGCTTCGCACACGGCCTTGATGAGATCGAGTTGCTCCTCGTCAGAAAGGGTTGGCGCCTCACCGGTGGTCCCGGCGATCACGAGGCCATCGTTGCCTTGGGCGACGTGCCAACGGGCAAGAGCCTGGGCGGCGTCGAGGTCGAGGGCGCCGGTGGCGTCGAAGGGGGTCACCATTGCTGTGAGGACTTCGCCGAAACGCGACATCAGAGGTTCCCCCCATCAAGAAACTCAGCGGTGAGGACTTCGCCGAAACGCGACATCAGAGGCGCCTCGACTGGGTCGGACGGAGCGGGGTGGGGTTCGCCGAAGCGGGACATGGTCAGTTCCTTTCCCCGGGCGGGGATGGGCGCAAGCGATCTTCGCGGCGCTGTTGGTTAGGCGTCTTCCGCCGCTCGTTCGTTTCGGAGGGGGGAGAGGCGGTCCTCTTGGTGTTCCTTCCAGACGGGGGGGTAGGAGTCGGGGAGGGGTTTGG
>JANOHI010000056.1:0-9460 GCA_031406385.1 Acidimicrobiia bacterium
AGCCGACGAAGAACGTGCGATACGTGATCGGCATGTATTTACGGAGTCCGCCCATGCGATCCATCTCGAAGCTGTGATGGGACCCGGAGTGGGCGATCGAACCGCTTGCCTGGAACAGAAGGGCCTTGAAGAACGCGTGGGTCACGAGATGGAAGATCGCACCGACCCAGGCTCCGACCGACAGGCCGAGGACCATGTAGCCGAGCTGCGAAACGGTGAATACGCGAGGACCTTCTTGATGTCCGTCTGCACGAACGCCAGACCTGCCGCCGCGACAATCGTGATGGCGCCGATCCACGAGCCGAAGTTCATTCCGCCGGCGTTGATGGAGAAGCCCTGCCAGAACACGCCGTAGAGACGAGCGAAGAGGTACACACCGGCAACGACCATCGTGGCCGCGTGGATCAGTGACGACGCCGGCGTGGGGCCGGCCATGGCATCGGGTAGCCAGGTGTGGAGGGGGAACTGCGCCGACTTGCCCATCACGCCGAAGAACAAGGCTACGGCAGCGACGACGAGCGTGGTCTTGTTGATCCCACCATTGAGCGCCTTCTCGTTGATGGCAGCCATGTCGAACGTGTTCCCCGCGGCGAAGAACAAGATGATGATGCCGATCAGCAGACCGATGTCGCCGGTACGAGTCGTCAAGAACGCCTTCAACGCAGCCGTGGAATTGGTCTCGTCTTCCCACCAGTGGCCGATGAGCAAGAACGAGCACAGAGCCATGAGTTCCCAGCCGAACAGCAGGCCGAGAGTGGTCGAGGTCTGGACCATCCACAACATCGCGCCGCTGAACAGATTCAGGGCGGCGAAGTAGTGCGTGAATCGCTTGTCGCCGCGAAGGTATTCGATCGAGAACACGTGGACGCACAGCGAGACGAAGGCGACCGTGAAAAGCATGGCAACGGCGAAGCCGTCGACGTGGATGCCGAGGCCGACATTCACGTTGCCGTCACGGAACCACGACACGCTTCGCTCAATCGGATCGCGGAGCTTGATGGGCTCCTCGCCCGCAAAGTGGGCAGCAAACGAACGCATACCGGTGCCGACGGCTCGGAACGCTTCTTCGTTCGCACCTTCCGCGCTATGCGCACCGGGAGCGAGGCGGATCCACAGGATCACGCCGCCAATGGCGAGCACCATGGTGGCGACGGAGCTGACGATCCCGAACTCGGCGCCGAGGAACTTCATCCGCTTGCCAAAGAACAGGGTGGCAACGAACGACGCCATCATCAATGCGGGAAGCACCCACGCGTGGGCGAGGATCCATGGCGCTGATGACGAATGCTCAGCGACGGTTTCGCCGCCGGCAGCCAGCAGGCTACCCACCGAGAGCCCAAGGTCAGGGGCCAAGCCTCCGCCCCCCGAAAACGCGCTGAACATCGACATCAGCCCTTCATCTCCGAGACTTCACCGGGATCGACGGAGCGGCGGTTGCGATAGATCAGCAGCACGATGGCCAGGCCGACACCGACCTCCGCAGCGGCGACGGCGATCACGAACAGCGCAAACACGTGACCGATGATGTTGTCGTTCTTCAAGGCGAAGGCGATCAAGTTCATGTTCACGGAGTTGATCATCAGCTCGATCGACATCAGCACGAGCACGGCGTTCTTGCGGACCATGACGCCGTAGGCCCCGGCGCAGAAGAGAAACGCCGCCAGGATGAGAAACTGGTTGATCAACATGGGGCACCGATCAAGCGCAGAGCGGCGAGGATCATGAACTGGTTGATCAGCATCGCTAGTCCCGCCTGGCCACGACGATGGCCCCCACGAGGGCAGCGAGCAGAAGGATCGACACGACCTCGAACGGCACCAGGTACTGGGAGAAGATCGAGTCGGACATCCGCACCATGTTCCCGCCAGCCGCACCCGAGGCAACGCTGTTGTTCAGATCGAACCGATCGTCACCGAAGGCGTCGATGAGCAGCGACCCGAGGGAACCAAAGAGGAACAGCGACACTATTGCTGCGGGAATGCGCTGGTTGTTGTCGAGCTCCGGGGTCTTGCCGATCGGAGCGCGGGTGAGCATGATCCCGAACAGCACCAGCACCATGATCGCCCCGATGTAGACGAGCACCTGGGTGACGGCCACGAACTCGGCGGCGAGGAGGATGTATTGCGCGGCCATGCCGGCCAGCACGATGACGAGGTAAAGCGCGGCGTGCACCACGTTCTGCGTCGTGACGAGCTTGATCGCCGAAAGCGCCATGGCCACGGCAAGGAGCCCGAAGGTGAGGTTCTGGGCAAGCACGGCGGGCGAGGCTACTTCTTCTTCGATTCCGCGCCGACCTCGAGGGCCGGCTTGGCGGGCACCGTCTCCATCCACTCGCCCAGGCGGGTCTTGTCGTGGAGGAGATCGGCGATGGACGGGACGGAGTATTCGTACTCGGGGCTCCAGAAGAGCGCATCGAACGGACAGACCTCGACGCAGATGCCGCAGTACATGCACAGGCCGTAGTCGATGTCGAAACGATCGAGGGCCTGAACGGTGCGCGGCTTGCCACCCTCGCGCCGGGGCGGCGCCTTGTCCTTGTGACCCTCGATGTAGATGCACCAGTCCGGGCAGCTACGTGAGCAGAGCATGCAGACGGTGCAGTTCTCCTCTTTCAGGGCGATGACACCGCGGGCGCGAACCGGCGGGTTCTCACGCTCGTGCGGGTACTGCACCGTTTCGGCGCCCCTCAGGAAGGTTTTCATGGTCACCCGCAGACCACCGGTCAACGAGTCGAAGACTTCCTTGCCTTTTTCCGCCGCAGCAGATTTCGGGAGAGCCATGTCAGAACACGTCCTGGTCGTAGTCGGCGACGCGGGAAAAGCAGTGCGCGCGAGTCATATTAAAAGGCAACTTTCAGGACAGCAGTAGCAACGATGTTCGCCAGCGAGATCGGAATCAGATACTTCCAGGCGAGCGCCTGCAACTGATCTTCCCGGAACCTCGGATAGGAGAAACGGAACCAGAAGATCAGGAACGATACGAACATGATCTTGGCAAGGAGAATCCCGGGGCCGAGCACGTTGGCGATGTTGTTGTCGACCCACCGGTCGGGCATCGGGAGATACCACCCACCGAGGAACATGGTGGCGGCTATAGCGGCGAACGCAAACGTCGACGCGACCTCACCGAGAAAGAACGAGAGGAACCGGAACCCGGAATACTCCGTCATGTAGCCGGTGACAAGTTCGGATTCGGCGACAGGCATGTCGAACGGCGCCTGGGTGAGTTCGGCCTGCGTGGCGATCATGAAGACCACGAAGCCGACGAACTGTGTCGCCACGAACGGCATACCGGCGACGTTGAGGCCGAAGATCTCGAACTGCCGCTGCTTGTCGACGATGGTGTTGAAGTTCATCGAGCCGGCCTGCACAATCACTCCCACCACCGCGAGGACCATGGGGAGCTCGTAGGCGATGAGCTGACCGGCGGCTCGCAGCGAGCCCATAAGCGAGTATTTGTTGGCCGACGCCCAGCCCGCCATGAGCACACCGAGCACGCCGATTGACGACACTGCCAGGGCGTAGAACACGCCGACCTGGAGATCGGAGATCACCAGGTCCGGGCCGGCCGGAATCACGAGGAACAGCAAGAAGGTGGACATCACGACGACATACGGCGCGAGCGAGAAGACCCATTTGTCGGCCTTCGTCGGGATGATGTCTTCCTTCTGAATGAATTTGATGGCGTCGCCGATGTTCTGGAACCAACCATGGAATCCGCCCGATTCCATCGGACCGAGACGCGACTGCATGTGGGCCATCATCTTAAGCAAGAAGGTGTAGCCGAGAAGCAGCCCACCAACCGGAATAATGATCAGAACGGCGATGAGTTTGATGATTGATTGCTGCCAGTAGGCGAGTGTGATCGCGAGCATTCCCCGTAGTCCTGTCGGTGCTTAACGGTCGATGTCGCCGAGGATGAAATACAGCGAGGCGAGGATCGTGATGATGTCCGGCACGAACACGCCTTTCATGATCCACGGAACGATGGAGATGTTGTTGAAACTCGCCGTGCGGATCTTCACCCGGAACGGTCCGAGGCCACCCTTCGAAACGACGTAGTAGCCCATCTCACCGAGCGGGTTCTCTGTGGCGACGTAGGTCTCACCGGCCGTCACCTTGATGATGCGCGGCACCTTGGCCATGATCGGGCCCGATGGCAGGCCATCGAGCATCTGGTCGACCATCTTGGCGGCTTCGCGGGTTTCCTGGAGACGCACCCAGTAGCGGGCGAAAGAGTCGCCGTCGGGATGGGTGATGACGTTCCAGTCGAGCTTGCTCCACACGAGTGGTGAGGGCTGATCGCGACGGATGTCCCAGTCGACTCCCGAGGCTCGGGCGTTGGCGCCGGAAATCCCGTATTCCATGACCTTGTCGACCGGGATCACGCCAACGCCGCGGCAGCGCTCCTGGAAGATGCGATTGCCCATGAGGAGCTGTTCGAGTTCGTCACAGAAGGTGCGAACCTTGTTCATGACGGTCTTGGCCTCGGAGATCCATCCCTTGGGGAGGTCTTCCTTGATGCCGCCGATGCGGTCGTAGTTCGGATGAAAGCGCCCACCGGTGGCCGCTTCGATCAGGTTGAGCACGTGTTCGCGGTCGCGGAACGCGAAGAACACCGGAGTGATGGCACCCAGCTGCACGCCCATGTCGCCGAGGAAGAGGGCCACGTTGGCGATGCGAGCCATCTCGAAGAGACACGTGCGGATCCACTGCGCACGCGGCGGTGCTTCGATGCCCATGAGTTGCTCGGCCGCGAGGATGAACGGCACCTCGTTGGCGAAGCTCGACAGCCAGTCGATGCGGTTCACCAGCGTGGTGATCTGGGGGTAGGTGCGGACTTCGGTCAGCTTCTCGTATCCACGGTGCATGTAGCCCATGTAGGGAACGCATTCAATGACCTGTTCGCCGTCGAGCTTGGCGATCAGGCGCAGAGTGCCGTGGGTGGCCGGGTGCTGAGGGCCGATGTTGACGGTCATTCCGTCGTCGGTGGCGACCTCGACGTTGACCCGCATGTCGGAAGCCTGGCCGGCGATATAGGCAGCCTGCTTCAGCTGTTCAGGGCTGTTCGGGGAGAACGTGGCGGCCGTTGTTCCGGGCTCGATGGTTGCGGTCACGCGCCCGCTCCTTGTGTTCGACGCTTCGCCGACGTCGGTCCGGCGTTCTCGCGGGTCATGGCTGGGCCTTGGTGCGTCATGTCGCCGAGCACGATAGTTCTCCGGTCTCCCATCATTCGGCCGACTCTTCATCGGCTTCGCCGGCGATCGGCTCGACGTTGGTGAGACCCGGCCACGGCTTCACCTCACGCGCCAAGAGCGGGAAGTCCTTCCGCAGTGGGTAGCCCTCGAAGCCCATCGGGAGATAGAGATGAACAAGGTGTGGGTGGCCTTCGAACCAGAACCCGTACATCTCCCACGTTTCCCGTTCGTGCCAGTCGGCCCCTGCGTAGACGCCTGTGCTTGTCGGGACGGTGGGATTTGCCTCGTCGAGGTCAGCCTTGATGACCATCCCCCGACGTGTTTGCGTCGAGTACACCCGGGCAAAGACCTGGAATCGAGTGGAGCCACCGGCCAGGCCGGTGACGAAGCTGGCGTCGCTCAGCGCCGGTGCGGGTTCGGCCGGGGTGGCGGTGTCGGCGCCCTCGTCCTCGGACGCCTCGTCGTCGACGGAGCCCCAGACATTTTCGTACCGGGTGGTCTGCAGGGGCGAGTCGAGCCAGTCGAGGCCGGACAGGAAGCAGAAGTATGTGAGACCGAGTTGATACTTGGCCGCCGTGAGCGCAGCGATCCACGAGGAGAGCGATACTCGGACCACAACATCGTGGCGTTGAACAACGCCTTCGAGCACGCCGTCGCCGAGCGCGGCGCGGAGCGCGTCGAGGTACTGCTGAGCGATGGAATCAACTGGCGCAGCAGCGGGGGGAGCTTCGACAGACACGAGGGATCAGCCTACTCAGGAGATCAGAGGACCAACCACATTGGTGGGGGGTTCTGCCCGCCCGGGGCGAGGGTCCAACGGGCGTCGGATGGGCGTCGGGCGAACCCTCGACGGCGAGAGCATCGAGGCAGTGGGCTGGCGGCTACCGTCGTAACGCAATGTCCGCCGTTTCCTCGCCGGGAGCCGCCGCACCGCTCTCCCCATCGCCGAGGACTGTCGCTCCGGCCCATTGGATCCATGATCGTCGCACCGACGCCGCGATCACCTTCCTGTGGGTTCCGTTCAGCCTGGCGGCGGGCCTGGCCTATTCGTCCTCCGCCGCGCTCGCCGTGGTCGTGGCACTGACGTTGCTGACGTCGTTGGTGCACCAGCCGCTCACACTCGGTCTCATCTACGGTGACCCGGCGCAGTTCGCTGTCGCTCGGCGGGTGTTCACGGTGTTCCCGTTGGTATTGACCGGCGCAGTTATCGTGGCTCGGTCGCTCAGCCTCACGCTCGTGGCGGTGATCGCCGGGTTGTGGAACGCCGAACACACCCTCATGCAGCGATACGGGATCTCGCGCATCTACGCCCGCAAGGCCGGCGAGACCGGACCGGCCAGGGAGCGACCCATGCTCATCAGCTGGCTGGTCTTTGCGATGTCGTTTGCGGCGGCCGACCCCCGCACCACGCGCCTGCTGGATCGGGTCGAGCTTGGTGCCACGAACGAAGAGGGCGTCCGAGTGCTGCAAAGCCTCCGCCCATGGGCGGTTGGGGCGGTCATTGCGGCCGGGCTGCTCGTGGTCTGGGCCACGGCTCGCTGGTGGCTCGGGGAACGCCAGCTGGATGTGGTCGGATGGACCCCGAAGCGCCGTTACCTCTTCGGCACTGCGTTGCTGTTCGCCGTGATACTTGTCAATCCAATCGTCGGCCTCATCGGCTACGTGGGATCGCACGCTGTCGAATACTTCGTCATCGTTCATGGCGCGCTCGGCCGCCGCTACGTCGGTCCCCAGGCCCAACCGGGCGGGGTCGTGGGCCGAGTCGTGCGCGGTCCCCTTCGGGTGACGGGGTGCGTTGTCCTCTACGTGGCTCTCATCGGCATCGTTCTTGTTTCGGTGCAGAAGTTGGTCGATGCCGACATTGCCAACACCGTTCTTCTCACCGTCGGCGGCATGCACGTGTTCTTCGACGGCTTCATCTGGAAGCTCCGCCGACCCGTCGTCGCTCACAGCGTCGCCGCCGGCTGACCTCGGCACCGGCGGGCGAGGTGGGTTCACAGTTCGACCTCGTCACCCTCAACTGCGCCGACCCCCGTTCGTTGGCCGGGTTCTGGTGTGCGGCCTTGGATCTCCACGTGACCGAGGACGAAGACGACGGCCGCTGGCTGGTGCTGTCAGATGCATGGTCCAACCGTCGGCTCGGCCTCCAACGCACTCAGGACGAACAACGGAGCTCCGTGCGCCACCTCTACCCGTCACGGGCCCACCTTGACGTTCGCTGCCGCATCGAGGAATTCGATACCGAGCTCGCCCGCCTGCAGACGCTCGGCGCCCATCTCCTCGACCGGGCCCGCACCGAACCATACGGACGCATCGCCAACCTCACCGACCCGAGCGCCCACCCGTTCGATCTCTGCGCCTACAGCTGACGGGGCCAACGCCCGGGGTCGGGACGTTCGTCGTGCGTGACCAAGTCACACGGCACTGATCGATTGAACGGCTGGTTCGTCATCGTGGTGATGCCCGGCCGAGCACCCTGCTCGCGCCCCGCAGAGGGAAACCAATCATGACTCGGAAGAAGCTGGACCTGATCTTCAGCATCGGGGGCGTGCTCCTGGCGCTGCTCCTCGTGGTGCTCGGCCTCGTCCTCCGCAACCAGGCGAACTTCGCGAAGTCCTACGTGCGCGACCAGATGTCGGCCCAGCAGATCAACTTCACGCCGGCAGCCGGTCTGTCCGACGAGGAGAAGTCGGCATCCTGTCTCGTGAAGAACGCCGGCAAACCGCTCACGTCGGGCAAGCAGGCAGAGTGCTACGCGAATGAGTACATCGGATTCCATGTGAAGGCAGTCAACGGCGGAAAGACCTATTCCCAGACCAGTGGAGAGTCACGGGCGGCACGAGGGGCGGCGGAAGAGGCTCTTGCCGCCGATCCGGAAGCCCAGGCATCCAAGGACCTCGACGCGGCAGCGAAGGTGCTGGCCGGCAAGACGGACACGCTCTTCAAGGGCGAGACACTCCGCGGGCTCCTCCTCACGAGCTACGGGTTCAGCATCTTCGGCGAGCGGGCCGGCCAGGCCGCAACACTCGCCTTCCTTGCCGCAGTGGTACTTCTCTTGGCATCGGTCGCCGGATTCATCCACGGCATGCGCAAGGAGTCGGATCACCTGATCTCTGCCTGAGGCCGGGAACGAACAAAGGCGGTGGCGGCCACATGGCCGCCACCGCCGGAGTCCCGTTCCGTCGTGCCGGTCACCGTGTGAGGTGACCGCCGGGGCTCAGAAGCAGACCTTGTACATCGCCATGTAGGTGCTGCCGGGGAACGTCATCTTTCCCTCCCAGCAGTTGAGACCGGTGCCCTTTCCTACGAACGATCCGGCGGGTTGGCCGAGCTCGGTGTAGGTGAAGGTGAGGTCGGTCCCGTTCACAGCCCAGGTGCCGCCATAGGACGGATCGCCCAGGTCGATCGCCCCGCCCGGCAGGAAGGTTGCCGGGTGGCTGCTCAGCGATCCTGGAGAGACGGTGCACTCGAAGTAGGAGGAGAGGTTCGTCCCAGTGCAATGGCTGTTCGACACCGCAGCCGGGGCACTCACGGCCACTACGTAGTAGCTGAGGTTGGCGCCGACGGATCCGGTGTTGTTCGCCGGATTCCCGTCGTTGGTCGTTGTAGCTGTGGCCGAGATGACGATCGGATTGGCGCTGTAGGGCAGGCGGAGGTCGACGAACACCGGGGTCGAGTTGTTCGCGTTGATCCGGGGGAGGGTGCAGCGGAGCTGGGTGCCGACCCGGGTGCAGCCGCCCGGCACGCTGATCAGCGTGCCCATCACGGAAACGGTCGGCGACGTAGTGGTCCGCGGCAGATCGATAGTGAGGTTCACGGCTCCAGACCGCTGCGGACCGACGTTGGCGACACGCACCTCGTAGCGGCCGACATCGTTCACCTGATGCGCGGCCGGCGCCACGACGGTGGTGGCGAGGTCGGAGCTCGGGGCGGCCGTGACGGACGTCGGAGCCACCGCGAGAGCGATTGCCAGGGTTGGAAGGAGGGTCAGGATGGTTTTGGGAAGTAGATTCATGCCACTGAACGTAGGGAACGACCACCATGCGTGGCTATCCCGTATACACGGGGGTGTTCTCGGACCCGGCGCGTGCAAGTGTGGAACCGTGAACCGGATCCCAGCAGAGGAGTTGCAGCGCACCGTGACGATCGGCCTCGTGGAGGACGACGAGGTGTTGCGGGATGACCTGGCCCAGATGCTCGCCGAGGTCGGCGGATTCGTCGTCGCCGGTGCGGTCGGCACCCTCTCCGACGGGCTCGAGTTAC
>JANOHI010000069.1:0-1866 GCA_031406385.1 Acidimicrobiia bacterium
ACGGCGGTCGCGGCGGTGTGCTGATTATCCAACACCATCCGGACCGCCTTCTCGCGAAGCTCCGGCGGATACCGGTGCGGCTTCTTCTTCATAGTCATGACTCCATCCTTCACTCAAGGAACGGAGCCTCCGGCCATCGGCGGCTGCACCTACGCGAAGCTGACGTCCAAACGGTCATATGCGCGCTTGCCACATCGGCGAGGCAACGATCAGGCCGCCGAGCCCTTGCCGAGGTGCACTGGCACTCGGCGATCATCGTCATCGAACACCGCAACCAACTCCAGGCGTGCGCCAAGCGCTTCCAAGTACTGCCGCAGCGTCGAGACCCGCACATCCTCGGAATGCTCCAACTTCGAAATCGCGCCCTGCGTCACATCAAGACGACCCGCCAGCTCAGCCTGGCTGATCGCCTCGCCATGGCGAAGCTCATACAGGCGCATCTCGTCGAGGGTCTCGGCGCGCAAGGCCGCGAGCCGCTCAGCCGCGCCCGGCTTGGCAACGACAGTCTCGCGAAGTTCAGAGAATTTGGTTCGAGCCATCAGTTCAGTCCTTCTGCGTCAAGTTCCTCGAGATATTCGTCGTACAGGTCATCAGCGAGCGGAACAGCCCACTCATACCATTCGCTCCAAGCACCGGTCTTGTCGCCACCCAACAGCAAGATGGCCTGTCGACGCGGATCAAACGAGAACAGCACCCGCAGCGACCCACCCTTCGCCGCCCGCAGCTCCTTCATGGTCTGATGCCGCGAAGTATGGATCCGATCAACGACCGGGCGACCGAGATCAGGTCCACGCTCAGCCAACAACTCAACCCGATCAGCCACAGCCTCTCGCTGGTCGTCAGTCAACGCCACCCACCAGTCCTTGAACTCATCGGTGACCTCGACCTCCCACACCCCAATAGTATGAGCCAAAGGTCATTATGAGTCAAGACTCATAATACGGAGGTTCGGCCTGCGGCCACGGCGCAGAAGCAGAGGAACCGCCAGATATCGTCCGGCCCCTTGAGCAGCGCGCTTAACCACGCCAGAACCGAGTCAAGCGCGCAACCGCAAAGGGGTCACCAACGGTCACGAAGGGACACCAACGGTCGTTCTCCGCGCCGTCAGTTAGCCCGATTTCGTCCGCAATCCGCAACACTCGACCCCTTGAGAACACCGGATGTTCTCAAATTTGTTCTCACTTAGATGCACCGTACGCACACATACGATAAACATACCCTCTGACCAGGAGTTTTGTCGGGCTGGCGGGACTCGAACCCACGACCTCTTGACCCCCAGTCGATTTTGGGTCATGCCGGGCCGTGTCGCCGTGTGCCGTCCAGCCCGAGTTTGTTGGGTTTGCCGGTCCGTCCCGCGGGCCTCGGTCCGCCCAGTTGCGCGGTCTATGCAGGCATTTCGCGGGCACGATCATATGCTCACTTAGCAGCACGCTTGGAGTTGCTTCCCGAGAAGAACGGGCACCCGACGGTCTTCGTCGTCGAAGACAGCAACCGCATTCAGCTCGGCAGATGCTGTTCGTGCCATCTCCACGTCCGCATCGCCTACGAAGCGACGGCATGGCCAAGGAGATGTGCGTTCTTCTTGACAGAACCAGGAAGCACAACGAAGTGCACCTGTCCATCGTCATCAACCGCAACCACACGAACCACCGCAGCCGCCTGCGAGTTACCAGCCACAACATAAAGACCCACACGGACTTTTGCCGGTTCAGCTGCTTCGCGCAGCAGCGACCAGCCGAGGCCGTCGTCGTCTTGGGCATTCAGGTCAGCGGGAAGGTCGATCATCATCATTGTTCTCCTTCGAAATAGGCGTTGTCGATAGTCCGGTGGCTACACGCGGCTAGCTTGCCGATCCCTTCGTCCAAG
>JANOHI010000128.1:0-13087 GCA_031406385.1 Acidimicrobiia bacterium
CGCCTCGCTCACCGAGTTCCTCTGGCCGTTGACGGAGGGTCATTCGGTCGTGTTGGCGCCTGATGAAGCGCGTGCCGGTTTCGGCGGTTCTCTCGGCTCGCTGCTTGAGCTCCATCGGGTGACCCACCTGCAGTGCACACCGACGCGCGCCGTGCTGATGCTGGCCGACACCAATGATCGCCGTGGCCTCCGCTCGCTTCATCAGGTCCTCGTCGGGGGCGAGGCGCTGCCGCCTGCGCTCGTCCATCAGCTTCAGGCTGCTGGGGTCGGCGGGGTCACGAACATCTACGGCCCGACGGAGTGTTCGATCTGGTCATTTGCCCATGACGTGGAATCGACCGACGGCGCAACCGTTCCGATCGGCCACCCGCTCCCTGGCGTTCGTCCTTTCGTTGTCGACGAATCGCTGCGTCCGGTTGCCGACGGTGTCGAGGGTGAGTTGCTGATCGGTGGTGCGTTCGTCGGTGACGGATACCACGGCCGCGCCGACCTCACGCTGGAGAAGTTTCGTACGCTTACGATCGATGGATCGGAGCTGCCGGTCTACCGAACCGGCGACCGGGCGATTCGTCGTCCGGACGGAGTGCATGAATTCCTGGGCCGCATCGACACCCAGGTGAAGCTGCGGGGCCATCGAATCGAACTGGGTGAGATCGAGTCGATACTGATCGAACAGCCGTCGATCGCGCAGGCCGTGGCTGCGGTCGTAGGACACGGTCTGGGTGACGACCGTCTGGTGGCGTACGTCATCGTTGCCAACG
Organism: Acidimicrobiia bacterium; assembly: GCA_031406385.1. GTDB lineage: Bacteria > Actinomycetota > Acidimicrobiia > Acidimicrobiales > JANYDT01 > JANLQX01. The sequence goes on from JANOHI010000128.1 coordinate 762, forward strand.
ATTCGTCGTTCGACGAGGTTGGTGTTCGGCGCGCAGTCGCATCGCGGCTCGCTTCGGTGATGGCGCCATCGCTCTACGTCGTGCTCGACGAGTTTCCCCTCACGCCGTCGGGCAAGGTCGATCGACGCTCCCTCCCGGAGATCGCTCCGCAGTCGCTTGCGATGGCGTCACCGGGAAGGGGTGACGAACGTCCGGGGAGCCCCCTCGACCGGATCGTCGCCGACTTCGCAACGGTGTTCGGGCATCCGGTCGATCCTGACGATGACTTCTTCGCGCTGGGCGGCCACTCCCTGCTTGCCGTGCAACTGCTGACCCGCGTCGGCGAGCGAAAGGGCATCGAACTGCCGTTGACGGTGTTGCTCGACGCACCGACGCCTCGTCTGCTCGCGGAACGCGCCGCGAACCCCGGTGGCTTCAGCGCGGTGTCCTCACTGGTGAGATTCGGCGCCGACGCCGCGCCGGCAAAGCTGTTCCTCGTGCATGGTGCCGGAGGCAACGTCATGGGATTTCGCGAGCTCGCGCTCTTGCTCAGCGGCCGCGTTGAGGTGATCGGCGTGCAGGCCGCGGGCGTTGAGCCCGGCCGTGCGCCGGATCGAACGATGGCGGAGATGGTGGAGCGCTACGCCACGGCAATCCGTGCTGATGATCCGTCTGGCCGCCACTTGATCGGCGGCTATTCCGACGGCGGACTGATCGCCATGCATCTCGCCCAGGAGCTACGTGGCCGGGGCTCCACAATCGCCGGTCTGGTCGTGCTCGACTCCTTTGTGGCCGAGCCGATGCCGCCGACCGTGCTCGGGCGTCTCGCCAACGTTTCCCGCAATGCGCGCGATCGTGGTGGTCGGTCGGTGCTCGGATGGATGCGTCCGAGTTGGCGGGCATGGCGGGCGCGTGCTGGTTACGTCGACGCCAACGCCGAGGCTGCGAAAAGGCTCGGCTACGTCGGAGTTGACGCGATCGTCGACAGGGCGGTCCTCGGCGCCGAGGACTGCGGCCCCATTCCCGCTCCGGCGCTGCTGTTCCGGTCGATGGAGATGACTCCGACGTTCTGGTTCGACTATTCCCACATTGAACGGCACGCCGAATCCACGCACACCGCGTGGGTCCCGGGCGGTCACTCGACCGTGTTCCACGGAGCAAACGCCCAATTTGTGGCCGACGAGATCTCGGCGTTCGTTTCCCGGGTGAATCGCTAGTGTCCCGAATCACAAGTCCGCTGCGGAATTCTCGGCCAGATTCCGCCGTGGCGGCGTCCTCGTCGTTGCGGTTGGACAAGGCAGGCGCTGCCTCCTGCGTCCTTGCCACAACGGAATCCGACTCGCGAATTCCGCGAGCTTCTTCCGATTCGGGACACTAGTGCATCGTCGCAGGAGTTCCTGTGACATCGAAACGCTCCGATTCGTTGTGGGCCCTGCGTTGTTTGAAGGATCGATGTAACAGAAACTTCCGACTCGGTGCACTAGCCGTGTAGGCGAAGCATCTGCTCGAGGGCGTCGAGCACTGCTGTGGCGTCGCTGACGATCGCGATGTCGGCCATCGTCATCATCGGACAACTCGGATCGGTGTTCACGCTGATCACGTGGTCGGGGTCGCCGAGACCGCTGGTGTGCTGCGTCGCTCCGGAGATCCCGAACGCGAGGTAGATCGATGGTCTGACGGCTACCCCCGTGGTACCGATCTGGCGTTCGAGTGGGATCCATCCGGCATCGCTGGCGACGCGCGTTCCGCCGAGCGACGAGCCGAGGTGCCGCCCGACACGGGCGAGCTGATCGAAACGCTCCTTGGAGCCGAGGCCGAGCCCGCCACCGATGATGGAGCGAGCTTCGGTGAGATCCATTGTCGTCGGATCGGGCGGCAGCACCGCGATGCTCTCGACTGACGGATTCGAAGCCGACCCTCCGATGGAAGCGTGCACGGGACGAATCGGTGTGGTCGTCTGTTGAGTGGCCCCAGCGTTGGTGGACGATTTCGTGAGCCCACGGACGCCGGGCACGAGGGTCGCGATGAATCGCTCGGAAAGCGTGAGCTCGCGCCCGACTCGGCCTGCAGTCCGCACGCACGTGACGCGCGTTTCGCGGACCTCGGTAGCCGACGCGAACAGGGGTCGATGCAGGCGGTGGGACAGGAGCGGAGCGAGGTCGCGGCCATCAGGCGAGGCGGGAAGGATGAGTCCGGTTGCGTGCTGAACCTGTTCGATCAGCGCGATGTCGTCGGCGATCTCGCGGAGTCGAAGGGTGCCAGTTTCGACGGTAAAGATGGTATGTGCACAGAGCAGCGTGCCGGCCGCTTCGCTGGTCCCGGACCCGACGAGCAGGACCCGACCGTTCGCTTCTCCTGTCGCTTCCTCACCGCCTGCCGGCAGGACACCATTCCGGACGACCACGATCGCCAGGAGGCTCACAACGCGGCCCCCACGCGGTCGCCGTCGATGATGGCGGAATGGGCCCGGCGGGGAGCAACAGCGTCACCGATGCGGCGAACGTCGAGGCCGGAGTTCTCCAGTTCGCGAAAGAGCGTGTCATCAGGTCGGTTGGGCACGGCGAGCACGACCCAATCTGTTTCGCGGGCGACCATGGTGCCACTCACATGGTGCAGAATGCTAAGCGTACGTAGAGAAGGATCCCAGCCCATTACGACGGAGTCGGGTGTGAGGGTGATGCCCTTCGCGGCGGCGCGGATCCGAAACCCTTCCATGTCCAGGGTGATGCCGAGGTCCTGGCCGACGACCATGCCGGGCGTGATGATCTCGACGAGACATCCGCGGTCGGCGAGCACTTCGGCGACAGAGGTGGCCTGGTGGAAACCGAGCTCGTCGATCACCGTGACCCGATCGCCGGAGGTCGGCACGAACGTGCCGCAGAGCACATCAATGACATCACCGATGCGGTCGTTATCGGGCGGCGCCCAGTAGGGGCGCTGCGGCACGGAGCCGGTGGCGATGATGACGACGTCGGGCTTCTGATCGATCACGAACGCCGCGTCGATCTCGTGGCCCAATGCGACCTTGACTTCGAGACGCTTCAGCTCGTTGAGCTGGTTGCGGATCAGGTCGCCGAACTCCGCCCGGTTCGCCACGCTCGCCGCCCAGTGGACCTGACCGCCGGCAAGTGCCTCGCGTTCGTAGACGACGACCCCATGTCCGTGGTGCGCGGCGGAGATCGCGGCCTGGAGCCCTGCCGGACCGCCGCCGATGATGAGCACCCGCTTGGGCTTTCGTGCGAGCGCGACGGGCGAGCCGAGGCCGGTCGATCGAACCGGAGTGGCTGCGGCGAGTTCCGCCTCACGACCGGCCGCGGGGTTCTCGATGCATCCGAGCCAGCGGTTGAGTCCCATGCGCCCGACGCATTCCTGGTTGCACGACAGGCACAGGCGAGTGTCGTCGTGCTCGCCGCTCTGTGCCTTCCGGACGAAATCGGGATCGGCGATCTGGGCGCGCACCGCTCCGACGAGATCGCAGTGTCCATCGGCCAACGCCCGTTCGATCTGCAGTGGATCCTTGAACCGCCCGACCCCGACCACTGGGAGATCGACCTCGCGGCGGATGGCGTTCGGAATGAACAGCGCGTATCCCGGAGGGATGTGCATCGATGCTTCGATCATGAACAGCGTTGCCGTAGCCACGCCGATCGAGGTGTTGATGTAGTCGACCTTGCCGGTCGCCTCGACGATCTTGGCCACGGCGACGGCTTCGTCGATGGTGGTTCCGCCTTCGATCAGCTCGTCGCCGCAGAGGCGAACGCCGAGCGCCCTGGTCGGCCCGATCGCGTCCCGCACGGCGTCGACGATCTCGACGAGGAGACGTGCTCGATTCTCGAGGCTGCCGCCGTAGGTGTCGGTGCGGATGTTCGTCGCGCCCGACAGGAATCCCCGCACGATCGACGAATGGCTGCACTGCAGTTCGACGCCATCGAATCCCCCTTCGGCGCAGTGCGCGGCGACGAGCGCGTATCCGGCGACGATCTCGGCGATCTCACCCGTCGTGACCCCCTTGGGGACTTCCCGGAACAGCGGGTCGGCGACCGGTGAAGGGGCCCACACCGGCAGACGCGAGTACATCGACGAGGCCTGACCACCGTTGTGGTTGATCTGGGCGAAGATCGGCGTTCCGTAGCGATGCACGGCGTCGGTGATCCGCCGGTAGCCGGGGATGACCTCGCGGTGGAAGCCGTGGATGAGTTTCTCGTAGGGCCAGTCCGTCGGGTGGGTCGAGTGTTCCTCGGTGATGATCAGTCCGGCCCCTCCCGCCGCTCGCGCGGCGTAGTAGGCCGCGTGCTGCTCGGTCGGCAGTCCGTCGGCGGCATAGTTCGTCAGGTGGGCCGAGAACACGACGCGATTGCGAACAGTGATCGGCCCCAATTGGAGGGGCGAGAAGAGGTAGCGGTACCGGCTCATCGTGTTCCCCAGTCTCGTCGGTCGGCCAAGGTACGGCGAAGCGGGCTCGGGCCAGCTGCCGTGCTCGGGCCAGCAGGCTTCGGTTTTCTCCCGGTTTACCGGCCCGAGCGAGTGAGCTGGCCCACCAAGGTTGAAGGGCGCCGGGGTTGCGTGGGAGTGGTGTCTGGTGTTCGCTTGGCGGGTCCTGTCGCCGTATGGTCGGGGGCATGAGTGCACCCGTCACCGTCGTCACCGGAGCGAACAGCGGCATCGGCCGAGCTACCGCGATCCACCTTGCCGCCGAGGGCCACACCGTCTACGGCACCGTCCGAAGCAGGGACAAGGCCGGCAAGCTTCTCCAGATGTCGGCCGATGCCGGCGTCGAGGTGAACCTGGTCGAGCTCGACATCGCCGACGACGCGTCCGTCGCGAGCGGCTTCGCCCAGATTCTCGGAGAGGCCGGTCGTGTCGATGTCCTCGTGAACAACGCCGGCGTCGGCGGGAACGCGGTGGCCGAGGAATGCCCCCCGCAGATGTACCTCGACGTGCTGAACGTGAACCTCTGCGGTGCCGTTCGCTGTGCCCAAGCCGTTCTCCCGGGAATGCGTGAGCGGCGGACCGGGGCGATCGTCAACATCACCTCGGTCGTCGGCCGTTTCGCAGCAATCGCCCAGTCGCCCTATGTTGCGTCGAAGTGGGCTTTCGAAGGACTCTCCGAGGGCATGGCCCAAGAGCTCGCACCGTTCGGGATCCGCGTGGTGATCGTCGAGCCGGGCGTCACCAAGAGTGCGATCTTCGCCAAGAACATCGATGCTCCGAACCAGACGGGCGCATACGACGCGGCCTATCGGCGCATGTTCCAGTTCTACGCCGCCGGCATGTCGCATTCGACGGATCCGTTCGAAGTCGGCAAGGTGATCAACGAAGCGATCACGACTGATTCACCGAAGCTGCGCTGGCCGGTGAGCTGGGGGGCCGAGGAGATCATCTCGGGCCGGGCCCGCATGAGCGATGCCGAGTGGGTCGCCATGGGTGCGTACTCCGATGCCGCCGACGACGCCTACTACGACGCGTTCCGCGACCACTTCGGTATCGACCTTCGACAGATGTAGCGCACGGCCCGTAACACGAGGAGACGCCCCGATGTTCGAGACCTCCGACGACCTGCTGCAGCTACAGCGACTGCTCGACGAGTCCTATGCCGCCGCCGGTGGCCATCTGCAGAACGTGATCACCCCGGATCGTCGGCTGACTGCAGTCGAGCTTGCGGCGATGCTGACCGGTATGCGACTGCTGGTCCTGGCCACGGTGACTCGCGACGGTCGGCCCATTGCCGGGCCGGTCGACGGCATCTTCTTCCGCGGGTCGTTCCACTTCGGCTCGGCAACGGATTCGCTACGGTTCCGCCACCTGCGTCGGCGCCCATCGGTGAGCGCCACGCACTTACCCGGCGAGGAGTTGTCGGTCACCGTCCACGGCGAAGCCGAGGAGCTCGACATGAAAGCTTCGGCGAACCGCGACTTCCGGCAGGCGTTGCTCGACATCTACGTGCCCCGCTACGGCGCAGAGTGGGAGAGCTTCCTCGACAGTGGCACGTCGTATGCGCGCATTCATGCGCATCGGATGTTCACGTTCTCCATGCCCGAACTCGCCGAGGCGGGCAACCCGTAGCCCGCAACCCGTAGCCCGTAGCCCGTAGCCCGTAGCCCGTGGTCGGGAACGGTCGTGTCGACGGTTCGCCGATCTCCTCGTCAACTCGCCCGGCGTCGACGTCGGAGCCTCGACAAGGTCAAGAGGCAGACAACAAGTAGGCCGACCAGTAGCACGGTGATGGCGAACGAGATACCGATGGTCGTCGCCGTCATTTGCAGGTTGCCGATCGTCCGCACCACGGTGCCGTCCTTTCGGCACAGCAGCTTGTCGGTGTAGCGGCTCGAGCCTCCGCTTCTTGTCACCTTCACCTGGAAGACGATCGTGTCTGCGTCGGAACACCAGAGTCGGCCGTTGATCCGCTTCTTGATCGCGTCGAATCCGAGCAGCCAGGAGAGGAACCCGGTCGGCACGCCAAGCCCGAGAAGGAGCGCCAGGGCCCGGCTCGCGAACTCTCGGGTGGAGGAAGCAGCGGGTGTACCGGTATCGCTCGCACTCATCCCGCCACCGTAGAGCGGACTCGCGCCCGCGCAGCGTCGTCGACGTGGGCGAACCCGGTGAGCGTTTCGAGACCGGGCTGACCGCTCGAGTGTTCGATGCCAACTCCGACTTCTATGAGCGAACGGGAGTCAAGGATGAGTTCGTGCTCGACGGCAAGGAACTCGTCATCCAAGCCGGCGCTTGGGCCTCGATCGAGGGCGAGGTACTCGGTCAAACCGTTCCAGGCAGACTTCGGAACTTCTACGAGCGGAACCCGGCCACCTATACGCCCCCGAGCCTGATTCGGCCAGACCTGACCGTCCCGCCGAGCAGCAACACCCGTGTGGAGGTCCAGGGCGCTCGGTAGTGCGTCTCGCTGGACGGGATACTCGCCGCGGGGACATCGGCGGACCCTTAGGCGAAGAACTGCTTGGTCTCGTCGACCCGAAAACGAACGGTTGCGAGCGCCATCAGGACAGCTGCCGCACCCATCAACACGCCGACGGGTAGGGCGACATCGCCGAGACCGCCACCGTTCAAGAACACCTCGTTGTGTCCCTTCATCGCCCAGTAGGCGGGCGTGAACGGTCCGATGGCGCGAGCCCAGCCGGGTAGCTGCGAGAGAGGCACGAGGGCACCGCCGAGACCGGCGAAGGCCATCGCCCCGACGTTCTGAAACGCGTTGACCTGGTTGACGGTCCGGAGGGTCGAGCTGATCAACATGATGAGTGCCACGACGCACAGGGAGTAGCCGAGCACCACAGCGAACTCGGCGAACGGCGAGCCTCCGTTGAGACGCAGGCCCAGCGCCAGTCCACCGACGGTGAGCAACGTTGTCTGGAACACCGTCAGGATCACCACCCACGGGACCATGAAGCCGAGCAGAAGTGCACGCGATGATGCCGAAGAGGCGCGTAACCGGTCCCACGTCTGCCACCCATGTTCGCGGAACAGGCAGAATCCCGCAGAACCCCCAACGAAGAAACCGAACATCACCACCTGGCCCGGAACGACCTGCTCGGCGCCGCTCGCGTCGCGGTACCCGCTCGCCTGGAGGGACAGACCCATGGTGCGCTTGAACAGCGGCATGACCACGAGGGGCATCAAGAACATGATGAAGAGGAACCACGGGTCGCGCCGGATGATGCGGAGCTGTTGCTTGACGACGGCGATGACTGCATTCACTCCGACTCCTCGACCAGCGTTGACCCGGTCACGGCCAGAAACACCGACTCGAGGTCAGGTTTGCGGGCTTTCACGGATTCGATGCCAATTCCTGCATCGGCGAGCCGCGACACGACCTCGTGAAGCGGGACATCGACCGTGACGCGATAGTGCAAGGGACCGGACTCGACAGCTCCGAATTCGTGGGCGAGTTGTGGTGTCAACGGCTTCAGGGTGTCGAGGTCGAAGCCGGCCACTCGATGCGCGTCGACGAGCTCGCCGCGCGAACCTGACGTCAGAACTCGTCCGTCGTCGATGATGACGATCGACGCGTCGAGCGCTTCGACCTCGGGAAGGTAGTGCGTCGTGTACACAACTGCGGCGCCGTCGGCCGCCAACTGGCGGACCGCGTCGATCAGCTGAACCCGCGTGGTGACGTCTGCCCCGACGGTGGGCTCGTCGAGCATCAGCACTTTCGGACGATGCATGAGGGCGCAGCCGGTGTGGAGCCGCCTCGCCTCACCGCCCGACAGCTTCATGGCTCGGCGATCAAGGAGCGAGGCAAGACCGAGTTGCTCGGCGACGATGTCGGCGCGGGCGCGTCGATCAGCTCGGGTGAGGCCGCTCAACTCACCGAAGAACTCGAGGTTTTCGCGCACCGACAGCGGCGGGTAGATCCCGGTGCGCTGCGGAGCGATCCCGACGAGACCCGTCGCCGACCGGGGATCGGCGAGAACGTCAACCCCATCGACGGTCACGGAACCGGCGTCGGCTTTCACCAATCCGGCAATGATCGAAAGCAGCGTGCTCTTTCCCGCCCCGTTGCGCCCGAGCAGCGCCACGATGGACCCGGCGGCGACATCGAGCGACGCACCTTGCAACGCCGTGATGTCTCCATAGGACTTGTGGACCTCGCGGACGCTGAGCACGCCGAGAACCTACCCCGTTCCCCGTTGCGCTCGCCGACCCATTTCGGTCGGGTTCGATTCGGCGATGATCAGGCGGGGAACATCTCGTATGCCTGCATATCATCAATGGTGGCGTAGGCCCGCATCACGTAGGCGTCGATCAGGTCGAGGCCCCGCTGATTGGTTGCCGGAACCGCGATGGCCGCGAACGAACCCATCATCGCCACCAACAGCAGGGACCGTCGGACGTCGTCCTCGAACTGGGTGTAGGAGTAGTCCGTCACTCCGGCCTCAACGAGGGCATCGTGGTAGGTCCGCATCAGTGACTGCGTGTTCGCGCGCCGGGTCTCGTCGTCCATCGACCAGGCGATGAAGTAGGCCACGTCGAGCGCGCCGACGCCTTGTACGCAGAGCTGCCAGTCGATGAAATAGAGCGGCGAGACACCGGGCGCAGCGTTGTCGTTGAACAGAACGTTGTCAAGGCGCAGGTCCATGTGGGTCAGCGTCAGCGGACGGGTGGCCATGGCCACGTCCGCCATCTCCAGGGTCTTCGTCCGGCATAGATCGGCAACGCGTCGGCCGTGTGATGAAAGACGGTCGCCATAGGAGGCGATGAACGGCTCGTACACCATGGCGTACTGCGCCTCGCCGTCGCGGTACTTGCCCTCGTTGCCCTTTGACAGCCATGCGAAGGTCGGGGTCCGGTCGATGTGCCAATGGTGCGCGTGAAGCTTCGCCAATTCGGTCATGACGGTGCTGGCGTCGAGTGCCGAACATCCGGCGACCTGATCGGGGACCCGGCAGTGCGAGAGGTCTTCGAGGATGAGGGCGAAGCCTCGTCCCGAGGCGTTGACTTCGGCGAAGTGCGATTGCGGGATGTTCGTGATGTCACCGTCTGCGTGCCGGTAGAAGTTGATCTCACGTTCGTAGAAGCCGAACGTCTCGACCAGGTCGAGGACGGGTTCGTGCGGCGACGCGAGCTTGGCGATGACCGAGGCCGGCCCGCTTCCCTCGGAATACTCCAGCGAAAGGCGTCCGAGGAGGCCGAGCATGCCGACCCCTTCGCCGATCGTCGTCGAGGTCACCCGTGACACGCGACCACCGAGTCGGCAGTTGTCGTTGAGCCACTTCGGCGTGATCTCGTCGGGGCTGGCGGGGTAAGTGCTCATGGCGACCTCGGGTGGCTCGATTGTTGTCTTCGTGCAGTATCGGTCGAGCCGGGAGCGATGTCTGTGATCGGCATCACGCTGCGCCGACCTGGGCGGGTCGATCGATGGTTGTAGCCCTGGTCGCCCCCAGGGCGACTGAGTGCACAATCATCGGCCCTCGAAATTGTCAACGCGGTAGGTCGTTCGGCCCAACTCCGGAGCGAAGGACGCAGTGCCCGCAGGGTTCGGCCGAATGGGGAGGTGCCTCCGACGGATCGGAGGCGAACAAGACCACAAGGACGTGGGATGGGCACGGATGCCGCATTCGCCACCCTCGGCATTGCCGTGGGTGCACAACCGATCGAGATCACGCGGGCCTTCCGGGCTCTGAGTCGCCGTTCACACCCGGATTCCGGTGGCGAGCCCGCCGTGTTCGCCAAGGTCGTCGCGGCGTACCGCACCCTGCAGCGCGCCGGCCTCGTGCGAGCCGAACCGATCGTCGACACAGTTGCCCCGGGCGTAGACCGCCCGGCCGGGGCAACTGACGTGGTCTCGACGGCACGCGTCCCCCGAACGCGTCGAGTGCCGGGTCCGGCCGATCGCCACTACCGCAGATTCCTTGACGGCCTCGACCGGGCCGCGGCAATGCCGGACCTGTGGATCGACCGGTCGGCACCGCATCGTCCTGTCGTCGACGAGACCCGTGTGGCCGGAGCGACGTTCGCCGAGATCCTCGACCGTGAGCTTCTGCGGGTCAGCTGAGGACGCCAGACCTGTCGACCACGTCCGCTGTTAGCGGGCTGGGGCAGCTGTCGCTCGAGCGGGTCTTTTCTTGGTCGACGGTCCGCGAGCGGTTCGGTTGGGCTCCCGGGCCAACGCCCCGAGCGCGCGAGCCATTGCGCGGAATTCGTCGCGCATGCGTTTCGCGTCACCGTGGGTCTGGAAGTGCAGGACGACGCCGTCGATGGCAATGGTCGTGAGCCGACCAAGCATCGAGTACCCGACCGCCGGGCTGGGTTCGCCGCTGATCTCGGCGGCGCGCTCCAGAAGAACGGTGGCGAAGGCGTTGAAGCGGTCGAGATGCCCCTTGACCCACGGATCGTCGTAGGGGGTGTAGTCAGCGAGGACGGCGGCGTACCTCGTGTCCATCAGGAGATCGGCGACGCGTTCGAATGCCCCCGCGATTGCTGCCTCTACGCCGGCGGTGAAGTCGGTCGATGCCTCGATGCTCGAGGTCATCTCCTCCGCGAGGAAGTCGAAAGCGGCGCGTACGACCTCCTCCTTCGAACCGAACGTGTAGTGGATGCTCGCCAGGGGAGCGTCAGCCTCGGCGGCGATTGCCCGAGTCGTGGCGGCCGGGATCCCGTCGCGTTGGATCACCCGGATGGCCGCTTCAATCAGTTGCGCGCGACGGTTCTCGGCCGACACATGTCCCATGCCGGGCAGTGTACCGAAGAGGAATTAGTCACATGATCTAGTCATGTGACCAACTCTCCGCTAGAGTTGGTCATGTGACCAACTCGGGAGAACCTCAGATGGCCCGGCTGGCGCCTACGTCACGACCCGGGGTCGGTTCGCTGGCGAAGCTCGCTGCCGGTCAGCTCGCCGTGCTCTTCGCCGGCCAGGCCTGGTTCGTCATTCTCACTTGGCTCCTGGTGGTGAGCGGAGCGGGAGGAAAGACCGGTCTCGTCCTCATGTTCGCAGCGGTGCCGAGAGCGTTGCTGATGCTCGTCGGCGGCGCGGTCAGCGACCGTGTACCGCCGATCATCGTCCTCCGCGTCGCCGCCCTGTCCTCAACCGTGATCTTCGCCATCGGCGCAATTCGCATCGCCGCTGGCGGCGTGAGCCTGTGGGAGTGGACGGTGATCGCAGCGCTCCTCGGTGTTTCCGACGCTTTCTTCTTTCCGGCTTTCGGTGCGCTCGTCCCCCAACTCGCTGAGGGGGCGCAGCGCCAGAAGGCAAACGCCTTGGTCCAGTTGTCCGACCAGATCACGCAGATCGCTGGTCCCCTTGCTGCCGGTGTGCTGCTTTCGCAGACAAGTTCAGCACTTGCAGTTGCCGCGGTTGCCGGTGCGGCGGGGCTCGGCGCCGTGTTCTTCGGGTCTTTCGGGCAGCCGAACACCGACCGAGGTCGTACGGATGTCGTTGGCGAAAGCGTCAGAAGATCGGTAGCGAAGGGCTTGTCCTTCGCCTGGGCCAATCCCGATGTCCGGGCGTTGCTGGGCACCGCCGCCGTGCTCTCCCTCGGTACCGTCGGACCGATCAGTGTCGGCGGTGCATTGCTCAGCGCCGAGCGCTTCGGAGGAGCCGAGGCACTCGGACTTCTTCTCGGCGCGTTCGGTCTCGGCGCCCTGATCGGTGTTGGAATCGCGGCAGCGACGAAGCCGACCACGAATGTGCGAATGGTCCTGGGACTTACGACTTCAGCCATCGGTGTGGGCTTCGGAATGCTCGGTCTGGCGCACACGCTGGCCGTCGCCATCGGCGTGGGGGTGCCGCCGGGGGTAGCTGTGGGGTAAAAAGGCGGGTTTGCCCGCAGCGGGTTTGAAAAAACGACAACCCGGTGGATTGAGGGTGGGGTTTAGAGGCCGGTGATTTTTTGGTT
>JANOHI010000170.1:0-16237 GCA_031406385.1 Acidimicrobiia bacterium
GGCCTCGATCTGTTCCGGGTTGCCGGCGCTCGCGACCTGCTTCAAGGCGATAGCCAGACCCTTCATCGATTCGAAGAGCGTGCCCGCCTGCGATCGACCGCGGCCGTCTCGGGTCCATGGGTTCTCTTCCGGACTCTCGATGCGCCGCTGTGCCTCGCCACGGCCTGACTCCGTCAGTTCGTAGGTACGCTTACCCTCGTTCGTGACGGCAGCGACAAGACCCTCGTCCTCGAGAAGCTGCAGAGTGGGGTAAACCGAGCCGGGGCTCGGCTTCCACGCCCCGGACGTCTTCTCCTCAATTCGCTGGATGAGCTCGTATCCGTGACCGGGCCCCTCGATGAGGATGGCAAGGAGGACGGTTCGGATCTCGCCACGACGGGTTCGGCCGCGGGGCCCGCGACCTTCATCGTCGTGATCATGACGACGGGGACGATGCCCACCCGGGCCGCTTCGTCCACCCGGACCCCGGCGACCCTCGAAACGCTCGTCACCGAACGGTTCTCCGCCGCGACCGTGGGGTCCGCCGCGACGTGGCCGGAGGCCTCGTGGCCCAAACTCCGGAGAGGGGCCGTGTAGTTGGTTGTTGTGTGTTGGATTGAATCCACGCATGGAAAACGACTCCGTTTCTCGACCTCCACCCTGGAAGCCGTTGCGATACGATCACGATATATCGCGACACGTCGTGATGCAACGTGACACTCGCCACAGCTGGATGCAAGCCATCGAATTGCGGACGAAACATGGCCGCAATCGCGCCCATGATGCTCTGCATGCATTCTTCTTCACCCCCCTTCAGCGTCGAAGCTTCTGGACTCCGAAAGTCGTTCGGCAAGACCGTCGCCATCGACGATCTCGCCATCGAGTGCCGAGCCGGACAGGTCACCGCGCTCCTCGGCCCCAACGGCGCCGGAAAATCCACCTTCGTGCGCATGGTCGCCACGCTCGTGCGACCCGACGCAGGAACGCTTCGTGTCTGCGGAGTCGACGCCGTCGCGCATCCATCGGAAGTCCGCCGCCTCATCGGACTCGCCGGGCAGAGTGCCGCCGTGGAGCCCGCTCTGACCGGCCGAGAGAACTTGATCATGGTGGCCAAGCTCTTCGGCCACCGCAAGGCTGCGGCGATTGCCGCAGCCGACTCCGTACTCGGCGAAGTCGGCCTGAGCGACGACGGCGGACGACTCGTTCGCGAGTACTCGGGCGGCATGCGGCGTCGCCTCGATCTCGCGGCCAGCCTGGTCGGTGCGCCGCGGGTCCTCCTCCTCGACGAGCCGACCACCGGGCTCGATCCGCGCACCCGACTCGACCTCTGGGACTCCGTACGCTCGCTCGTCGCTGCGGGCACCGACGTGCTACTCACCACGCAGTATCTCGAGGAGGCCGATCGCTTGGCCGACCGAGTCGTGATCATCGATCACGGTCGAGTGATCGCCACCGGTTCTCCTTCGGAACTGAAGTCCCAAGCCGGACGCGATGTAGTGGTGCTCACGCTGGCCCGCTCTGACGACCGCGCCGCGGCCGAACCCGTCCTGCGGGCTATCGGCACGGACGAGCCACGGTTCGATCCAATCGCACGTGCACTTACGGTCGCGGTCGAAAACGGACCCGATGCCCTGAGCCGAGTGCTCGCCGCACTCGCAGCCGAGCGGGTCGGCATCGATGACATCACGCTGCGCCGCCCCACCCTCGACGAAGTCTTCCTCACCTTGACCGGAGCCCCCCGATGAGCACTACCTCACTCTCCACATCCGCACCCACCGTACGCGCACGAACCATTCATGCACCAGAAGCAGCGCCGACCGCACTCACCACCGCCGCGTCATACGCCGGACGGACGCTTCGGCAATACATCCGAACGCCGCAGCTCATCATCGTGAACTCGGTGACCTCGATCATGTTCTTGTTGATCTTCCGGTTCGTCTTCGGCGGCGCTATCAACACCAACGGGATCCCGTATGCGAACTTCCTGATTCCGTCGCTTGCGGCCGCCTCCGGTCTCTTCGCCGGCGGAGTCGTCGGGGTTGCCGAAGATGCCGAATCCGGGTTCTTCGATCGGCTCCGTTCCCTACCGGTTCCGCGTGCGGCAATCATGCTTGGCCGGTCCATGGCCGACACCGTGCTCATCACCTGGGGATCGATCGTCACCATCGTGGTCGGCTTCGCAGTGGGTTTCCGCCCCAAAGGTTCCGTCGCCGAACTTCTGGTGGCGTTCGTGCTGTGCGTGCTCTTCGCTGCTGCATGGAGTTGGCTGCAGATTTTCCTCGGACTGATGGCTGGAACGGCACAGGCGGCACAAGGATTGTCCTTCAGTGTGTTCCCCCTCATCTTCGTTTCCAGCGCCTACGTGCCGGTCGGTTCGATGCCCGGCTGGATGCAACCGATCGCCCGTCATCAACCGGTGACTTCCATGGTTGACGCCGTTCGAGCGCTCGTCATCGGCGGCGACACGAACGCCATGTTCGGTGCCTCCCAGGGCTTCTTGGTCCTCAAGGCGATTGCATGGTCCGTCGGTATCGCCCTCGCTTTTGCCGGCCTCTCGGTTCGCAACTTCAACCGCCGCTGAAAGCGCGACATCGACCACGGGCCACCCGCCGACGAACAGCAACGAGAACAGCAGAGATGGAATGAACGATGGCTGACACCAGCGCACGCATGCTCCGCCTGCTCTCGCTGCTCCAATTGCACCGACACTGGCCGGGCACCGAACTTGCCGAGCGGCTCGAAGTTTCCGAACGTACCGTTCGTCGTGACATCGATCGCCTCCGCTCACTCGGCTATCCCGTCGCGTCGCTCCCCGGGGCAACCGGCGGATATCAGCTCGGCCCGGGGTCCACGCTCCCGCCAATGGTCTTCGAGCACGACGAGGCAATCGCGCTGGCGATTGGACTCCGAGACGTTGCCCATGGCTCTGATCCGACCACGGCCGAGGCGTCGTTGCGAGCACTGGCAAAGCTCACCGCGATGCTGCCCACGAGCGTGCGCCATCACATCGAGCTGATGAGCAGTGTCACCGACACCAATCCGTTCGTTCGGGCCGCGCCCACGCCCGACGTGACGGTGTTAGGAACAATTGCCCAAGCATGCCGAGACCTTGTTCGGGTCAGCTTCGACTACACCGCGGCCGACGGTGCCGTGTCCGCTCGCTACGTCGAGCCGTATCGACTCGTCACGCTCGGGCGACGCTGGTATCTCGTGGCGTTCGATCTCGATCGCACCGACTGGCGGACGTTTCGTGTCGACCGTGCCGAGAATCCGGTTCCGTCGCGCAACAGTTTCGACGCCCGTCCACTGCCGGCCGTTGATCTTGCGGCGTATCTCACTGAACGAATCCGAGAGCTGAGGACCAGTGTCGATGTTGAGTTCATCGTGCACGCGCCGGTCGAACACGTGACCGCGATCCTGGGTTCGTCGGCCACAGTCTCAGCCGGCCCGAGGCGCGCTTCGAGTCGGGTCCGGATGGTCGCTGATTCACTCGACTGGCCGCTGCTCGCATTGGCAAAGGTCGACGCAGCCTTCACCGTGATCGCGCCGCCCGAGCTGCGCGACCGCCTCGACTCGTTCGCTCAACGGATCGCGGGAACCACAAGCCCAGGATCTGGCAACATCGGACCATGGCAAAAGGCTCGATGACCGTCAGTGAACGAGACAACTTCCTCAGCGAGGTGCACGTCGCGGTGCTCTCGGTGGAGCGGCCGGGCCGAGGGCCGCTTGCTCTCCCGGTTTGGTACGCGTTCCGCGACGGGGTCATCGAAATTGGGATGAGCGGTACCTCGTTGAAGGCTGAACTGCTCCGAGCCGCCGGCCGTGCCACCATCACCGCACAGACGGAAACACCGCCCTACAAGTACGTGGCCGTTGAAGGGCCGGTAACAGTCGAGCCGATCCAGCGCGATGACGTTGAAATGGCTTCCCGCTACCTCGGCCCCAAGATGGGCAAGTGGTATGCCGAGAACAATCCGAGCACCGCGGAGTCCGTCGTGGCCCGGCTCACCCCCGACTCGTGGAACACCATGGATTTCGCCAAACTCATGCGCTAATGGCCCTCTATTCCCCGTTGGGCTCTGCTCATCGGCGCTGCGCCGCTCCGCTCCGCTCCGCTGCTCGCAACACAGTCCAGTTCACGGCAGCAGCTATTCCCCGTGTGTTTCCTCGGCCAGCTCCAGCCAGGCCTCTTCCCACCTGGCGATGTCAGCGTGAGCTTCACCCATCTGTTCTCCGATGCGAGCCAGCGCGGTGTAGTCGGTCGGCGCGACCGATTCAAGTTCGGCCGAGAGCGCGTCGACCCGTTTTGTTGCCCGACCGAGTTCGCGATCTGCTTCCTTGATGAGATTGCGCAACGTGCTGGGCGAACGACGG
The DNA here is from genome assembly GCA_031406385.1 of Acidimicrobiia bacterium. Classification (GTDB taxonomy): domain Bacteria; phylum Actinomycetota; class Acidimicrobiia; order Acidimicrobiales; family JANYDT01; genus JANLQX01. The sequence goes on from JANOHI010000170.1 coordinate 4,354, forward strand.
GGCTTCGTCGGCGCAGCGGGACTCGGGGCGGCCGTCGGAACGCGCGCTGGCTTCTCTGTTGTGTCGCCGCCCACCGAAGCTGGTGCTGACACACTGACCAGCGCCGCCATCTTCGAACCACCCGAGGAGGCAACACCGGACCCGGGTGCACTCGGACCACTCCGCACGCCGTTCTGGGCACGTTGCGCAATCCAACCGGCGTAGCCGCCAAGGACCGGCTTGGCCCGACCGTTGTCGAGCATGAGGACATCTTCGACAACCCGGTCGAGGAAGACGCGGTCGTGGCTGACGACGACGAGCGTTCCGGGCCAGTCCTCGGCGAAGTCCTCGAGCACCCGCAGCGTGTCGAGATCGAGATCGTTGGTGGGTTCGTCGAGCAGCAACACATTGGGACGGTCAGCAAGGACAAGCAGCAGCTGCAGCCGTCGACGCTCGCCTCCCGAGAGGGTGTGGATCTGCGCAAACTGCACGTCGTCATCGAACCAGAACTGCTCCATAAGCTTCTTGTCCTCGGGCGTGCCCGGAGGACGCGTCGGACCGGCCACCGCATCGCGAACGCGCTGGTTCGGATCGAGCTTCTGCCCCAGCTGATCGGACAGGCGCACGCGAACTGTCGGCCCGACATCGACTCTTCCGGCGGCAGGTTTGAGGCGACCTGCGAGGATCTCCAGCAGCGTGGTCTTTCCGGCACCGTTCGGTCCGACAATGCCCCAGCGTTCACCGGGACCGAGCTTCCACTCCACCTTCTCGAACAGCCACGGAGCATCATCGCCGAAGCGGTGACCGACGCCGTCGAGCTCGATGACCTTGCTCCCGAGACGTGGTGCGGCCCGCTCGTCGAGCTGCTGGCGGAACGAACCTGTCGACTGCTTGCGCGCCCCCTCGCCGCTGCGTTCCGTCGCCGCCGACAACTCCAGTGAACCGACTCGAGCCGGTCCGTCGATCTTGCGCTCGATCAGCGCTGTTGCCGAATCTATGCGCGCTTTTGACTTTGCCGTGCGGGCCGGAGCACCACGACGCAGCCAGGCGAGCTCGGTGCGAGCGAGGTTCCGTCGCGTCGATTCCTCGGCGGCGTATCGCCCCTCCCGCTCCGAGCGACCGTCGAGGTAAACCTGATAGCCGCCGTCGTGAACGTAGGACTGGCCGCGGTCCAACTCCAACGTGCGCGTACAAACACGGTCGAGCACGTGACGATCGTGGGTGACAAGGATGAGGCCGCCACGGAAGCCCGCAAGCCGTTCCTCCAACCACGCGATGGCATCGAGGTCGAGGTGGTTGGTCGGCTCGTCGAGGATGAGGAGGTCACAGTCGACCACGATCGCCCGAGCGAGAGCGACGCGTTTGGCCTGGCCGCCGGAGAGCGTCCGAACGTCGGCACCGACGAACGCACCCATTCCGAGTCGGTCGAGCACCGCTTCGGCCTCCCACACCTCGGCGCCTTCGACTGACGACACCACAGAGAGCACCGTGCCGTCGGGCAGTGTGCCGTCCTGGTCAAGGACCGAGATGCGGATGTTGCGGCCCCGCGTGACGGACCCGGTGTCGGGGGTGACGGAGCCGGCGAGAACTCGAAGCAAGGTCGACTTTCCGCCGCCATTGATGCCCACCACGCCCCATCGGTCGCCGGCATGCACGGTGACTGACAGATCGGCGAACAATGCCCGATCGGGTCGGGCGACCCCGACGCCACGCGCGTCGACGAGAACAGCACCAGCCACTTTTCAGCCACCCTGCGTTCGGGTACGCGCGTCGTTGAGAATTGCCACAACCATCGGAATCAACTGTGTGCTTACGATTTCGGCGGGGCCGAAGGCACGGCGGAAAGCAGACGGTGCGCGGCGGCCGGATCGGGAATGAACCCGGGCGTGTCGCGGCAGAACTCGATCATGATGCCGTTCGGATCCACGAAGTAGAGCGACTGACACCAGTCGTGATCAAGCTCCATCAGGGGCGGGTGCCCGGCGGCGTCCATACGGACGCGAATAGCTTGTTGATGCTCGACGGTGGAGCGGAACGCCACGTGGTTCACCCACACCGGGAGGCCGTTACCCGTGGAGATGTCGGACTTCCAGTCGGGCTTCTCGCCCACACCATGCACGTCGAAGAACGCCAGGCAGCTGCCGTCGCCGGTGTCGAAGAACACGTGGCGAAGGAACCCCTCCGGCGAGCCGGACACCTCGGTGTGGACAAGCGGGAAACCAAGCGCCTCGTAGAACGCCGTGGTCGCCTCGATGTCACGGCAGGCGTAGGCAACGTGATGGAACCCGGGCATGGCACCAGGTTACTCGTGCCGTCCCCGCAACCGCCCGTGCCCGCCCCTCCAGGGTGTCGGACCGGCGCCGACAGCCAGACCGGAATGACGACGCTGTCAACCGGTCCGTCGCGTGGCCAACCGGTCCAGCTCAACCTCACCGCGGAGCGGTGGCGACCGATTCAGGCGAACGAGCCTTCGAGATCCACGACGACGGGGGCGTGATCGGACGGCAGCTTGCCCTTGCGGGCGTTGCGGTCGACGATCGCCCAACGAACCCGGTCGATTACGGGACTTGTCGCCAGCACCAGATCGATGCGCATCCCCCGGTGCTGGTGGAAATCACCCGCCCGGTAGTCCCAGTAGGTGTAGAGCCGGTCGCCGTCGTAGAGGTGGCGGAAGGCGTCACGAAAGCCGACGGCCTCAAGCTCGCGCAGACGCGAGCGTTCGGCCTCGGTCACGTGGGTCGAGTTGGCGAAGGCCGACGGCTTCCACACGTCGCGATCGTCCGGCGCAATGTTGAAGTCGCCCATGATCACCGCCGGGCGGTCGCCATCATCAGAATGCTCCGCCCGCAGGCGATCGAGCCACACGAGCTTGGCTTGGTAGTGCGGGTCCTCGAGGCTGCGGCCATTGGGCACGTAGACGCTGGTGACGCGCAGCCCGGCACATGTGGCGCTGAGAACTCGGGCCTCGGAGAGGATGCCCGCGGTGTAATCATCCACGTCGCCGGGTGGAGCGGCGAAGCCACGCTGCACGTTGTCGAGGCCGACCCGACTGAGGATGGCGACGCCGTTCCACTGCCCTTGGCCGAAGTGGACGCTCTCGTAGCCGAGGCCGTGGAAGACCATCGACGGGAACGCGGTGTCGCCGAACTTGGTCTCCTGGAGCACCAACACGTCGGCGTCGGCATAGCCGAGCCACTCCTCCACCCGGGGGAGACGGGCCTTGAGGGAGTTGACGTTCCACGTGGCGATTCGCACGGCCCGCGAGCCTACGACGGAGCGGTTACGGCCTGATCGAACTCGGTGGGGCTACGTGGCAGCGGCTTTCTTCGCCGGAGCTTTCCGGGCCGCCGCTTTCTTGACCGGGGGCGCTGCGGTCACCGTGGTTGGCGACGTTGGCGCGCCAGCCTTGGTCGCCAGCTTTGCCGGAGCCGTTTTCTTCGGAGCCGTCTTCTTCACCGACGCCTTCGACCGGGCCGGCGCAGTGACACCAGGTGTGGTCGGTGGCGTCTTCTTGGCGGAGACCTTCTTGGCAGAGGAGCCCGCCGCTTCCGTCGGGGTCAGCGCGGGCGACTCGATGGCGGGCTTCGCCGCAGCCGCGGCCTTTGCCACCGGTGTCTTTCGCCCACTGGCCTTCTTCGCCGGCGCTGCCTTCTTCGCCGGCGCTGCCTTCTTGGCTGACTTCGCAACCAATGATGCCGCCGCGGAGGTATCCGCCGGCATGACGGCCTTGGGCGTGGCCTGCGGCGAGCCTTTCGTCTTGGCCACACGCTTCTTCGCCGCGGTCTTCTCCGCTGCGGGCTTCGCGACAGCCTCGGCTGCGACACCGGTCGCCGCAGGCTTGCGGGTCGTGCGCTTTGTCGAGGGCGCGTCGGCGTCGGGCATGTCGGCGGAGCGCCGAACGCCGCGGCCGGTCGACTTCACTGCGCTGATCGCTTCCGTAGCTTTGGCCGGCTTCGCAGGTGCGGACCTCGGCCTCACGACGGCCGAGTCCGCCGAAGCGCCCGCGCCACCCTGGCCGGAGGCGGACGGCGAGCCGACGAGCGCCAGTTCGATGCCGCGACGAGCGGCGTCGAAGGCCTTCACGATGAAGTTGCGGGTTTCCCCGCGACGAACCATTTCCTTGGCGCTGCGAGGGGTCGGCTCGGCGAGTCCGGCGAGCGGCACGTAACACCGGGCCCCTCCCGCCGTGACATAGAAGCCGTGCGATGAGTAGTCGTCAACGACACCGTCAACGGATGAACCCGGAAGGTTCGACGCGATGAAGGTGAGGAACACGCCGGGCTCGTTCACGGCGGCGGCGACCACTTCGGCCTCCGGGACCTCGTTGCGTCCCCGCCCTCGACGCTTCCGGGTTCGACTCCCCGAGTCGGCCGGCGCACCGCGGCCGGGGGCATCGTCGCCGAGGGAGACGCGGTCGACCGATGACTCGTCGAACATGACCTCGCCCGACGAGGACCGTCCGTCATCCCGAGCGCCTCGACGCTTCTTGCGGCGCCGGCGATCGCCGAACTCGCCTCCAACAGTACGGCTGGCGTCGTCGTTGGTCTTGGTGAGGAAGGTCGGAGGAGCCTTCGGAATCGGCATCGGCCGCATGGCTTCCGGCGAGCCGACCCGCACGGTCTGGCGTTTTGCTTCGCGGACGGCCTCCCGGCTCTTTTGGCCGCGAACCGGGACACGAGGGGTGAAGACCCAGCCGAGGCCGGGAATCGGCTTGCCGCCGATGAGCCGGCCTTTCTCGAAGAGCCATTCGTAGGTTCCGTGGAACTCCTGAAAGGAATCGTTGGAAAAGACGGTCGCGCCGAGCTTGTCAGCGACCTTGAGGATGAAGGCGTCGCCACGGCCGACGGTGCCGGCGGGCGGAGTGATGATCTCTCCGGCCAGGAAGGCTTCTTCGAACACGGCGGCGTCGGCCGGGTCGATGCGATTGGGGAACGATGAGTCGACGATCACCAGCACGTCTGCGCTGGGGTGCTCTTCGATGAACGAGCGAACGGCTTCGTCGAGTTGGGCGAGGCTCGGGCGGGTGCGACCTTCGGTCGCCACATTCGAGCCGTCGACCACGACTTTGTACGCGGTCATGAGGTGTGGGTTGTCCTGTTCGTGGTTGACCCACTGCACCCCGGACCGACTGCGTCACGGAGGGGCTGGTGGAGTCGTAAGAAGTGAGCAAATACGGTCCGCACGGCGCTCGGGCCGAGCAAGGAGCTCTACGCCGAAGTGCCAGTAGGGATGCAGTCAAGCATGGGCATCGGCGGAACCGACGCATCCCTTGACTAACTGCAGTTGCTTAACCATACTCCGAGTCCGACGAGCGGCCGGTGTGCGCGAGCCCGCTGGAGAGCCTATTTGGGCGCCCGGTTCCGTTCGGTGTGGCCGGAGTGGTTCAAACTGGTGTCGTGACTACTTCATTGCGGGCCGTTCTGTGGGATTTCGGCGGTGTCATCCTCACGTCGCCGTTCGATGCCTTCGCCCGCTACGAGGCGAGCGCCGGTCTTCCCGCCGGGCTGATCCGCACGTTGAATGCGACGGACCCGGACTCCAACGCGTGGGCGCGCTTCGAGCGGAACGAGCTGAGCTTCGACGAGTTCTGTGTCAGATTCGAAGCCGAGGCGCACGCTGTCGGGCATACCGTGTCCGGCCGGGCGGTGATGGCCTTGCTCCACGGCGAGGTGCGGCCGCAGATGGTCGAGGCTGTTCGCCGGTGCAAGAGCGCAGGTTTTCTCATCGCATGCCTCACGAACAACGTTCGTTTGGATCACCGCAATGGCACCGCCCAGCCGGAGCGGCAAGAGGTCGCGGAAGTGATGGCGATGTTCGACCACGTCACCGAATCCAGCCTCGCCGGCATCCGCAAGCCCGAGCCTCGGTTCTACGAGCTCGCCTGCGAAGCACTGGGCATCGAACCGCACGAGGCGGTGTTCCTCGACGACCTCGGAATCAATCTCAAGCCGGCGGCGGCGATGGGCATGAAGACAATCAAGGTCACCGATCCCGACACGGCCCTCGACCAATTATCTGCACACTTAGGGATCTTGTTGCGATGAAGCCCGACATCGATGAACATCACAATCCCTGGTCCGTTCGGTCGAGCGAGGTTCGCTACGAGAACCCGTGGATCTCGGTACGCCATGATGAGGTCACGGACCCGTCCGGACGTGGCGGGATCTATGGCGTCGTGTCGCCCCGCAATCTCGCGCTTGGCGTGTTGCCGATCCTCGACGACGGTAGCGTTCTGCTCGTCGGCCAGTACCGCTACCCACTGGATCGGTACTCGTGGGAGATGCCCGAAGGCGGCGGTGCCAAAGACATCGATCCGCTCACATCGATCGCCCGGGAACTTCGTGAGGAGACCGGCTACGAGGCTTCGTCATGGTTGTCGATCATGGACATCACACTGTCGAACAGCGTGACCGACGAATGGGCCATGTGCTGGGTGGCGTGGAGGCTTCACCTCCATGCCGAAGGTGCGGAGCCGGAGTCCACTGAGGACTTGGCGATCTGGCATGTGCCCTTCCACCACGCGGTCGAGATGGTGTGGACGGGGAAGATCTTCGACTCGATGACCGTCGCCACGATCGCCAAGGTCGAGGCGATGAGACTTCGTGATGAGCTGCCGACCGACCTCGCGGCGTTGCTCAACCGGCGTTCGTAGGAGACGGTGGTGGCGGAGGTGGAGGTGGAGCGCCGCCATCAAGAGCGCCGGCGTTCACGAGCACCGTTCGACCGGGGCCCCGAACCCCGTCGCGGCGCATCCGTTCCGTGATGCGGGAGCGGAGCTCGCGCGCAACGTCCCACTGCTTGCGCGGTGCCGTCTTGGCCAGAATACGGATCGACACGCCCTCGGCCACCATGGCCTGCAGCCCCTGTACCTCGGGCGGTTCGAGCAAGAAGGCGCTCCATGCAGGATCACGATGCATGGCGTCAACCTCCTCGGCGAGCGCGGCCATGACCGCGGCGGAATCGTTCTCGTAACCGATGGTCACGTCCACGACCGCCCGAGACCACTCCATCGATTGATTGCCCACCGCACGGATCTCCCCGTTCGGGATGAACCACACCGTGCCATCGACCGACCGAAGGCGGGTCACTCGCAGATTGACGTCCTCTACCGTGCCGCTGGTCGTCCCCACGGTGATGACGTCGCCCACGCTGTACTGGTCCTCGACAAGGACGAACAGTCCACTCAGGTAGTCCTTGATGAGCGACTGGGCCCCGAAAGCGATCGCCACGCCGGCAATCCCGGCACCGGCGACGAGAGGACCGAGCTCCACACCGAGCAATCCGATGACCGTCAACGCCGCGATGACCCAGACGATCACGCGCCACAGGCTGGCAACGGCGTCCGCGACGGTGCGCGCTCGCTGCTCGGTCCGTGTGTCGCGCAGCCGTTTCGGGGCGGCGAGGCGCGCCGTGAGCAGCGACCGGCGCAGGAATGCCCCACCCAGTCGGGCGATGACGATGGCACCGAGGAGCACGCTCACGATCCGCAGCGGGCCGACCACGATCAGTTCGACGGTCTGTGCACCGAAATCGGTCATGCCGGCGTTGCGGAGCCAGTCTCCGAGCCAGCCCAGCTCGACCGGGTTCGTTGATGTCGGAGCGGCGCTGACGATCACTCCCCCAGTCTCGCTGATACGCCTCCGCAGGGACCGGTCATCGCCGAAGCGACCTTTCTCCGGGCGGTGAACGCGTAGCGTGTGAACCATGACGTGGTTGCTGACCGGCGGCGCCGGATATATCGGTGCACATATTGTCCGAGCGCTTCAGGAGATCGGCCGAGAGGTGGTGGTCGTCGATGACCTGACCTCGGGCTTTGCCGAGCACATTCCCGCCGACGTACCGCTGGTCCATGCGAACGTCTTGGAGACGGACGTCCTCGAGGCAACGATGCGCGAGCACAACGTCGTCGGCGTCGTCCACCTTGCCGCCAAGAAGGCAGTCGGCGAGTCGGTGGAGCGCCCCCTGTACTACTACGAGCAGAACGTCACGGCGATGTGCCACCTGCTCGAAGCGATGGAGCGCGTCGATGTCAAACGCCTGATGTTCTCGTCGAGCAGCGCGACCTACGGTGACGTTCTCGTCGACACGGTCACCGAGGAGACGCCGAAGCACCCGACCAGCCCGTACGGCGAGACCAAGCTCATCGGCGAATGGCTGATGAAGGCACAGAGCGCGGCCGTTGGCATGTCATATGTGAGCTTACGATATTTCAACGTGGCCGGCGCCGGTTCCCCGGAGCTCGGAGATCAGGGCGCGACCAACCTGATTCCGCTGGTCTTCCGGGCGCTAACCGCCGGCCAGCGGCCGAAGGTGTTCGGTGCCGACTGGCCGACCCGTGACGGGTCGTGCATCCGCGACTACATCCATGTGGTCGATGTCGCGACCGCCCATGCGGCGGCCGTGCGAGTCCTCGACGAGAACGCTACGAGCGGAAAGGTCCACGGCCGCGTCTACAACATCGGCACCGGCCTGGGCTCGACCGTGCTCGAAGTCATCAACGTCGCCTGTGAAGTGACGGGTATCTCGATCGAACCCGAGATCGTCGAACGGCGCCCGGGGGACCCGGCGAGGATCGTCGCTGATCCCTCTGCCGCCGAACGCGAGCTCGGCTGGAAGGCCACCCACGACCTGCGCGACATGGTTGCCAGCGCGTGGGCGAGTTGGCAGTTCCAGGACCATTGACCTGATCGCTGTGGCCATCCCGCCGGGCCGGGCCGCCGCAGTCATCGGTGTGGTGCTCGTCGCATCAATTCTCCAACGAGTCTCGGGCTTCGGTTTCGCTCTCGTCGCGACCTCGCTGCTTGCCCTGGCCATGCCGGTGTCAGACGCGGTCGTCATTCTCTCCTTCGTGTCGATCCCCTCCACGACCCTCACCTGGAGGCAGTTAGGAGACCATGCCGACTCAGCCCAGCTTCGAAGGCTCATCGCGTGGACACTGCCGGGCCTGCCCCTCGGACTGATCGTCCACGCCACAGTCCCCGATCGGCCGATGCGGCTCATTCTCGCCCTTGTCATCCTGCTCGCCGTTGCGCTCCTCGTCACCGGGTGGAGCGTTCCGGTCAGGCACGTCGCCGTGGCCGACGCGGCCGCCGGATTCGTCGCCGGGGTACTGAACACCTCAACGGGGACCAACGGCCCGCCGCTGGTATTCGATCTGGCCAGTCAGGGCGTTGGCCCCGATCGCATGCGCGCCACGCTCTCGGGCGTGTTTGCGTTCTCCGGCGTCGCCACCGTTGCGCTCTTCGCCGTCGAGGGTTCACTCGACGCCAAGGCGCTCGTCATCGGCGCGACGGCGATGCCGTTCGCCGTCGTGGGTCAGCTCATCGGAACGCGCGTGTCGGCTCGGGTGAGCGAGCCGATGTTCCGCCGAATGACCTTCGTGTTGCTGGTCGCGACAGCGACCTCCACCGGAGTGAAGGCGCTCTTCTTCTAACTCACAACCCGGCGAGAACTCCGCGCTTGAGGTCTTCGAGCTCAACGTCGTGGGCGTGGTGTCCACCGACTGCCGGCGAGCTCGACGCCGGACGACACACCGAAGTGAGCGTGCGACCAAGTTCCGCGGTGACCGAGGCGAGGCGCGGTTGCACGAAGGTCCAGGCGCCCATGTTCGACGGCTCCTCCTGGAGCCACAGGACCGAGGAGGCATTCGGGTATCGCGCAATGACATTTCGGATCTGCTGCTCCGGCCAGGGGTACAGCTGCTCGACACGAACCACGGCGACCTGAGACGGCGTGCCCGCGGAAGCGGCTGCATCTCGGGCGGCATATGCATCCCAGGCGACTTTGCCCGAGCAGAGAACCACCCGACGGGCACTCGACGGATCGGCATAGGTCGCGTCGTCGAGCACCTCGCGGAATCGGCCGTTGGCGAGCTCGTCGACATGACTGCGCGTCTGCTTGGCCCGAAGGCCGGACTTGGGCGACATCAGGACACACGGCTTGGCCTGGAGAGACTGCACCTGTCGGCGCAGCAGATGGAAGATCTGCGCCGCGGTAGTGACGTTGCAGACTCTCATGTTGTCGTCGGCGCACGACTGCAAGAATCGTTCGAGACGGGCCGAAGAGTGCTCGGGTCCCTGCCCTTCGTAGCCGTGCGGAAGGAGCATGGTGAGTCGTGACGTCTGACCCCATTTCGACTCGCCCGACACGATGTACTGGTCGATCATGATCTGCGCACCGTTCACGAAGTCGCCGAACTGCGCCTCCCAGGCCACGAAGGCATCCGGTTTCGAGATGGAATAGCCATATTCGAAACCGAGGACTGCGTATTCCGACAGCGATGAGTCGTAGACGACAAAGCGTCCCTGGTTCGACTCGAGCGTTGCCAGCGGGTAGTGCTCAGCGCCGGTCTCCACGTCAATCAACACCGACTGCCGGTGGCTGAACGTGCCGCGCCGCGAGTCCTGACCGGTGATGCGGACGGTCTTCCCCTCGAGGACCATCGACCCGTATGCCATGGCCTCGCCGAGGGCCCAGTCGACTTCACCGGTTGCGTAGGACGCAGCTCGCGTTTCAAGTTGCCTGGCCAGCTTGGGATGGGCGTTGAAGCCTTCGGGCCACGAGTGCGTCGCCGCAGCGATGCGGTCGAGGACCTCTCGGGAGACGGCGGTTTCCACCGGAGCGAATGATGCGAGAAGCCCTTCACCGCGAAGGATCTCCTTGTGTTCGACACCCTCCTGCTTCTGCGCTCGCGTGTAGTCGAGAGCCACTTGCATCATCGCTTCGAACTCGGCGATTGCCGCATCGGCCTCTTCCTGCGTTATGTCCTTGCGGCCGGCGAGGTCGCGCGTGTAGAGCTCGCGGACCGATGGCCGATTGTCGATCACGTCGTACATGAGCGGCTGGGTGTAGCGGGGCTCATCACCTTCGTTGTGGCCATGCTTGCGGTAGCAGACCATGTCGATCACGACATCGCGCTTGAAGGTGTGGCGATACTCGAACGCAAGTTTGCCGACACGGAAGCAGGCTTCGGGATCGTCGCCGTTCACGTGGAAGATCGGGGCCTGGATGGTCTTGGCCACGTCGGTGCAGTACGTCGAGGTTCGGGCGGAGTCAGGGTTCGTGGTGAAGCCGACCTGGTTGTTGATCACGACGTGGATGGTTCCGCCAGTCTTGTAACCGGCAAGTTGCGAGAGTTGGAGCGTCTCCGGAACGACGCCCTGTCCGGCAAATGCGGAGTCGCCGTGCATCAAGAGCGGCATGACCGAGGTATCACCGGCGACGCCGGTGGCATCGAGCTTGGCGCGGACCATGCCTTCGACCACGGGGTCGACGGTCTCCAGATGGCTCGGGTTCGGGGAGAGCGTGACACCGACCGCCCTGCCCGACAGGCCGGTATAGGTGCCTGTGGCGCCGAGGTGGTACTTCACGTCACCCGACCCCTGCACCGAACCGGTCGGCATGTCCTCGAACTCACGGAACAACGTGGCGACGTCCTTGCCGACCACGTTGACAAGGGTGTTGAGCCGGCCGCGGTGAGGCATGCCGATGACCACTTCTTCGATGTTCGTGGAGGCAGCCGAGTCGAGAATGGCATCGAGGATGACCATGGCCGACTCCGCACCTTCGAGTCCGAACCGCTTCTGACCAGTGAAGCGCTTGTGAAGGAACTTTTCGAAGGCTTCGGCGGCGTTGAGACGGCTCAGGATCTGCTTCTGGGTGGCGACGTCGAGGGTGGTGTTCACGCCTTCCACGTGACTCTGGATCCACCGTTTCTGAACGGGATCCATGATGTGCATGTATTCCACGCCGACCGTGCGGCAGTACGCATCTCGCAGGATGCCGAGCAGCGAGCCGAGCGTGTGCTCATCTGCGGCCCCGATCTTGCCGGTATAGAACAGGCGGTCGAGGTCCCAGATCGACATGTCGAAAGTGATCGGGTCGAGTTCGGCCGGCATGGTCGGCG
>JANOHI010000117.1:0-4214 GCA_031406385.1 Acidimicrobiia bacterium
GATGTGGGACGACGGAATCATCGACCCCCGCGACACGCGAACGGTGCTCGGGATTGCGTTGTCCGTGGCGCACAACGCTGAAGTGAAGGGGACGTCGTCCTTCGGCGTCTTCAGGATGTAGGTGCACTGATGATTCGCACACTGTTGGTTGCCAACCGCGGAGAGATCGCTTCGCGCATCTTCCGCACGTGTCGTTTGATGGGCATCCGGACCGTGGCGGTCTATGCCGAACCGGATGCAACGTTGCCGTTCGTCCGCGAGGCCGACGTCGCCGTCGCCCTCGGTGGGTCGAGCGCGACCGAGAGTTACCTCGTCATCGAAAAGATCCTCGATGCGGCACGTCGTTCGGGCGCCGACGCGATCCATCCCGGGTTTGGTTTCCTTTCCGAGAATGCCACTTTTGCCCAAGCGGTGATACGTGCTGGCCTCACCTGGGTCGGACCAACTCCGGCCAACATCACCGCGATGGGCACCAAGGTCGAGGCCAAGGCGCTCGCCGCCGCCGCCGGCGTGCCGGTGCTTGCTTCGGCTGTGGCCGACGGCGACGACCCGGCGGCGTGGTCGGCGGTAGCGACTGGCGTCGGCTTTCCCGTTCTCGTCAAGGCATCGTCGGGTGGCGGAGGGCGTGGCATGCGGATCGTCGCGTCTGAGTCTCTGCTCGTCGAGGCGGTCATCGGCGCTCGCCGGGAAGCACTCGCCAGCTTCGGTGACGCCACCGTGTTTCTTGAGCGCTACCTCCGGGCGCCCCGACACATCGAGTTCCAGGTTTTCGGCGACACACACGGCAACGTGATCCATCTCGGTGAGCGCGAGTGCTCCATCCAGCGTCGTCACCAGAAGATCGTGGAAGAAGCCCCCTCACCGGGTCTCGGCGAGGACATGCGGGAGAACATGGCCGCCACGGCTGTCGGGCTGGCCCGTGCGATCGGCTACGTGGGCGCTGGCACCGTCGAGTATCTCTACGACGACTCGAATGACTCGCCTGAATTCTTCTTCTTGGAGATGAACACACGGCTTCAGGTGGAGCACCCGGTCACCGAGTGCCTCACCGGTGCCGACCTGGTTCAGTGGCAGATCGACGTGGCGAACGGACTTCCGCTGCCGCTCCGCCAGGACCAGGTTGAGCGACGCGGCCACGCCATCGAGGTCCGTCTGTATGCCGAGGATCCGGCGAGCGGATTCCTACCTACGTTCGGTCATCTGCATACGTACGAAACTGTGCGGTCCGGGCCTGGGCTGCGCTACGAGCACGGGGTCGAGAGCGGCTCTGATGTCACCACGTTCTTCGATCCGATGCTCGCCAAGGTCATCGCCCATGGACCGACACGTTGGGGGGCGGCGTCACTCCTCGCTGACGCTCTTTCGGCCATGGTGATTCACGGTGTCACGGTGAATCGCGACTATCTCGTCGCCGTGCTTTCCGACGCTGACTTCCTCGCCGGGGCGACGACAACTGCGTTCGTCGACGCGCACCCCGCCCTGCTCAGCGCGACGGTGTCCGCGGCGGACGAACTCGCCCACATTGCTGCCACCGTCGTCGCCTCCGCTCGGTCACATCATGCGTCGGACGTCTGGTCGTTCGCTCCGACGGGATGGCGGAACGTACGAAGCCAGCGGCACGAGATGACGTTGCGTTCCGGCGAACGGTCCGTCCGGGTCGACTACGAGTATCCGTCGGACCGGCCCGAGCGTGTTCTGCTGGCGGTTGACGGGGTTGAGCACTCGGTCCGGGTTGCCCGCCACGAGCCGATGGCGACATGCACGGACGACCTGACCGTGGATGTCGACGGTCTTACTCGTTCGATTCAAGTGACCAGACGTAGCGGGCTTCTCTGGGCGAACTCCTCGGGTGGCCAAAGTGCCTGGTCCCTCGTGCCGCGCTTCGTGCCTCCGGCTGCCGGAGCAGCTGCTGGGGGCCCCATCGCCCCGGTACCCGGTCGGGTTGTGGCGGTCCACGTGGTCGAGGGTCAGACTGTCGCCGCTGGCGATGCTCTTGTCACCATAGAAGCAATGAAGATGGAGCACCGTGTCGAGGCCAATACCGTCGGTGTCGTTACTGAGTTGCGCTGCGCGGTGGGCGACCAAGTTGACGCCCACCAGGTCCTCGTCGTGCTGGTCTGACGAGACCTGTCGCCGTGACCGGGTCTCCGATCAGACCGTGAACTCCAGGTGTTTGATGCCGTTGATGAACGACGAGAGAAGACGGTCGGGCTCGGCCGTGGCCTGAACCTGCGGGACTCGGGTAAGCAGTTCCTTCCACATCACGCCGATCTTGCGGCGTGCGAGGTGGGCGCCCAGGCAGAAGTGCGGGCCAGGTCCGCCGAAGCCGACGTGGGGATTCGGCGAACGCGAGACGTCGAAGCGATACGGGTCGGTGAACACGTCGGTGTCCCGGTTCGCCGACCAGTAATACATGATGAACTTCGAGCCCTCGTCGAAGTCGACGCCCCGGAGCGTTCCGGGTCGGGTCGCTGTGCGGCGCATCCACACGACCGGTGACGCGACACGCACGATCTCCTCGATGGCGCCCGGCATGCGCGTGGCGATGTCCGCCGTCACGAAGTCACGCTGGTCGGGATTCTTCGTGAACAGGTCGAGACCGTGGGCGATGGCGTTGCGGGTCGTCTCGTTGCCGGCGACGACAAGCAGGATGAAAAACGATCCGAGCTCACTGTCGCTGAGGCGTTCTCCATCCACTTCGGTATTGACCAGCGCGCTGGTCAGATCGTCTGTCGGATTGGCTCGGCGGGAGGTTCCGAGGTCGGACACGAGCTTGTGGAGATCGCCACCCGCCGTGAGGAGCGCGTTGATGACGACGTCGGCGCTGCCCTGCGGAACGTATTCGGCGTCGGCCGCTCCGAGGATGACGTTCGACCGTGAGAACACCGTCTCGTACTCGGACTCAGGAATGCCCATCATGTCGCAGATGACCTTGAGGGGTAGGCGGGCAGCAACGTCGGTCACGAAGTCGCCGCCGCCTTTGATCAGAACGTCGTCGACGATCTCCCGCGCGGCGATGACGACCTGGTCCTCGATCGCCTTGAGCATCTTCGGCGTGAACGCTGCGGACACGATCTTGCGCAGGCGGGCATGGCGTGGATCGTCCATGTTGATCATGGAGCCGAAGAAGTCGTTCATGAAATCGGGCAGATCGGTGATGGATGTTGCGCCCCGCCCCGAGCAGTACAGCTCGGCGTTCTTCGACACCTCCAAGATGTCGTCGTACCTCGTGACGGCGTAGTAGCCCGGCCCGGCGGGAATGAGCTCCGACTGAATGACGGGCTCGGCGAAGAAGGCCAGCGGGCGCTCGGTCCGCAAACGGTGGAACGCACCCTCGCGTTCGGCCAGGGGGCGAGCCCAGAACTCCAGCTCCGACAGGTTGATGTCGTCTATCGCCAGAACGTCACGGAAGGTCATTGCCTCCAAGTTAGGGAACGATGAGCTGCGAGTCACAACCGGCTGGTCGCCGACAGAGCGGGCGACGATGCCCGAGGTAGCTCCACGGTTCGGACAGAATGGACCAGTGCGCATTTCGGTCGACCGTCTCAAGTGTGAAAGCAACGGACTCTGCGTCGGTCATGCCCCTGACATCTTCGAGATCGATGACAACGACGAACTTGTCGTGTTGAACGAGGAGCCGTCGGCCGACCGTAGAGCTGCTGTGGAGATCGCCGTCCGTATGTGTCCGAAACAAGCGCTGTCCCTCCTCGACTGACGGCTGTCTCCTTGTCGACGATTTCCCTGGCCTGTGTATTCGCCGTCGCGGGCGTGTTTTTGGTCGCCGCGGTTTCCAAGCTTCGTTCGCCCACTGCCACCCGGGACGCGACAGAAGGCCTTGGCGTGCCTGGCTGGATGGGTTCGCTGCTGGCGCCGGTCGAGTTCGCCGTGGCTTCGCTTCTTCTTGCGGTGCCCAGGGTCGGGTCGGCGGCGGCGGCCAGTCTGTTTGTGCTGTTCACCGTGCTGCTCCGCCGCGCTCTGTTGTCCGGGCGAACGGTGCGGTGTGGGTGCTTCGGCGCACGATCGACTGCCCCGGTGACCTCCGTGTCATTGATGCGCAACGTCGCATTGATCGCAGCGTCGCTCCTCGCCGGCTTCGCCCCGTCAATACGGGGAGTCGACGGGGCCCGATTCGGAGCGAGTCTTGTGGTGGCCCTCGGTGTGGTCTGCGGTGGCCTCCTTCTCCTCGCTCTGGCCGAGGTGCGGCGCGTGACCGG
>JANOHI010000278.1:0-3739 GCA_031406385.1 Acidimicrobiia bacterium
GGCTTGACGCCAGGCTTGGCCGCCGCTGAGAAGGCAAGATCGTCCTGCCAGCGGATCCAGCCGGCCCGGGCGAGGTGCATGCACAGGAAGATCGGCTCGCCGCCCAGCTCGCCTTGTGCAGCGTCCGTCTCGGCGATCAGATACTTGCCCCGACGTGACCAACCGACGACCCGCCGACCACGCAGATCGGCCAGCGAAGGATCGAAGGTCTTCAGCGCGCTTATCGCCAGGAGATCGACCTTCTCGATGACGAGACCGCGGGTGCGCTCCGACAGCCAACGCGCCAACGACTCGACCTCGGGCATCTCCGGCATGGGGAAACGCTATCGCCGGACCGCGCATCGAAGCGGCACATGAACGCGCCCACCGCCGGCGACGGCGTTGAAGCGGCGAAGCTCAGGCGTTGCGGATCGTCATGCCCCCGTCGACCACGAACACCACACCGTTCATGAAGCTCGATGCTGGCAGCACGAGCGACAGGGTGGCATGGGCAACCTCTTCGGGGTCGCCGTAACGACGAAGCGGCACGCGGCGTTTGGCGAATACTGCCTTGGCGTCGTCGGGGATCGGTGCCGTCATTCCGGTATTGATCGGTCCAGGGCACACACAGTTCACGTTCACCCCACGCGGCCCGAGCTCCACTGCGAGCGATCGGGTCAGGCCGATCACCGCGTGCTTCGCCGAGGTGTAGGGGCTCATGAAGGCCGTGGCCCCCAGCCCTTCCGTCGATGCGATGTTCACTACCCGTCCGTCGCCGTTGCGCATCAGATCGCTGAGGCACGCCCGGATCAACAACGCATGGGCATCGATGTTGACGGCGAAGGTCGTCCGCCACGCGTCACCCCACGACTCGTGGTCGATCGGCGCCGGGATCGACACGCCGGCGTTGTTGACCAGGATGTCGATTCGGCCCAGCCCAGCTGTCACCTCGTGGACCAACGCGGCCATTCCTGCGGGTTCGCGAAGGTCGGCGACCACTCCGAGCGCCGTCCCGCCGATGCCGGCGATCTCCTCGACCACCGCGCTGACCCCGTCGGCCGTTCGATCGACAACGGCGACAACGGCTCCTTCATCGGCGAAGAGGTGCGCGGTCGCCCGCCCCATCCCTGACGCTGCTCCCGTCACGATGGCAACCCGCCCGGCAATCGATCGGCTCAACTTGGTCAGTCGCATGTCAGTCCCCCCTGCAGTCGGTCCAGCTCGACATGTGACCTTAGACACACCTGACCCATCCGCGCTCGTCGGACCCGACCTACGCTCGGATCCATGACCCCTGGTGAACCGGTCGCGGTGGGGGTCGATGTTGGAGCCGATCGGCTACATCTCGTCATCGTCGGGGCCGGCAATGAGATCCTCGACGCCGCCGTGCTCGACCCGCTCGACGGGGGCCTGGTCGACTCATGGTTCGCCCAGCTCCCCCGCCACTGCGCCGTCGCCATCGACGGCCCACCGGCGCCGAGCAGTGCCCCCTTCGCCGACGATCCCACCGTCTCGGCCAAGTTCCGGCGCGCCCGCGGCTGCGAAGTGGAGCTCGGACGCCAGCGTGGCATCTGGGTGTCGTTCGCCACCGGCCCCGAACCCCTGATCGGTTGGATGGCCGAGGCGGCACGCATTCACGACCTCGCCAGCACGCTCGGCCACACGGCACTCGAAACCTACCCACACGCTATCTACCGCACCCTCCTCGGACGCCGTCCGGCGAAGAAGGCGACCGGCATGGGAGTCACCGAACGCGTCGATGCGCTCCGCCGGGAAGGCCTCGATCACGCGGCGTTCACCATGTGGTCGCATGACGCGCTCGACGCCGTCGCGGCTGCGCTGGTCGCCCGTCAGTATCTCGACGGCGTCGCCGATCCGGTCACCTGCACGATCGACGGCACGTCGATCTGGCTCCCTGTCCGGGCGCTACGCGCGCTGACGATCGATCCACCCGCAGAATCGCGTGAGGATCTCGTCGACGATCGCCGGTGACGTTGCCAAGTTCACGCGCACGAAGTGATCGAGCCCGTCGCCGAACGTTGGTCCGGCTGAGAAGGCAACGCGCGCCTCCTGGCGAAGGCGATCGGCGGCCGACTCGCCCTCGGCGAACGTCAACCCCAGCGAAGAGAGATCGACCCACGCAAGGTAGGTGCCTTGGGCGGGCAGGTGGACCACGTCCGGTGCACGGACCAACAGACCCTCGGCGAACTGTGCTCGTCGATCAGCCAACGCCGCCACGCATGCACTCAGCCATTCGGCAACGGATGGGTCGGTCCAGGCGATCTCCAACGCCAACATGCCAGGGTAGGACGCGACGCCGAGGATGTGCGACGAGAACACGTTGTCGAACGCCTCCTTGAGCGCCATGGTGCCGAACACCAGGGTCGCGGTGCGCAGCCCGGCGAGATTGCACGACTTGCTCGCCGAGGTGATCGTGACCGTACGTTCACGTACTTCTTCGGACAACGTCTCGAATGCAAGGTGCCGACGACCGTCGAAGATCAGCTCGGCATGGATCTCGTCGGCCACCACGATCATGTCGAACTCGATCGCCAGCACCGCCAGGGAATGGAGCTCCGACTCGGTGAATACCCGCCCGACGGGGTTATGCGGGCTGCACAGCAACAGCATCTTCGGCCGGTGCGCCGCGACAACGGCGCGGAGCGCGTCGAGATCAAAGCGGTACTCGCCGTCGACGATCTCCATCCGATGTTCCAGCAGCCGACGGTTCTGTTCACGAATCACCGAGAGAAACGGCGGATAGATCGGTGTGAGCACGAGGATGTTGTCGCCCGGCTCCGACCACACGTGCATCGCCGCATGCATGCCCTGCACCACATCGGTCTGCAGCATGTATCGGGAAGGATCGTCGAGCATCCCGAAACGATGGGCGAGATGGCGCGACGCGACGCCGTGAAGATGCTTGTGGTACGCCTGGCCCGGGTAGCCGAGGAATCCGTCGTTCAACCAACGCTGCAGGCCGGACAACACTGCCGGCGGTGGACCCCAGTCCATGTCGGCAACCCACGCCGGCAGCACGTCGGCATCGAAGTTCGACCATTTCGTCGACCGTGCATGCCGAAGACGGGCCATGTCGACGGCGGCGAACGGATCGTGGGGCGTGGTGCCGCTCATGACCGACCGCTGTGCCCGAAGCCGCCCGACCCACGATCGGATTCGCCGAGGGCCGTTGCGTCGTCGACCTCGTCCCACGTGACTGCGGGAACCCGCATGATCACCAATTGGGCGATCCGGTCGCCGCGCTCCACGGAGAACGGTTCGGTCGGATCGGTATTCAGCAGCGGCACCATGACCTCGCCGCGGTACCCGCTGTCGATGAGTCCGGGAGCGTTCGCAACGGTGACGCCGTGGCGAGCGGCGAGCCCGCTGCGTGGCAACACGAACGCGGCGTACCCGACAGGCAAGGCGAGCGCGAATCCGACCGGAACGACGGCCCGCCCACCGGCCGGAGCGAGCACGCATGCGTGTCGGGCACGGAGATCCATGCCGGCATCGCCGGATAACACCGGTTCGGGTAGGTAGAAATCCCGATCAAGTCGTAGAATACGGACCGTGAGGGGCAAATCCGACAGGAGGTCTTCGGTGGCACCGACGTTCTTCATCGACGGCCGCTCCACACCGTCGAGCATAGGACCGGCCTCACCCGTGCCGGCCGACGAACGCCAGAGGAATCCGCCACCGATTGACGATCCCGCGGTCCGCAGTGCCCTCAATACGTTCATCGAACACGCCGGCAACG
>JANOHI010000319.1:0-5466 GCA_031406385.1 Acidimicrobiia bacterium
CCGTGGGTGAGCGTGGACAGCGAGCGGAGCGAGTCGGCCGAGCGAATCCCCGGAGAGGCCGTGTTGTCGGGTGCCGAAGCGCAGCGGAGGCGGGGCCCGACAACCAAAGACTCAGTAGTACCAGGGGAAGGGCGACCAGTCGGGTGGGCGCTTTTCCAGGAAGGCGTCGCGGCCCTCCACTGCCTCGTCGGTCATGTATGCGAGTCGAGTTGCTTCGCCGGCGAAGAGCTGTTGACCGACGATGCCGTCGTCGGTCAGGTTGAACGCGTATTTGAGCATCCGCTGCGCGGTCGGGCTCTTCGCGTTGATTTCCTTGGCCCACTGGAGGGCGACGTTCTCGAGCTCGGCATGGTCGGCGACCTCGTTGACGGCGCCCATGCGGTGCATGTCGTCGGCTGAGTATTCGCGGCCCAAGAAGAAGATCTCTCGGGCGAACTTCTGGCCCACCATCTTGGCGAGATATGCGCTGCCGTAGCCGCCGTCGAAGGAGCCAACGTCGGCATCGGTCTGCTTGAAACGGGCGTGTTGGCGCGAGGCGATGGTGAGGTCGCTGACGACATGTAAGGAGTGTCCGCCGCCGGCGGCCCAGCCGGGCACGACGCAGATGACGACCTTGGGCATGAAACGGATGAGCCGCTGGCATTCGAGGATGTGCAGGCGGCCGGCGCGGCCCGGGTCGATCGTCGAGGCGCTCTCACCATCGGCGTAGCGGTAGCCGTCGCGGCCACGGATGCGCTGATCGCCGCCGGAGCAGAACGCCCAGCCGCCATCCCTGGGTGATGGTCCGTTGCCGGTGAGGAGCACGCAGCCGACGTCGCTCGTCTGCCGGGCGTGGTCGAGCGCGGAGTAGAGCTCGTCGACGGTGTGGGGTCGGAACGCGTTGCGGACCTCGGGGCGGTGGAACGCGATCCGCACCGTTCCCTGGTCGACGGCGCGGTGATAGGTGATGTCGGTGAAGGCGAAGCCCGGTACCTCCGTCCAGCGTGTGGGGTCGAAGATGTCGGACACGGGTGAGGCCATAGCCGTCCATTGTGCCTGTCCACTCGCAGGTAGCTTCGCCGCGTGGGAACCTGTGGTCATGACGACCGCCTTCGACGACGCCGTCCGACGCGTCCACGATGAGTTCGAGGACCACCGCGAGGTGGCCGCCGAACTCGTCGCGCTGATGACGCTGGAGGAGAAGCTCGGGTGCCTCGACGGTGACCTCGACGCCTGGCCGGGCCTCGCCGAGATGGTCAGCGGCGGCTACCACACCCGAACGTTTCCGGCCGCGGTGGTGGAGCGCCTGGGCATCCCGGGCATCCAGTTCTCCGATGGGCCGCGGGGTTGCGTGATCGGCGACAAGACGGCCTTTCCGGTGAGTATGGCCCGTGGTGCCACTTGGGATCCGTCGCTCGAGGAGCGGGTGGGCGAAGCGATCGGTGCCGAACTGCGAACGGTCGGGGCGACGTACTACGGCGGCGTTTGCATCAACCTGCTCCGCCATCCCGGCTGGGGACGCGCCCAGGAGACGTACGGCGAGGAGCCCTATCTGGTCGGCGAGATGGGAGCGGCACTCACGCGTGGTGCGCAGAACCACGTGATGGCGTGCGTGAAGCACTTCGCCCTGAATTCGATGGAGAACGCACGTTTCACGGTCGACATCGACGTGGACGAGCGCGCACTGCACGAGGTGTACCTGCCGCACTTCCGCCGGGTGATCGAAGCGGGGGTGGCGAGTGTGATGAGTGCCTACAACTCCGTCAACGGTGAGTGGTGCGGCGAGAACGCGACCCTGCTCCAGACGATCCTGCGCGACGAGTGGGGCTTCGACGGTTTCGTGACGAGTGACTTCATCTTCGGGCTGCGCGATGCGGCCCAGAGCGTGAAGGCCGGGCTCGACATCGAGATGCCGTTCCGGCAACAGCGGAGGATGCACCTGGGGTCAGCGCTCGAAAGCGGTGAGCTCACGGTAGCCGACGTCGATCGTGCGGTCATCAACACCGTCGCCACGCTGCTTCGCTTTGCGCCAACGTTCAAGCGCGAGGCCGTCCCAGCCCGAGTGCTCGGCCGGGCCCATCGTCAGCTCGCGCGAGAGGTCGCCACGGCGTCGATGGTCCTGCTCCGCAACGAGCCCGGACCCCATGGCGAACCGCTGCTTCCGATCGACGTGGCTTCGACAAAGCGAGTTGCTGTGCTCGGCCGACTCGCAGGCATCGCCAACCTCGGTGATCGCGGATCGAGCGACGTGATCACGCCCGAGACCGTCACGCTCCTCGATGGTATGCGCGCTGCCCTTCCTGGAGTTGAGGTGACCCACTCCGATGACGATGTCTCGATCGCCGCCGGGGCTGACCTCTGCGTGGTCGTCGTCGGCTACACGTTCGAGCACGAGGGTGAGTACATCGACTCGGCCGGCACTGCGCCTTTGCTCGGGGCCTTGTTCCCCGAGCAGACTGCCGAGGACAGTCGGGCCATGGGCGAGATCTTCGCTCGCTCGAAGAAGACGGGGGAGCAGCGCGAGTTTTCACCCGGTGGTGATCGACGAAGCATTCGCCTTCTTTCCGAAGACGAGAGCAGCATTGCCGCCGCGATAGCGGTCAACCCGAACGTCGTGGTCGTCGTGATGAGCGGCAGCGCGGTCACGATGCCCTGGGCCACGAACGTCCCGGCAGTCGTGATGAGCTGGTACCCGGGGATGGAAGGTGGGCATGCGCTCGGATCGCTGCTCACCGGAGAGACCGACTTCACCGGCCGCCTTCCGTTTGTGATTCCTGTCGATGAAACGGACCTGCCCCATTGGGATGTCGACGCCGTCAACGAGACGTACGACCTCTGGCACGGTCACGCGCTCCTGCGGCGCAACGGGATCGAACCCGCCTACCCCTTCGGTTTCGGGCTGTCGTACGGGCGTACGGAACTTCGGAGCGCGCAAGTCGAAGACGTCGACGGTGATCGGGTCAACCTGAGCTGTCGTGTCGCAAACATCGGAGGCCGGGCCACGAGCACGGTGGTTCAGGTGTACGGAGGCGTTCCCGGTTCGGGATTCGAACGGGCGGAGCGCCGACTGGTCGGCTTCGTGCGGGTCGACGTGCTACCCGACGCGGTGACCGCCGCCGAGATCGTCGTCGACCGTCGCCTGCTCGATATCCGTGCCAGAGGTGCCTGGATTCGCGAAGATCTGCCGGTTCAACTCTGGATCGGTCAATATTCGTACGACCCGACGAGCCTTCGGCTCACGGTCTGAACCGGGAACGGACGACTGATGCGACGGACAACAGCAGCCCTTCTCGCGATTCCTCTCTTCCTGGTGGCATCGATGAGCGGCTGCAGCGACGACCGCGATGCGAGCTCGTCGGGAGTCGAGACCAGCGCCACCGGATCGACGGACACGAGCCCTCCCGCTGACTCGGTGGCAACCAACTCCTCCCCCAGCGACACTGCCCGCATCCCGGTGGTGTCGCCCGAGGATCTGACCGGGCCTTTCGTGATGACCCCGCTCGGTATCGGACCGTTCCGTCTCGGCGATGAGGCCAATGCCGTGATCTCGTCGATGAACGAGATCTTTGGCAAGCCGAGTGAGGACACCGGATGGGACGTGTCCCTGTCGCCGTGTGAAGGGCTGGGGAAACGGAACCGCTACATCACGTGGGGACGTCTGTCGATGACGTTCGCCGACGGTCCGACCCTGCTCGTCACCGACAAGGTAGAGCATTTCCTCAGCTATCTCGTCTTCGACGATCCCGATCCGAAGATGCCCGAAGATCGCTTTGTACTCGACGATGGCCAGCCGGCGCTCGGTCGCAGCGCGAACGAGATGACGAGTTGGAACGCGGACGTGAAGTTCCAGGATTCTGAGATCGAAGGACCGGTGTGGTTCGTCACGATCGACGGCGAAGAGATAAGCGGGACCTTCGCCCCACCCGACGACGGCATCGGCGCCGCTCGAACGCGGTCAGTCCGGGCCGGTCTCGTCTGCGTCGACTGATCGCTGAAGTAGCCATGCCGCCTTTAGCGCCAACCCCTACGCGCGCTGAGCGTTTCGATTCGGCCTACTACACCCGCTGGTACGGGCGTCGTCCCGTACAGACTTCGGCGCGGATCGGCCATCTCGCCGACGGCACGATCGCTCTCGCGAAGTGGTGGGGTATTCCGGTCCGCTCGGTGCTCGACGTGGGAGCCGGGCCCGGTTGGTGGGGCCGCCATCTCGCCGCGCACCATCCGAAGGTCCGCTACACCGGCGTGGACATCAGCGAGCACGCATCGAAGCGCTACGGCCACGAGCAACGCGACATCGCGACCTGGCAGCCGTCACGGACCTACGACCTTGTGGTGTGTCAGGGGACGCTGCACTACCTGAAGGACCGTGCGGTCGTTCGGGCGATCTCGCATCTGGCCTCGGCCACCCGAGGGCTGCTCCTGTTGGAGATTCCGACACAGGACGACCTCGACGGTGACGTGATCGACGCTGACGCCAGCGATCTCGACGCGTTCTGGCGCCCGGCGTCGTGGTATCGACGCCACGTGCGCACATCGTTCACCGAGATCGGAGCCGGCCTCCATGTGCCCAAAGACAGTCCGCATCGGTTCTACGCCATGGAACGTGCGGCTCCGACGTAGTCCACTCAGCGGCCGCCGCGTCGTTCCGACCCGCGAGCCCCCGCTGCTCGGGCGACAGCGTCGGCGAGCAGCTCCACGTTCTCTGTCACCTGTCCGACGGTCAACCGCAGATGGTGCTGCGTTGCCGGGGTCACTTCAAAGGCCGATCCGGGAGCGGCGCCGATGCCATCGACAAGGAGCGACAGGGCGGCACCCTTTTCGTCGGTGACCTCGACCCAGAGGTTGATGCCGTCGGTACCGTGCGTGCGCGCGCCGCGTTCGCCCAAGGCATCGACCATCGCGCTTCGGCGTCGGGCGTATTCATCGCGTGCCTCGGCCACGGCGGCGACGTTCACCGCGTCGCGCAGCATCTCCAGCAACACCGCCTGGAGCAGGCGGCTCGACCACCCCGGGCCGAGCAGCCGCCTCTCGACGAGCGGGGTGATCAGCGCGGCGCTGCCCCCGACCGCGGCGAGCCGGAGGTCCGGTCCGTGCGACTTGGAGAAGCTCCGGATGAGGACGGTTCGCTCCGGAAGGAAGACGCCGAAACTGTGCAGCGGGGACAGGGCGATGTCACCGGCGTGGTCGTCCTCGATGACCACCGTGTCGCCCGCCGCGATGAGCGCGGCGAGCTCTCGTACCCGCGATGCGCTCGCTGACACGCCCAGCGGATTCTGGGCACGCGGCTGGGTGACGAGCGCGACCGGCGACAGCCGCAACGCCGCAGCGAGCGAGGACGGAATGATCCCCTCGTCATCGACGCCGACCCCGACGAGCTGGGCACCGAGCTGGTCGAGGAGATCGAGCAGCGGCGGAAAGGTCGGGTCTTCCACGACGACCCGATCGCCCATGCGGACCACCTCGCTGAGCACACGGTCGAGTGCGTCC
>JANOHI010000348.1:0-1688 GCA_031406385.1 Acidimicrobiia bacterium
AGGTACTGACTCACCGCTAGGACGCTTCGTGGAGAGTCATGGCAATCGAACAGCCCAAGGCAGCCGCGTAACGCTCAAGCGTCGACACCCGCACGTCGTGCTCGCCGGACTCCAGTCGGGCAATCGACGACTGCGACGTGCCCATCAGCACCGCGGCCTCCGTCTGAGTCATCCCCAGCGCCGCTCGACGCTCCGCCAGCTGTCGCTGGAGCACCCGCCGATTCGTCCGCGCCGCGACCATCGCCGGGAACTTCGGGTTCTTCCGCGCCCGCTCAGCGATGTGTCGATCGAGATCATCTGGGGCGGGCTTGCGGACCATGACACCCATGTTGTCATCTCAGAAACGAGATATCAAGAAGTAGATCGCGGACGCGCTCGACTGCGCCAGTCGGCGAGCCGCGTCTCGGCCAGCGCAATCGTTCGAGGCGGCGTTCGCTGCGTCTTTTTCTCGAATGCTTCTAGGGCCAGAAGGATCTGCCCGCGCTTGCCCTCGTTGGCGAACAACACCCGGAACGCTTGCCCGCCGATTGACGCCCGCACCTCGTAGATGTCGCCCCGCAGGTGCCGGGCTTCGACCAGCCCAAGCTCGGCGACGGCCCGCATCGCGGCAAGCACCTGCGCCGCCTGGGCATCGGTGAGCTCATCGAGGAAGTCGCGCACCGCGCTCCGTTCCGACGATGTTGCGTAGAACCGCCATCGTCGTTGCTTCACGAGATCAGCCCCGACCGAGCCGCGATCCGATCGGCCACGGCTCGGATCGAATCGGGCAGCGCGTGCGCATACGTTTTCATAAGCATGTCGGGCGAATGGCCCAACACATCGGCCACCGCTCGCAGCTCACCGGCATCGGCCGCTTGGCGAACCATGTGCGTCGCCGCTGTGTGCCGCAGGCCGTGCGAGGTCAAGCGCGGCACACCCGCCCGGAGCACCAACCGATCAAGCGTCTGGTCGAAGTTTCCCGGCGACACCGGCGTCCCCGTCTTCGACGACACCACAAGGTCGAGGTCCTCCCACTCCGACCCAGCAACCATTCGCTCCTGCAACTGCAACGAACGATGCGCTCGCAGCAGCCGGACCGTCTCGCCATCCGCCATGATCTTGCGCCGCGACCGAGCGTTCTTCCCCTCCGTAAACACCGGCGCCCCCCGCACCTCGACGAGGCCACCGGCGATCGTCACCGTCCCCGCCTCAAGGTCGATCCCACCCCACCGTAAAGCGAGCAACTCGCTGCGCCGCAAGCCGTAGAGCACAGCGACACGTAGCGGTCCGCCCCATCGGTGATCGGCCACCGCGGCCAGGAACGCTCGGACCTGGGCTTCGTCCCACGCGTCGACTTCCTTCGCCGCGGCCTCCCGGACCACGACCTTTGGCAACGCCACCCGGGCAGCGGGTGAGCGTCGGAGCAGGCCTTCCTCGACGGCATCGGCCAGCGCCGCCCGCAGAACCATCCGGCAAATCTGCAACGACCGTTTCGAGAGCTTCCCGGCCGCCGCGGCTGCGTCAAGCCAGCGGGCCACGTCGTCGCGGTCGAGCTTGTCGAGACTGAGCTGACCGAGCCCGGCTTTGATATGGCCGGCCGCCCACTCGTACTGAAGCTTCGACTTGGCCGACACGTCGGTCCGCGACGCCACCCACCGGTCAAGCAACCAGGCCAGCGTTCCCCGAGCAAGCGGCAGGTCGCCCGAAGC
>JANOHI010000352.1:0-3476 GCA_031406385.1 Acidimicrobiia bacterium
CATCGACGAAGTCGACCGCGTCGAAGTCGAGACCGAGGCCCTGCTCCTCGAGATCCTGTCGGACTACCAGGTGTCGATCCCCGAGCTCGGCACCGTCGTCGCCAAGCAGATCCCGCTCGTCATCCTCACGTCGAACAACACCCGTGAGCTCTCCGAGGCCCTCAAGCGCCGCTGTCTGTTTCTCCACATCGACTACCCGTCGATGGAGCGCGAGAAGGAGATCGTGCTCACCCGCGTCCCTGATCTCTCCGACAACTTGGCCGATCAGGTCGTGCGGATCGTCCGCTCGATCCGTCAGCTGGAGCTGAAGAAATCGCCGTCGGTATCGGAGACGCTCGACTGGGCCCGCACGCTCGTGCTGCTCGGCAAGGACACCATCGACGAGCAGACGTACAAAGAGACGCTGCACATCCTCCTCAAGTACCAGTCCGACATCATGAAGGCCGCCAAGGAATTCTCGGACAAGTGAGCTGCCTTCATTTGCGCTGCGCTGCTCCGCTCCGCTTCGCTGTTCGAAACACGAGTCAGTTCGCCGCTTCGGTCGGGCTCCAATGAGCTCCACCTCCACGCTCACCCCGGCCGGCAAGTCGGGCCCGACCGGCGGTGTCATGGTCGACCTGCTCAACGGGTTCATCGTGGAGCTTCGCCGGGCCGGCCTGCCGGTCAGCCTGACCGAGAACCTCGACGCCATGGAGGCCGTGAAGGTCATTCCGATGGAGGACCGCGACGCGTTCAAGTACGCGCTCGGCTGCACGCTGGTGAAGAACGCCGCCCACTGGCGTGCCTTCGAGACGGTGTTCGAGGTGTACTTCTCGTTGCGTGGTTCGCAGTACTCCATCAACGCCGATGGCGAACCGGAGATGGACGGCCAGAACATGCCCGGCCAGCCCCAGGAGGGTGGCACGGGAGGGCTCGAAGGCCTCACTCCCGAAGAGCTGGCCCAGATGCTCTACAACGCGTTGCTGAACGCCGACGAGGCGATGATGCGGGCCATCGCCAAGGCCGCGGTCACCCGCTTCAGCGGCATGGAGCCGGGCCGTCCGGTCGGCGGCACGTATTACCTCTACCGCACACTCCGCAACCTCGACCTCGACGGCATGCTGGAAAAGCTCATGGAGGCGTCCAAGCAGCAGGCCGGTGAACTCACCCAGCTGGAGGAAAGGCTCGAGCGCGACGAATACGAGGACCGCATCAACCGGATGCGCCAGGAGATCGAGGCGGAGATCCGCCGACGCCTCGTCGCCGATCGTGGGGTCGAGGCCATGGCCAAGACGCTGCGCAAGCCGCTCCCCGAAGACGTCGACTTCATGCATGCCACGCGTGACGAGATGGTGGCGCTGCGCAAGGCCATCTATCCACTGACCCGCAAGCTCGCTGTTCGCCTGGCCCGAAAGCGACGTCATGGCCGCAAGGGCCCGCTCGACTTCCGCCGCACTGTTCGCACGTCGCTGTCCTACGGCGGTGTGCCGGCCGATCCGAAGTTCAAGTATCCCCGCCCGGCCAAGCCGGAGATCTTCGTCATCGCCGACATCTCCGGTTCGGTGGCGGCCTTCGCCCGCTTCACCCTGCAGCTCGTCTACGCGATTTCGGGACAGTTCTCCAAGGTCCGCAGCTTCGTGTTCATCGACGGTCTCGACGAGGTGACGAAGTTCTTCGAGAAGGTCGAAGACATCACCGAGGCGATCCACCGCGTCAACACCGAGGCCGACGTGATCTGGGTTGACGGCCACTCCGACTACGGTCACGCGTTCGAAGTGTTCTGGGAGAAATACGGCAAGGAGATTTCCCCGAAGACCACGGTGATCCTTCTCGGCGACGCCCGCAACAACTACCACGCGTCGCAGGCCTGGGTCATCAAGGAGATGCGCCGCAAGGCGCGTCACGTGTATTGGTTGAATCCGGAGCCGAGGAGCTATTGGAACACCGGCGACTCGATCCTCAACGAATACGCCGCCCATGTCGACGGCACGTTCGAGTGCCGCAACCTCCGTCAGCTCGAAAAGTTTGTCGAGCAGTTGGCGTAGCAGTTTACGTTGGTAGGCGCGCTGATTGTCAGCGTGCTTCGTTTATGGTTCTTTCCTTTGTTTGCGGTGCCGGTTCAGTTATTGGCTTCTGGTTGGTGGCGCCGGCTTTTGTTGTGGCGCCGGGTCGGGTGTTTGCTTCCGGCTCAGGTGCCGGGTCAGGTGTTGGCTTCGATCGCCTCTTTGGCGTCGGTCAGGTGCGACAGGCACGCAGCAATCGTGCGACGCACGTAGTCCTGAGCGGTGATGGCCTTCCCGTCGAGGGTCAGCTTGCGGGCGAAGTCGTCGTGGCCTCGTCCTTCCACGGCGACGGCGGCGCGTGCGGCGTTCTCCTTCACCCGCGCCAGGAGATCGACGACGGACGTGGAGCGCGACGGTTCGGGGGTGCGGCGCGCCGGCCCGAGGTTCACGACGGGTGACTTCTCGAGCGGGAGCGAGGCGATCGCCGTGCCGAGCGCAACCAGCTCCGCGTCGGCGACGGCAACGGAACGGAGCGCACTGTGTCCCGATGGACCCACGGCGCGAGCGATACGGTCCCACGAATCGTCACCGACCGGCCCGCTGACGGCCTCGGCGAAACGGCGGGGGAGCGACCGCAGGGTCACCGCGGCGTCGGTCATAGACATCGAATCAAACGGCGCGCTCATGTCCTCTTTCCTACCACCCGGCGTTGTATGGGTTTGGGGCGTACTTAACGGAGGGCGAGGACATCGACACCGGCAGGCAGGCGGGCCGGGTCCCACGCAAGGTGGGTGAGGGCCTGGACGCAGGCGAAACGGTCGGTCATGCCGCTCACATATGTCACTGCGGAGTGGGTGAGCGCGGCCGTGCCGGCGGCGTCGACGCGGAACGAATCCGGGAGCGCATCGGGTCGGGCGACGTACATGTCGACGAGGGCACGGAGGAGATCGACGACCTGGCTGGCCTGCTGACGGGATTCGGGACGAAGGTAGATGCGTTCGTAGTTCCACTTACGAAACGCCGCGAGGGCTTCGGCGGTGTCGGCGGTCATGGCGATGCGTCCGGTCGATGCAGTGGCGTCGACCATCGCGGCGATGAACGCGTTGAGCTGATCGGAGCGCGTGGTGCCGCAGCGTTCACGGACGATCTGGGGGAGATCGTTGACGGAGACGACTCCCGCGGCGGCGGCATCTTCCACGTCGTGGCACACGTAGGCGATGCGGTCGGCCCAGCTCACCACTTCGCCTTCGGGCGTCATCGGGGCTGGACGCGACCACGAGTGGTTGCGGATGCCGTCGAGCGTCTCGGCGCAGAGGTTGAGCGATGCGAGGGCAACGTCGGCTCCCCACACGGCATGGTCGTAGCCACCGACGACGTAGGGGGAGAGGGCCTCCTCGCTCGCGTGGCCACCGGGCCCATGGCCGCAGTCATGGCCAAGGGCAATGGCCTCGGCGAGTGCCACGTTGAGACGGCACGCCTGGGCGATCGATCGTG
>JANOHI010000369.1:0-28131 GCA_031406385.1 Acidimicrobiia bacterium
CGGTGGCGAGTGGTCGTATTGGCAGGTCTCGTTCCAGTGCGAGCCCGAGCCTGATGCGACTCGTGCTCAAGACGCACAGATCTGGGCAGCGGGCCGCGAGATGACTGACCAGTGATGTGGCTTGCTCGAGCACGTGCTCGCAGTTGTCGAGCACGAGCAGTATTCGCTGATCGGCCAAGGCGGCGGCGAGCGCGTGTGGGAGTCCGATCCCCTGTTGATCGCGGACGCGAACCACGCTGGCGACGACCGCCGCGACGTCCTCGTCGCGTCCGACGGCGGCGAGGTCGACCCACCACACGCCGTCGGGGAAGCGGTCGGCGACGTCGTTCGCCACGCTGAGGGCAAGGGTGGTCTTCCCCACCCCTCCCGCTCCCGTGAGCGTGACCACTCGGCAACCAACGAGGAGTTCGTTGATCTGTTCGAGTTCAGAGGATCGGCCCACAATGCCATCCGGTGTCGGTGGACACTCCCCGACGAACGGGGCGCCACTGCCGCGGAGCGGCGGGAAATGCTGGACAAGCCCAGGTGCGACGATGCCAAACACGCTCAGGCTGTCCGTGAACCCTTTCACGGCAATCATCCCGAGGTGTTCGCAACGGAAGCCATCCGGCAATCGATCAGCGAGCACGTCTTGGGTCGCCGCCGAACAGACCACTTGGCCGCCAAGAGCCGTTGACATCAATCGGGCAGCGCGATTCACCGCGGGCCCGAAGTAGTCCCCGTCGCGTTCGACCGCCTCACCCGTATGAAGACCGATCCGAACCTTGATTACGACCCCGGCCGGCCAATCAACGGCGCCGAGCCGCGACTGGATGTCAACCGCCGCAGACACCGCCTCCCCCGCTCGCGCGAAAGCGGCGGCAAAACCATCGCCTCCCGTCGCGAACACGAAACCCTCATGGTCGACAATGGCCGAGCGGACGATTTCGTCGTGGAGCGCCAAGGCGATTGTCATCGCGTCGAAATGGTCCTGCCAGAGGCCCGTGGATCCTTCAATGTCGGTGAAGAGGAAGGTCACCGTCCCTGTCGGTCCCCGCAAAGCCATGCCCGATTCTCACATGGCCGAACGGACGGCGCCCGAGCCTCGTGATCGCGCGCCCGCCGGGGCACCGATGAGACGAAACAGCTACAGTGCGCCCATGTTCGGAGGAATTGCCAAGCTGAACGCAAAGCCCGGCATGAAGGGTGATCTCCTTGAGTTTCTTCGTTGGGACGTTGAAGTCTCACGCCTTGAGCCGGGGACCCTCCGCTTCGACGTGTGGTTGGACCCGGCCGACGACGACTCCGTGATCCTCTATGAGACCTACGTAGACCTCGACGCCTTCAAGGTGCACCAAGCGGCGGCGCCATTCAAGAAGTTCATGGCGGAGATCGTCCCCAACATGGTGGTTACGGTTTCCTTCATCGTTCCGTTCGGGTCCTCGTACGTTTCGGTCGCCGACTCCCCTGATTAGCCCGATCGATCCGATCGCCACGACGCTCAGGCGTGGGACTCACCTCATCATATGTGCTTATATCATATGCGACGACTCGGGAATCGTTGAAAATTCCTTCGAGATCGGGGCTTGATTCCCGCGCGGAGTGTCATACCCCCGTCGGCATACTTGACCCATGGACATCGGGCCCACAGAACAGATCTTCAGCGATCTGCAACGGGTGAACTTCGCTCGTGCGGACAAGCGCGCGGTCGTTGCGTTACTGTCGCGCCTGCAGCAATGGCGCGGCATGTTCGATGCGCTCGAAGTCGATGCAGCCCGTCGACTTCAGGAACTCTCCGCAACTGCGCCTGCCGACATCGCAGCAGCGACGCAACGACACAACCGCGCGGGCGACGCTGTGTTCGAGCGGGCGGCAACGCTCACCCTCGTCCCTTGTCTCGAGCCGGCGCTGCGCTGCGGTGCACTTCAGGGCGCCCACGTGGACACGGTCGCCAAGGTCATCCGAACGGTGGCCGATGAACATGCGGAAGCATTCCGCGAGGTACTGCCGGCGCTCATCACCAAGGCGACCCGTGATCACGTCACGCCAGATGAGTTCGCACGCGCGTTGAACCGAGCCGCTCGCGCGATCGAGAACGACGACGGAGTCAGTCGACATGATCAGCAACGACGCGAGACCGCCCTTCGCATATGGACGGACAAGCGCACCGGGATGTTTCGCTTGTCTGGTGCGTTCGATCCGCTGAGCGGGGCGCTTTTGAACGGACGATTGAACGCAGCGTCGGCAGCATTGTTCTCCGAGCGAACACCGTCCACCTGTCCGACTGACGCCGGAGCGAAACAAGACCACTTACGGGCGCTTGCACTCCTCTCGCTCTCCTCAGGTGTCTTGGCTGAACCGACCGTCGAGCGCCGGTTGCGCGATGTCACGAACGACGAGCCCGCCACCGACGATTCCGCAGCAGACATGGCCGGCGACGCGCCCGACACGACGGGATACGACGAGGACGACGAATGGTCACGTTTCGTTCACACCAGTCCGTCACGATTCGGACGTCCGGAGATCGTCGTCGTGGTCGATGCGCGCCAGGAGACCGTCGAGAACAACGGCGGGAAGCCGGTGATCGATTGGGGAATCCCCGTTGAACTTCCGCGGCGCGCACTGGAAGAGCTGTTCCCTCGAGCCGACGCTCATCCGGTGATCGTTCTCAACGGTGTGGTTCTCCACGCCGCCGGTGAGATGGATCTTGGCCGCTCAACTCGTCTCGCATCGCGTGCACAACGCCGAGCGCTCCGCTCGCTCTACGCGACCTGCGCCGTGCCGGGATGTGCGGTGAAGTTCGATCACTGCAAGCCCCATCACGTTCACTTCTGGGAACACGGCGGGCCGACCGATCTCGGCAATCTCCTACCTGTTTGCAGCGTTCATCATCACCGCGTTCATGATTGCGGCTGGAAGCTCACGCTCCTCCCGAATCGCATGCTCACGATCACCTATCCCGACGGAACGATCCAAACCACCGGCCCACCCCTCCGCCTCCAAGCCGCCTGACCACACCACTTCCCCCGAAACAGCACTCCCCGCGCCGCACTCCCCACTCGTTCCTAGACAACCAAACCTGCCCGGCCATCCTCTTGCTGATGGCTAGTTCCTGCACTCGCCAGCGCCGAGCACGAACCAAGGCTCCCGGTGACAGGACCCCCGGAAACGGGAGCAGAGCCACGAGCGAGAGGGGTGGCGCCGGGACGGGCCCGCCGAGGAACGGAGACCCGGTTCGACGAAGGAGAACAACGGGCGAGTACCGCAGAGTGGGAAGGCTCCCGGTGACAGGACCCCGGAAGCGGTCACCCGTCACTGAAGCTCACAAGAAGGACCAGGAAACGACGCACCCTTCGCAAGCCGCTCTAGACAGCAGAGATCGTGATTGGGATTGGTTGCGTGTCAGCCAGGTCGGTCAAGTCGGAAGGGTCACTTGTCAAGACCACTGCGTCGGGAAATCCAACAGCGAATGCGATGACAATGGCGTCGGTTGCTGAGATCTCTGCTGCTCGACGAGTCGACGTTCGAAGGAGAGCACCTTCCCTGGCGATCGTTTCGGTGACGGGAAAGACTCGACACATTGCGAGCAGCTGGTTCGCATGAAAGTCGCGTCGATGATCTCCCGTCAGGGATTCGGTCAGCACCACAGCCGGAACGTTCGGTGGCCAGACTCCACGTCGGCGCAGCTCGGTGAGGCGAGCACGTTGTCCGGCAAGCGCACCGATTCCGCCGCTGTCGAGAATCAGGTTCACGCGCTGCGCTTGCCCTTCTTCCTCTGTTTCGGAGCAGTGGAAAGTATCGAGTCAGCCCAGGCGGTGGCGGCCGACGCCTCGTCGGGGCCGATCGGACCGAGCTCGGCTTCCAGCCGCGCAAGGTAGGCGTCGAGCGCCTCGACCTTGGCTCGCCGATCGAGTTCGTCAACCAACGCGGTCGTGGCAACACGCGACACGTTGAGGCCCGCCTCACGGGCGCGAGCGGCAATCTCGTCTGGAACCGTGATGTTCACCCGAGACATGCGCACACTATACACACTGCACTCCACACTCCTCACCGCCTTTTTGGAACGGAGTGACGCATCGATTTCCCGGCGGCAGTGCGCCAAGCACCCAAGGCCGATCGCTACCGGACCGACCCGACGTTGGAGTTGAGCGAGATGTCGGGCGGTGAGCCGGCGGCGGGAAGGGCGATCGTCCCGCTCCGAAACGCTTCCTGTTGGGCAGCATGAGCCCGCAGTCGGCCACGGGTGCGGAAGAGCTTCGGAGTGAAGGGTTCGACCTTGCGATCCGATGACCAATGCGCTGGAGGTGCCGACACCACCATCGCCAGCCGGACGAGCGCGGTGTCGTAGTTGACCCGCCAACCGCAGAAGTCCGCCCAGGCTCGATCATGGTCGGCCTTGAGCGGAATTCCAGCAGCTTCGAGTTCGACATACATGAGGTCGAACTCCCGTCGCGAGATGCTGATGGGATCCGTGGGCTTCGGATCATCGTTGTGCGGGATCATGAAATAGTCGGCGATCCGGCGAAGCGACAGGAAGCCGGCCCGAAGGCACAGCGGCGCCTCGGCCGATCGCTTCACGTCGAGAACACTGATCGACAGCGCCGCGGTATCGAGCACGCACCCGGCCGCGGTGATCCACGAGCGATCAGGTCGCGGCGAGCGGAAGTAGTTGAGCGCCGCGAAGTTCGTATGGCTTTCCTCGACCTCAACGAACCAGTCCTCCCAGCGACTGAAGAACGCCGGAAGTTGGTCAAGTCCGCCGATGAGGTTGGACCGGACGAGCATCGTCACGGGAGAGGGCGGCGTCCCGGCACGAGATTCGAGAAGCCCGACCAGGACCTCGCGTTTGGAGAACGCGGCGTAGATGGCCGGGAGGTAGGAGATCAGCAGCGCCACCACGATGAGCCCGATCGACGCTTGCGCGAACGAAGAAAGCGCAGCGGGACCGTTGCGGCGGAACATCACTCCGAGTGTGAGCATCGACGAACCGCTCACGTAGAACGCGTCGCCCACCGACTTCGGTTCAAGCGCCCAGTGCACGCCTGCGAATCCGACGATGATCAGCGAGACCCACACGATCGGCATCAGCACGAGAGCGAGCGGGGCGTAGAGGGCGAGGCGATGATCACGCTTCGCCCACGGGAGACTCGGTCGGGCATAGACCTTCATGCATCCGCGTAACGCCGTGAAGACCGTCCGGGTGATCTTCTGCGACGTGCCCTTGGGGACAACTACCAGCTTGATCGCCGACATGAACGTTGCCAGCGCCACCCAGAGCCCGGCGATCCCGATGACGATCCGGAAGGCAATGGCCGCTGGCGAGGTGAAGTCCACGATCACGATTGTGACCTGAACCGGCGTCCCAATAGCGTTCACTCGACCCAACCCTCGGATTGAGGATCAGATGATCGAGCACCACGTTGACATCCCGACCGCCGATGGAGCGATGAACACCTTCATCACCCACCCGGAAGAGGGCGGCCCGCACCCCGTCGTGTTCTTCTACATGGATGCCCCCGGCAAACGCGAGGAACTGCACGACATGGCCCGCCGCCTCGGCACGGCCGGGTACTACGTGATCCTGCCCAACCTCTACTACCGGTCGGTTCGGGAGTTCAACCTCTTCTCCGGTGATCCGTCGCAGGATCGACCGGCCATGTCCACACTGATGGATGGCCTGAGCGACAACATGGTGGCGCGAGATACCGAGTCGCTCTTCGCCTACGTCGACGCCGACCCGGCGGCCAAGTCGACCCATGTCGGCTGCATGGGGTACTGCATGAGCGGTCCCTTCTCCTTCGCCATGGCGGGGATGTTCCCGGAGCGGATCCGCGCCGCAGCGTCGCTCTACGGCGTGCGGCTGTTCGGCGACGGCTCCCCTGCGCATCTCGCCTCGAAGGTGAAGGGCGAGCTCTATTTCGCCTGCGCCGAGACCGACCAATACGCTCCGAAGGAAACCATCGACGGTCTCATCGCCCACCTGAAGACAACCGGCACGAACGCTCGCGTGGAGTGGTACCCCGGAACCCATCACGGGTTCGCGTTCCCCACACGCGGTCCGGTCTACAACAAGGAGGCCGCCGAGCGGCATTGGGAGAGACTGCACGCGTTGTTCGCCCGCAATCTCCGATAACGGAGGTATCGCAGATCACGCCGAGGCGCCCCTGCGACTTCATGGTGCACGGCACGCCTCGGTAGGGTGCACCTATGGACTTTGACCTGCCTGCCGACGACGATCCACGCCGCGTTGCGGTCCGGACCTGGCTGGCGGCGAACCCGAAGCCGTCCGGCCGCCAACTGGCGGAGGCCGGCTACGTCGCCCCGCACTGGCCGACGCCCTACGGTCTCGGTGCCGACCCGGAACACCAGCTCATCATCGACGAGGAACTCCGACGCGCCGAGATCCGTCGGCCGAGCAATGCCATCGGCATCGGCTGGGGTGGGCCGACGATTCTCTATGGGGGAACTGAGGAGCAGAAGCAGCGGTTCCTCCCGGGCATTTTGTCGGGCGAGGAGTTCTATTGCCAGCTCTTCTCCGAGCCGGACGCCGGATCGGACCTCGCGTCTCTCGGCACCCGGGCGATGCGCGACGGCGACGACTACATCATCAACGGGTCGAAGATCTGGACGTCGGGCGGGCATCACGCAAAATTTGGCATTCTCATCGCGCGTACCAATCCCGATGTCTCCAAGCACCGCGGCGTCACCTACTTCGTCCTCCCGATGAACCTCCCCGGGGTCACGATGACACCCATCATCGACATGACCACCGCGCATTCGTTCAACCAGGTCTTCTTCGACGACGTGCGGCTGCCGGTCGAGTACCGCATCGGTGAGGAGGGTGACGGATGGCGGCTCGCCAAGGTCACGCTCGGTAACGAGCGGGTGTCGCTCTCCGGTGCCGGTTCGCTTTGGGGCACCGGGCCGAGCGCATATGACCTTCTCGAACTCGTTCGCAAACGCGGGGGCGTTACCGATCCCGTTCTGCGTGATCGCCTTGCGGCGCTCTACATCGAGGCCGAGACGCTGCGGCTCATGCGGCTGCGCACCCTCACCTCGGCGCTGAAGGGTCGCGAGCCCGGTGCCGAGGCAAGCGTGCAGAAGCTCCTCGCCGACGAGCACGGTCAGCACGTGATGGAGATGGCCAAGGAGATCGTCGGCGCTCACGGGATGCTCTCGGGCTCCGGTCCCGCCGGAGCACTTCCGGTCTCGGCCGGTGGGACACCGACGGAGGTCAACTTCGCGAAGGGGCTCTACCCCGATGTCGAGCCGGTGTGGCACTACGGCTACCTGTTCGCTCCGGCTCTCACCATTGGTGGCGGCACGTGGGCCGTGCAGCGCAACATCGTGGCCGAGCGGGCCCTCGGTCTCCCTCATGACGTCGACGTCGAGAAGGGCAAGTCCTGGGCCGAGAACCGCCGGGGCTGACGGCGAAGGCCCCAGCCGCGAGGGAATAGTGCGCTGGGTCGCTCTGGGAGCGACCGAGCGAACGACAGTCCGGCCCGGGTTAGCGGTCGTCTGCGTGGGCGGGGCCGTAGAGCGGGTCGTTGCCGGTGATCGCCGCCCAGCGGCGGGTACCGAACTCGAAGTGCCACCACTCCTGCCGGAGCACGACGAAACCCTGTTCGCGCATGGCCCAGAACAGCATCCGGCGCACCGCCCGGTCATTCTCGCCGTCGTGGTCGGGCTGGCGCGGCCCGGTCTCGAGAAAGTCGGCGTGGGCTTGGTCGGTGAAATCGTCATATCCGCAACCGGGGGCCAGGGCGATGCCGTCGACCGTGAGCGTGAGGTCGACGGTTCCGCCGGTGAGGTGCGGTGGCGGTGTGGCCGGGTCCGGATCGGGCGGTGACACGAAGCCCGGGGGAAGATCGTGGCCGGTGTACGCGGCGTCGAAGAGCTCGGCCTGCAGATCGAGCGGACGCCAGGCGTCGAAGACGGCGAGACCGAATCGATCGGGGAGCGCATCGGCAACGGCGGTCAATCGGTCGTAGGCACTTGACCGCATGAGGGTGACGGGACGGGCCTTGCTCCAACCGGCGTGCCAGTAGTTCCCGAGGGTGCGGATCCGTCGATGCGCGACCATGACGAGCGGTTCGTCGACGGGGTGAGTAACCGGAGCCACGGCCTCTGGCTCGATCAGCTCAGGAAGAGGCGCCTGCTCATCGAACCGGATACCCAGTTCCGCCACCACTGCGGCGGCGGCAACAGTCGTGATCGGTCGGTCGAAACGCGGGCCTGGCCGGTCCGGAGCAGCGCTCATGCCCGGGCGAGCTCGAGCACGCTGCCGATGCGCGTCATGTAGTCAGCGGCGGTGTGGAGATCAAGGACGGGGAGCATGAACTCCTCGATGCCATGGCGATCATGGAGTGCGCGGATCTGTTCGGCACACGATGCCGTGGATCCGGCGATCACGAACGGGAGAACCCAGTCGTCCTTCACCAGACGCCCTGCCGCCTCGAGCCCGTCGGCCATGGCATCGCGAATGGCCAGGCGATCGGTTTCACCGAGTCCGATTCGCTCCCGAACTTCCGGCTGCGAGTCAACCAGCCGGTAGGTCAAATGTGGACGCACCATATCGAGTGTGTCGTCGTCGGTGACGACGAGTGTCGAGTAGCAGATGCGCGGCGTGTTGGCGCTTCGCGTCCCTCCGCCTCGGACCAGCTCGAGGGCGTCGTCGATCACGTCGTGGTGGAGGAAGTCCAGCATCACCCCGTCGGCGATCTCCCCACCGAGGGCAAGCATCTTCGGTCCACGCCCGGCGAGCCAGATAGGTATGTCGGATCGGCTGAACCCCAGTGACGCGTTCGTCAACGATCCGACGGAAGACTGCATCGTGACAGGGCCTCCGGCAAAGAGCCCTCGGCACATCGTGATGAGATCTCGAACCGCAGCGAGGGGTTTGGAACGATCGACGCCGAGGGGTCCGAGCGTGAGACTCCCGCCGGCGCCGACACCGAGGAACGCCCGACCGTGAGAGAGCTCATCGAGACTCGCGAGCGCGGCCGCTGTGGTGGCGGGGTGACGGGTATAGGCGTTGGTGATGCCCGGACCGACCTCCATCCGATTCGTCGCCAGGGCAATGGCGGTGAGGGTCACGTAGACGTCGCGGGTGGCCAGGCCTTCGTCATACACCCAGCACCGGTCGTAGCCGAGGTGTTCGGCGAGGATCGCAAGCTCGACGATGTCCGACACCGGGGCCTCCGGCATCAGATTCACACTCGTACGCAGGGCCACTTCCACATCACGACCGTAGTTGGTCGCGGACTACCGTCACTGTCGTGCACGCTCGGAATCAAGCCCGATCAGGCGCTCACCGGCGCGCGGAATCCCGACCCCGATCAGGTGTGTCATGAGCGCCGGTGACCCGATCGACCTCGACGTCGATGGGACCGTCGTGCGCGTCTCGAACCCCGACAAGGTGTTCTTCACGGGAATCGGCGCCACGAAGCTGGACCTGATCTCCTACTACCGGTCGATCGCCGAACCACTCATGCGCACCGTGCAGGGACGGCCGATCTCGATGGAGCGCTACCCCGACGGAGCCAGCGGCAAGTCGTTCTACCAGAAGCGAGTTCCGACGGGGCCGGAGTGGCTCGTGACCACGGAAGTGGCGACCGTGAACGGGACACCGTCGGAGGCACTCGTGCTGGCCGACATGGCCCACGTGGTGTACGCCGTGAATCTCGGTTGCCTCGGCTTTCATCCGTGGCCGTTCCTTGCCGCCGACCCGATGCACACCGATGAGCTACGCATCGACCTCGACCCGTCGCCCGGTGTCACCTTCGACATGGTGAGACAAGCAGCGTTGGCCACCCGCGCCCTGCTGCAGGAGGCCGGCATCACCGGGTATGTCAAGACGACCGGCAGCCGCGGGTTGCACGTGTACATACGGGTCAGGGAACGAGTTGACTCCTACGCCGTGCGCGCCGCTGCAGTCGCCTTTGCGCGGGAACTCGAGCGTCGCCATCCGGACCTCTGCACGGCCGCCTGGTGGAAGGAAGAGCGCGGAGCGAGAGTGTTCATCGACTTCAACCAGAACGCGCCGCACAAGACGGTGTTCGGCGCATGGGCAGCCCGTCCCCGCGTCGGCGGGCAGGTGTCGACGCCGGTCGCATGGGATGAGGTGGCGACAATCGATCCCGACGCCTTGACCATCGAGTCGGTGCCCGACCGGGTGGCGCGGCTCGGAGATCCGTGGCTGTCGATGAACGACACCCCCCAGTCGATCGAGCCGCTTCTCGAATGGTCGGCACGCGATCTTGCCGGCGGACTCGGCGATGCTCCGTGGCCACCGGTGTACCCGAAGATGCCCGGTGAACCTTCACGCGTGGCACCGAGCCGCGCGAAGCGACCGAAGGACCTTACGGTCGCACGCCCTCCAGCAGTTCGGCGATCACGTCGTAACGACGAAACGAAGGGATGAAGTAGACCCCCTGGACAAGCGGCCGGATTTCCTCGAGGAGTTCCGCGGCGATCCGCTGGCCTTCACCGCGACCCTCGTCCGGTGCAGCAGCCATACGTTTCACGATGTGATCGGGGACGCTCATCCCGGGTACTTCGTTCTTCAGGAACACGGCGTGGCGAACCGAAGCCAGAGGGAGCACGCCGCAGAGCAGCGGAAGGGTCAACGGGCCATACGTGGCGTTGTAGTGGGTGATGAAGGCCCGCGCTCGTGCGGGGTCGAAAACTGGCTGGGTCAGCGCAAACCCGGCGCCGAATGCAATCTTGCGACGGAGCAGCTTGGCCTCTGCGGCGATGTCCATCGGAGTGAGGTTCAGGGCCACCCCGACGAAGAACGAGCACGGTGACCCGATCGAGGTGCCGGCGCTGTCGAGCCCGACGTTGAATTGTTGGGTGATCAGCTTCACGAGACCGGTCGGCACGATGTCATGGTGATCGAAGGCCTGCGGGTAGTCACCGATGCTGGCGAGATCGCCCATGGTGACGAACAGTGTGCGTACATCGAGGGTGTGCGCAGCCAGCAGATCACCCTGCACACGCAGAAGGTTGCGGCCTCGTACCGGGAAATGCAGCACCGTCTCGAGCCCGGTCGACTGCTGCACTCTGATCGAGGCGGCGAGCCCGGTCATGCGCATTCGGGCCATCGGCGTGTCGGAGATGTTGAGCGTGGTTGCGCCTGCGTCGCGCAGCCGAAGCGCGTGTGCCTCGAGGGTGCTGGTGTCGGAGCTCTTGGGTGGCTCCATCTCAACGGTGGTGACGAACCGGCCGTTGCGAAGGTCACGGGCGAGAGCGGGCTCGACACGAGCCGGTGATGCGACGGCAGCAACGGCCGGTCTGCGGGCATGGGTCGCATGGGTGGCCGTCCGCCGCCGACCCGTTGTGCGGGCGCCGTCGAGGGCCCTCCGTACTCCACGGATGTGGTCGGGCGTCGTACCGCAGCACCCTCCGATAAGTCGAGCGCCGGTCGAGAGGAACTGCTCGGCGTAGTCGGCGAAGTAGTCCGGCGGTGCCGGGAAGTAGAGACGTTCGCCGCGGCTCTCGGGATACCCGGCGTTCGGCATGGCCGAGAACGCAATCGGAGCGCCGTTGGTGACGGCTTCCACCTCCGAGTAGCGGAGGAGGACCTCGTAGACGCCTCGCGGCCCGGTTGAGCAGTTCGCGCCGATCACGTTTGCACCGGCAGCATGAAGTCGCTGGAGCGCGACCTCGGGTTCCACACCGCCGAGGGTTCGCACATCCCGGGTGAAGCTCATGGAGGCAACGATCGGAAGCTGGCACAGCGACCGGGCGACGCCTAGGGCGAGCTCGAGCTCGTCGAGATCGGCGAAGGTCTCGAGCACCAGGAGATCGACGCCCGCCTCCGCCAACGTCTCGATCTGTTGCGCGTAGGCCCCTCGCGCTTCGTCCGGGGCGAGCGGTCCGAGCGGGCTGAGGCGAGAACCCGTCGGCCCGACCGAACCCGCCACGAAGACCACTCGCTCGGCTTCGCCCGCGGCCTGCCGGGCGAGCCGCACGCCCGCCGCATTGATGTCGACGGATCGGTTCGCCATGCCCCATCGGTCGAGGTGAATGGCTGTGGCCGAGAACGTGTTCGTTTCTACGACGTCGGCACCGGCAGCAACGAAGCCACGATGGATCTCGAGGATCACGTCGGGCTGGGCGAGGTTCAGGCCTTCGAAGGATTGCTCGAACCCGATACCAGCAGCGTTGATCATCGTTCCCATGGCGCCGTCGGCAACGAGTGGTTGTTCGAAAAGGGAGTCGAGAAAGTTCATTCGTACGTTCGCCTACGGTCCGGTGAAAACTCGGCGAACATGACCGCTCAAACTACCCGCGAATCATCGACCGCCGAGGTGGGCAATAGCGCGAACGGCAACGCCGTGATGAGCAACGGCGGCAACGAATCGCTCGGCCAGCCGGGATTGCGCGGCATCCACTTTGGTCAGGCACACGACAAACGCGGCGTGTTCGGGAACGTCTTTGCGTCCACCGCGAGGGCTCGTGACCAGTTCGGCGGCCCGTTCAGGGGTGAGCCGGTCATAGGGCGAGCAGCCGAGTACGGCGCCGACGCGAAGCGGACGATGGCACTGATCCTCAATGGTCCGATCGAGGGCATCAGCACCGATCACACAGATCACCATGGTGACCGTGGACGCGATGACTGGCTCGTACCAGTGCGGCGCCTTGGCCGGGCGCCGGCGCGATCCATCCGATTCGGCCACCACGTGCGCACCGAGACCGAACAGCTCGTCGGCGCGCCCAGGGGTGATGCCGACGCCTTTCTGACCGAGCACCGCGCTCAACACCATGAGGCGACCGTGCTGGCGCAGACCCTCTCGCACCACGTCGTCAGACGGGGCCACGAGGACCGGCCGACCGCGATGCTGATCGGCCCCCATCTTCGTGGTGCAGGTAAGAATGGTTGGACCGTGGAGGGAGGAGC
This sequence comes from Acidimicrobiia bacterium, assembly GCA_031406385.1. GTDB lineage: Bacteria > Actinomycetota > Acidimicrobiia > Acidimicrobiales > JANYDT01 > JANLQX01. Next base: position 12,884 of record JANOHI010000369.1, read on the forward strand.
CGATGGCGTGCATCAGCGTCGTCTTCCCTCCGCCGCCGACCAGCGCAATGTGATGGCGATCGACCGGGCGCCGGGCGTCGAGCAAACCGAGATCACGCGCGAGTTCGGCCTCGTTGAGGGCCGTCATGGTCATCGGGCCGTCACCGAGCACTGCGCAGCCACGTGAACACCGCCTCGGTCACCCCGCCGCCGATGGCCAGGGCCTTGTCGGAGATCTCGTGGGGATCGATGTCGAGACGGGGGTCGACGTCGCCGATTTTGAGCCCAACCGTGGCATGGGTCCCCTCGGCGAGGAGACCTCGCACGAGCCCGGCGAACGGGGCCAGCACGGGGATCCGCTGACGTTCGCCGACTACCGACCCGATCGCCTGACCTTCGCGCACGACGTCGCCGATCATTGCCTCCCACCTGAGCACTCCGGCTATCGGCGTTCGTAGCACCCGTTCTCCGCTTCGCCCGCCGACGGAACCGGGGTTCCCCGTGTTCGGTGCTGCTGAACCTTCCCAGAGAACCCGGCCGAGCCGCGAACCACGCTGCGTTTCGATCACGGCATGGCAGTGCTCTCCTACGAAGAATCCGGGTCCGAGGCCGACGACAAAGGGGGCATCGCCGAGGCTGCAGTCGAGCGGGTTCTTGGCCAGCCGGGCGTCGACGACTACGTCGGCGCAGAGATCGTGGGGCAGGGCCGCTGACACCATCACGGGGACCACGCCCTCCTGGCCGGCGAGCGTGCGCGCCACCGATGCCGTTTCCACGAGCCGGGCCACGAGGCGACCCTCGATTGTCACGGTGCCGGAGGGATCGGCGACGACCGACGAAAGCGAAACCGTGCGTCGCACGGTGAGTGGCGCTCCGAGCTCCAGCGCCACCACCCGAAATCCGGCAGCCCGCAGCCGCCAAGCAGCGCCGGTTCCGAGATCGCCCGCGCCACGGATGGCGACGAGAGTCGTCTCAGGTGTGGTCACGGCCGACCGTTGTCGGGTTTGAGGCGGCGGGCCGCCACCACCGAGCCCATGATCGACACGGCGATCTCCTCCGGAGTCTCGGCCCCGATCTCCAGGCCGATCGGCGTCTGCACCCGGGCGAGATCGCTCGCACTGACCCCGGCGGCAGCGAGTTGCTCGGCGGTCACCTGCCATCGTCGCCGGCTTCCCATCAGCCCCACATATCCTGCCGAACTGGAAAGCACTTCGGGAAGGACAACGAGATCGACGGCGACGTTCCTCGTGACCATCACCACTGCGGACCGATGGTCGAGCGCGGCGACCGCCAAGGCGTCGGTCGCCGGTCCGGCGACCACCACCGCGGCTCCCGGCATGAGCGCAGGAGTGGCGAGCTCGGCACGATCGTCGTTGGCGACGACCCGGAATCCGAGCCACGACGCGAGGTCGGCAACGGCACGCCCGACGTGTCCGCATCCGATGATCAGGAGCGTCGGCTTCGGATACTTCGGCTCGATCATGATCTCGGTGGTCCCTCCGCAGACTCCGGGGTCTCCGGAACCGATATCGACAAGCTCATAGGTACACATACGAATGATGCCGGCATCCGAGTCGTCGGCGACGAAGGAACGCAACGCGTCGAGGACGACCCGCTGTTCGAGTTCGCCGCCACCCACGGAGCCGACAGTTCGCCCACCTTCGAACACGATCATCTTCGAACCGGCGCGGCGCGGCACCGACCTCGTCGTCGCAACCACGGTCGCTACCACGACGGCGCGTCCAGCCTCGAGTTCGCTCAGCACGAGAGCCGCAACCCGCTCCTCGGAGAGGAGACCGGTTTCTCGCGAGCTCAGGCCGGTCATGCAGCGCTCCACAATCGCAAGGCTTGCTCATTCATATGTGCGCGTAGCTTTTCGACATCCGCCCCGATGACCTCGCCGTTCTGCGTGCGGAATGTTCCGGCGACCATCACGTCGCGGACGTGCTGACCGCTCCGCCACAGCACAATCTGGTCGACGAGGTTATGAGCGGTGACCGGTGTCGGAGTCCGGATGTCGACCACCTGAAGATCGGCCGCCCAACCAGGCTCCAGCCGTCCGACCTTCGCCAGACCGATCGTCTCTGCGCCGCCCTGCGTGGCCATCCGCAGCACATCGCGTCCGGGCATCGCCGCAGGGTCGAGCAGCCGGGCCTTGTGGAGCAGGAAGGCCGACCGCATCTCCTCGTACTGATCGTTCACATAGCCATCGGACCCGAGGCCAACGGTGACACCCGCGGCGAGGAGCTCCGGAATCGGGGCGATGCCACCTCCGACCTCGCCGTTGGCCATCGGCATGTGGCTCACGCGGACACCGCGTTCGGCGATCAGCGTGCGTTCCGCCTCGGAGACCTGCACGCACTGCGACGCCAGGAAGCGCGGCGAGAGCACACCGATCGAGTCGTACCACTCGAAGGTTCGCATCCCCCGCTCACGGAGGTTCCACTCTGCTTCGTGGACGCCTTCGTTGACGTGGGCGTGGACGAAGACGTCGAGTTCCTCGGCGAGTGAGAACGCGCTCCGGATGAACGGTTCAGGACAGGTGAACGTGGTGTGGAAGCACACCGCACCGGACACGAGAGACGACTGGTCGGCCCGACACGCCTCGATCAGCGCACGGTTCTCTTGCAGGCCGAGTGCGCCGTTCTCCCAGCTCACCCGTTCCGTGGCTTCGAACGAGAGGATTCCTCGCAGCCCCCAGCGGTCGACGACCTCCTTCTGTGCGAGGAGCGCACCCGGAAGCGCGTGCGGGGCCTCGAGGATGTCGTAGAACGAGGTGGTCCCGGTTCGGAGCATCTCGACGCAGACCCACTCGGTGGCGGCGACGATCATGTCGTGGTCGAGGCGGTCCTCGACCTTCGGCCACCAGTAATCGGCCAGGAAGCTCCAGAAGGAATCAACCGGGTCAACGGGAATGCCATGGGCGAGCGTGCCGTAGAGGTGGGTATGAGCGTTGACGAAACCCGGGAGGATCGCGCAGCCCGCTTTGGCCACGACCTCGTCGGCGGGGTGCTGCGCCCGGAGCGCCGCGGCGTCGCCGACCGCGTCGATCGTGGAACCGACCACCCGGACGGCGGCGTTGCGCAACGGCTCCACGTCCCACGCAGGCAGGACCCAGTCGGCCTCGATCAGCACCGGCCCCGCCTACTTGCCGACCGTTGCGCTCTGCAGCGCTCGCCAGACCCGTTCGGGGGTGAACGGGATGTCGTTGATGGCGACGCCCGTGGCGTTCTTGATGGCCGCCCGAAGGGCTGGTGCCACGCCGTCTTTCGGGATCTCGGCGACGGCCTTCGCCCCGAACGGGCCGGAGTCCTCCATGGTCTGCACCAGGAACACCTCGATGTCGGGCATCTCGTCGGCACGGTAGATCTTGTACGGCCCGAACGAGTCGTTGATCATCCGGCCGTTCTCGTCGAAAGCGAACTCCTCGGTGTGGGCATAGCCGAGAGCCTGGAGCATGCCGCCCTCGATCTGACCGGACGCCGTGACCGGGTTGATGGCGACGCCACAGTCGACGGCCATCACCAGCTTCGTGACGGTGACCTGCCCGGTGGTGACATCGACTTCGATCTCCGCGAATTGCGCGGCGAACGGCGGAGGACACTCGGTCGAAACATGGGACCCGATGCCCATGAGTTGCTCGTGGTCCTTCGTGTGGAGCGAGTCGAGTGCGACGTCTTCCAACGAGACCGATCGGCCGTCGGGAGCCCAGGCGCGACGATCGCGCAGCGTGATCGAGCACTCCTGTTCCACGTCGAGCATCTGGGCGGCGCGTCGCTTGATCTTCATGCGCAGCTCGTCGGCCGCCTTCTTGACGGCCTGGCCGGAGATGTAAGTGGTCGACGACGCGTATGCACCGACGTCGAAGGGTGTGAGGTCGGTGTCGGCTGAATACATCTTCACGTCGTCGATCGGTACACCGAGCACCTCGGCCGCGATCTGGGCGAGCACGGTGTCGGCACCGGTGCCGAGGTCGGCTGCACCCGAGAGGACGTTGAACGAACCGTCGTCGTTGATCTTGATCGAGCAGCCGCCCATGTCCATGAAAGGAATGGCCGTGCCGTGCATACAGAACGCAAAGCCGATGCCACGGCGAATGTGGGGCCGATCGGCGGGAGCGACCCACGCCGGATCGGTTCGACGATGCCAACCGATCGAGCGCATGCCCTGGGCCACGCACTCCTCGATGCCGCTCGACATGACCATCGGAAGGTCTTCGTCGGGGATGTCACCTTCCACGCCACCGCGTTCACCGAGACGGAGGACGATGTCCATCCGGTCACCTCGCTTCACCCAGTTCTGCCGCTTGAAGTCGATGGCGTCACGACCGAGCGCGTCGGCGATGTCCTCCATGTGATTCTCCAGGGCGAACTCCGCCTGCGGTGCGCCGTAACCCCGGTAGGCCCCCGGCACCGGGATGTTCGTGTACATCACCTTGCAGTCGTAGTCCTTCGCCTTTGCGTTGTAGCTCGACAGACCACGAAGCCCCGTGACCATCTGCACGGTGAAGCCGTGAGTGCCGTAGGGACCGGTGTTGGCGACAACGGTCATCTTCTGCGCCATCAGGGTGCCGTCGGCGGCAACGGCGCTCTTGAAGGTGATCGTCTGGGGGTGTCGGGTACGCGATGCGTAGAACTCCTCGGCGCGATCGAGCTCGAGGCGCACCGGACGCCGGGTGAGGATCGCCAGGTGGGCGACGATGTCCTCGATCAGCATCTCCTGCTTGGCGCCGAAACCGCCGCCGATGCGGGGCTTGATGACCCGGATATCCTTGACGGCCTTGTCGATGAGCGGCGCCACCATCCGCCGGACGTGGAACGGCACCTGGGTGCTGGTGCGGATGACGACGCGCTCGTCCTCGTCGAGCCACGAGATCGCGATGTGCGGCTCGATCGGGGTCTGCTGCACCTGATGCACCCGGAAGGTCTGCTCGAACACCTTGTTGGCGGGATCGGCGAAATAGGGCTCGCAATCGGCGGTGCGTCCGACGATGTGATGCACCAGGTTGCGGTCGGCATCTTCGATACCGACCGTGTCGTTCTCGGCATGCACCTTCGGCGCGGTTTCGGCGACACGCTCGTCGAGGTTGAAGGGCAGAACTTCGTAGACCACATCAATAAGCGCGCATGCGTCTTCGGCGATCTCGATCGAATCAGCGGCAACCACGCAAACGCGATCCCCGACGTGGCGCACCATGTCGTCGAAGCTGACCTGATCCCACGGATAGGGGTTCGGCCATGACTGCCCGCCGCTTGCGTATTTCACCTTCGGCGTGTTGCCATGGTGGAGGACCGCTCGAACTCCGGGGAGGGCACGTGCCCGGGAATCGTCGATCGACACGATCCGGGCATGTGCATGGGGTGACCTGACGAGCCGGGCAAACAACATGTTTCGCATGTCGATGTCGTCGACGAACGCACTGTTCCCACGCACGAGCCGGAGCGCGTCGACTTTGATCTCAGGTTTGCCAACCACCTGCATCACCGGAACGTCGCGACTCGGGATCACCCGCGGAACGGCCGGTGATCCGACCACCTTGGGGCTCGCCGGGTCGTAGACAATGGCCGTGGTGCCGTCGGTCATCGGTTCGACCATGATCGGTCGGAATTCGTCGACCGCTTCACCGCGCAGCAGCATGGCCGCTCGCTGCACCGACTCGACGACCTTCACGTGCGCTGTCTCCCGATCGAGGATCCCGCTCAACATGTCACGGATCTCGGCCTCTGATGGAGTGGGGTTCTTTCGACACAGGGCGAGTGTGCCGAGCATCATCGGACCAGCCGAATAGCCGGACTGCAACGCACCGGTGACCATGAAGGCCTTCTGGATCGGGTGCAGTTCGTCGCCCAGCTGGTTGAAGGTCTCGACCGTGGTGATCTCGTGACCATCGGCCTGAGCGGCAAGGATCACATCGGCCGACGCCAGCCGTCCGTCGAAGAGGATCGCCGCCGCACCGGTTTCGCCGGTGTCGGAGCCGAACCTCACCGACCAGATTCCCTCGCGACGCAAGAGGCGCAGAAGGGTCTCGTGGGGGGCAACGCTGAAGGTGCGCAACGCACCGTCGAGCGTGATGGTGATAGTGATCGGAGCGCTCATGCGAGGACGTCCAACGCAACACGAACACGGGCGGCAAGCTCAACAGCGAGGTGACGGCGATACTCGGTGGAACCACGGAAATCGCCGGGCGGCTCGAGCCCTCCGGGATCGCCGATCACGTGCGGTGTGCTGGCGACGCCGGTCGCGGCAGCGATGACCGACCCGTCCGGTCGGCGGCGCCCGACCACCGCAACGATGGGCGCGTCGAAGGGGGTCCGACCGGTTCGGGCGGCCGCGGCGTGGCCGTCGATTCGGGCCTCGACCCCGGTGACGATCGCTCCGTGGAGAAGTGATGGATCGGCAAGGGCGTCGTCAAGGGAGCAGACGTGCGCGCCGTTTCCGTTGACGAAGGCCACCGCAGCATCATGGGCCAACAGCGCCGCCAGCAACTCGCTCTCGGCGTGGCGCTCGACGACGACCCCTCCGATCGTTGCGAGTGTACGAAGCGTGCTCGGCTGTTCGCGGCGCGCCGCCTCACGAAGCACCGACGGCAGGGTTTCGTCGTCGCAGATCCTGTCGAGCGTGGTCGTGGCGCCGATTCGGGCGGTCGAGCCATCGAGCACGATGCCGGACAAGCCACACAACTGGAGATCGACGACCTCCGTTGCCACCTCGAATCGGGAAGGAACGACGGTTGTTCCGCCCCCCAGCACGACAGTTCGAACCACCGATCGATGAAGAAGCACAAGCGCGTCCGCCACGGAAGACGGCCGGTGATACGCAGAGATCCGAGCCATGGGATCTGATCCTACCGGGCACCCGTTTCGAAGCTTGCGCCCCCTGTCGCCTCCTCCGGCGCACGTTGATCGTCGTTTCGCCTCCGCACCAAACGGTCTCGCGTGTCGGTTCCGCACTTCGATTTGCCCCGTCAGAGCCAGCCCGTAACCGCGTCCTTCACGGCTTCGGCGACGTCCGCGACACCGGGCTCGGTGACCATCGACAGGTGCCCCGCGGAAACGTTGGAGACCGAGAACCCGTTCGGAAAGAACCGACGCCATTCCGCGAGGTCGACAATATGCGAGGGGTCGGCGACAACGAGCCGACCCGGACACGCCACCGGCCGCCAACGCCTCCGGTTCGCGTCGTAGACCTGGTCGAGAACCCGTTGATCAGCAACAGCCGAGAACCGGGCACGATCGGAGTTGCCCGTCGGGGAAATGCGAAGGGCGCGAACGGCGCGGTACCTCGCCCATCTGGAGCGGGGCCGCACGGCGGTCCTTGCCCGTCGCACGGAGAACCGTGGCGCCGGAGCGAGAGTATCCAACAGCACCACGCCGTTCACCTTGACACCTGCGGCCATCGCTCCGCGGGCCAGTTCCAGCGCCGCCAGCCCACCCAACGAGTGGCCGACGAAGACCACGCCGCTCTGGCAAGAAGGACTCCGATCATCGAGCAGCGCCTTCACGGTGGCATCGACGAGCCGGGAGATCGAACCGAAGTCAGCCGGGGCGACAGCACTGACCTTCGAGAAACCGGTGAGACGCCTCGCCAGGGGTCGTAACGACAGGACGCTCGCTCCCGCCCCCGGCACAACCAAGATGAGCGGCCTCACCACGCGTGCAGCTCCGAGGCCCGAAGCGTCGTCGTCAATCAGTGAGACGAGTGTCGAACCGTTGACGGGAGCGCTGCCGATCGCACGAACGGTTGGCACTCGGGCCATCGAACTGAGCGCGGGGGGAACCGGGAACACGTCCTCCAGACGCACCTGCAGTTCGGCCAGCATCAACGAGTCGAGGCCGAGGTCCATCAGGTCGTCATCGATCCCGAGTTCGTCCATGGCGAGCAGATCGCAAACGTGGCCGAGAACAGCGCGTTCGATGTCGTTCGTCGGCCGGTTGTCGGGATTGACCGCGTAGCGCAACTCGCCAGCTTGACGCTGCAGGAGAGGCCGATCGATCTTTCCTGTTGCGAGGCGAGGAAGCACATCGACCACCGTCCACGTGGCCGGCACCGAGGCGGCCGGTAGGGCCGCCCCCACCGCTTTGCGGAGCTCGGACACATTCTGTCGAGAGAAGTTGCTTCGAACGATGAACGCGGCCAGACGGATACCCCCGCCAGGTCGTTCGGCGCCGACAACGGCGACCTCTGCGATGCCGGGAAGAGAAGCCAACACGGACTCCACCGCGGCCGGCTCGACGTTGTTGCCGAGCACCTTCAGGCGGTCGTCCACTCTTCCGTGGAGCTCGAACGATCCGTCGTCATGGACGGTGGCCCGGTCGCCGGTCCGGGCCCAACGCTTGCCCGCTCGCTCGACGAACGTCGTTGCGGTTCGTGCCGGATCGCCGAGGTAGCCCGTGGCCAACCACGGGTTGTGGACGAGCAACTCTCCGGACAACCCGCCTTCGCCGCCGCCCTCAGCTTCCTCGACGGCGAGGAGGACGTCGGCAAAGGGGCGAAAGCGAGCCGGCCGCTCCGCCATCGCGCCGGGCGGGACGTCCTGGCACCCGGCCACCATCATCTCGGTCGAGCCGTAGCCGAACATCAGATGACACTTCGGTTGCACCGCTCGATGGCGCTCGAAGTCACGGTCGAAGAGCGGTTCTCCCCACAGCGAGAGCCACCGCAAGCCAACCTCGCCGAATCCAGGAAGGTCCAGCATCGACCGGTACTGGGCGACTTGCGAGCTGAGCATCGTGACACGGGCTCGCCTCATGAACGCAACGAGCCCGACGAGCCCGGTGTTCACTCCATCGAACAAGGCGATCGGCACCCCCGAGCGCCATGCCTGATGGATCGTCACCTGCGTCGAGACGTAGCCCAGCGGACCCCAGCTGGCGAAGCACGGACCGTTCTCGAGTGCACGGAGCTCCCCGACCGACCAGCTGCGCATCATCGACTCGTGGGACCGGACGATCCCCTTCGGCGCGCCCGTACTCCCGCTCGAGAACACGACGAGGCAATCGCCGGTGACCGGCGCAAAGCCGTCCGACGACGAGGACTCGCGCCCGCCATCGTGTTGCGTTTCCAACCATTGGCGATCGGCGGCATCGATCAGCGAGTCCACGTCGACGTTGGGGACGACGGTCGGAGCGGTCACATCGAAGCCGCCGGTCCGGAGCACCGCCGCGACGTCATTCGACGCAAGCACTCGGTCGACCTCACCGGCCGAGCGAGGATCGACAACGGCAGTCAGGCGACCGGCCAACTGACTGGCGACCGATGCGCAGAGCGTCCGGTCATCGTTCGGACCGACGACGATCACCAGGCCGCTCCGGCCGGCGGCAGCAACGGAGACTGCCCTTCGAAGCGTTTCGACGCGTCCCCGTATTCGTGCCCGCGTGAAGTCTTCGGCCACGGTGAAGAGGACCGTGTCGGAATCATCGCCCGCCAGCCACGGACCGAATGGGCGTGGCGCGGGAGCGGTCCGAGTCACGATCGGCGCTCGTTTTCACCGCTTCGGCAGACCACGAAGCGAAGCGTAACGTTCGCTCCCCCGCGGCGACGAATGACCCGATGGAACGCTGGGCTACCGGCTGATGCGGGTGGCGATACCGGCTCGTCGGAAGAGGTTTCGCGCCGCCTCCGACGCATCGGCCAGCAGTTGCCGCTCATTGATGGTGAGCACCTCTCGATCGCGGATCACGACCCGGCCGTCGACGATGACATCGCGGACGTCACGCGGTGTCGCGTTGAACACCAGCGCGCTCAGGACGCGATGAACCGGCGCGACGAACACGGAACGAAGATCGACCACAACCAGGTCGGCCTTGCGCCCGGGCTCGATCATCCCGATCGTGTCGGCCATCCCGAAGGCCCGTGCCCCACCACGGCAGGCCATGCGCACGGCGTCTTCCGGCTGCAGGATCATCGGGTCGAGCGAGTGCACCTTCTGCAGCAGCACCGCGACTTTCATCGCCTCGAAGAGGTCCTGGCGGTTGTTCGATCCGGGCCCGTCCGATGCCAGGCCGACCGTAATGCCCATGGCGAGCATCTCCGGGATCCGCGCAACACCGGATGCGAGGTACATGTTGCTCACCGGGCAATGGGCGACCGTGGCACCCGACGCCGCGATGATGCGCAATTCGTCGTCGTCGAGCCAGACGGAGTGCGCCAGTTGGGTTGACGGTCCGAGCGCTCCCACCGATGCCAACCAGGGGATGTGTCGCATCCCACGCTCCTCGAGCGAGAGGGCAACCTCCTCACGCGTCTCCCCGCAGTGGGTGTGCAGGCCACCACCCCACGACGCCGACTGGGCGGCCAGGCTCCGCATCGACTCGTCGGAGCATCCCCAGGGGATCAGTGGTGCGTGCCCCACCCGGATCCGGCCATTCGCGGCGCCGTGCCACTCTGCTGCGAGCGCAGACCCTCGGTCGTGGATCTCCGTCGGCGTCTCCTGCAGGCGTGCCGGATAGTTCCGGTCGGCCCAGCCGCGTGCCAGGTAGTAACGCAGGCCGATCCGCCCCGCCGCACCACAGGCCGCCGCGTCGGACCCGGGATCGGCATGGACGTACTGGTGGTCGAGGACGCTGGTCGCCCCGCTGCGGAGGTTCTCGACCATTCCGACGGAGGCGGCGAGTTCCACGTCGCGGGCCGTGAGGTTCTCAGCTCCCGGCCAGATGTATTCGCGCAACCAATCGAGAAGGCGCTTGTCGTCGCCGAGGCCGCGGAAGAACGTCTGGAACAGATGGGTATGGCTGTTGACCATGCCGGGCATCACCGCGCAGCCGTCGGCATCGATGACCTCGGTCGCATCGCGTCGCGCCGACGCCGGTGCCACACCGCTTCCGACATCGACGATCGTGTCGCCGTCGATGAGCACCCAGCCGGGATCGTGCAGCGTCTGGGCATCGTCGACCGTGACGACGCATCCGTTCTCAACGAGGATCACGACGCGACTGTCCAACCCGCGAACGCTGCGCTGGATCGTCGCCGCGGAGAGCCGATCATGACGGACCCCAACCGGCGAACGCGTTCACCACGTCTTCGATCCTCGGCATCATCGGATACAGGATCGGACACGTGACCCCGGCATCGATGTATTCGACGACCTTGTCGCGGCACTGGGTGCTCGTGCCGACCGCCATCAGGTTTCGCACAAGCGACTCCGGGATGACAGCTGCCGCCTTGCGGTAGTCGGCCTCCGTTGCCGGCCAGCCCACGACCTCCTTGATACGGGCGATGAGCCCGGGGTCCGCGCCAGATGCTTCCTGAATGTGGGGCTCGGTGCCGAGATAGTACGCGAGCAGACTTTTCCCGGTCATCACTGCTTCGTCCGGATCATCGTCGCTGAGGGAACATACCAAGAGCTCGGGACGGTCGATCTCGTCGATCGTCTTGCCGACCTTGGCCGCCCCGACGGCGAGCTGTCGGACGGCATCGCGGATGTAGTCCGTCGAGACTACGTAGTTCAGCACCGCGCCGTCACAGATCTCGCCGGTCAGCTCCATCATCTTCGGTCCGGTCGCCCCGATGTAGAGCGGGATGTCGCGAGGAGACAGGTCGCCGTAGGCGACGTCGAGGCGAATCCGGTCGAGCTTCACGAAGTCGCCCTGATACGTGACCTCCTCCATGGTGAAGAGCTGGCGGAGGGCCTCGATGTGTTCACGCATCGCCATGAGCGGCTTGCGCCGATCGAGCCCGATCCGTGAACAGATCGGCTCCCACCACGCACCGAGTCCGAGCATCACGCGGCTCTGCCCGTTCGCCGTGAGCCCGGCGAGCTCCCACATCGTGGACCACGTTGCGGCGATGACGGCAGGGTTGCGCGACCAGATCGGCAGCACGCCCGATCCGATGCGCAGCCGCTTGGTCTCCGTCACCAGGGCACTCATCAACACCACGCAGTCGCGGGCCAACCGCGTGTCGGCCTGCCAGATCTCGGTGAAACCCTTCTCCTCGGCATACTTCGCCATCTCGATCTCGTAACGGATCGGATGCTTGTCCTGGAGATAGAGCGCGAGTCGTTGCATAGGCGTACCCAGTATCGCTCGTTGCCGCTCGACGAAGGTCGGCTACAGAATCTCCAGAACTTCACCGATCAGCTCGCGGATCTGGCGGAGAACGGTCGGTCCAACATTCCCTTCGGCACCATCGAGAATTCGATCGACGCCGATCGATGTGGGGAGGTGCGCCTGCACGACGCCGAACTCTTCCAGCCGAATCTCCGTCAGCCAACCTCGTTGCGTCGATGTGAAGGGCACGACCACGACAGCTGCCTGCCGAAACTCGAGCACCTCGTCGGAGGTGACAACGATTGCGGGTCGAACGAACCCCGGTTCGCCCCGTGCCGGGGTGCCGAAATCAACTCGGACGACGTCACCCGCTCGCATCGGACACGTCCTCGGCCGAGGCGTTCAGAACGAGAAGTTCATCGGCGTCGAGGGCCTCCGAGCCGAGTTGTCGGCCGATGATCCGGCGCCGTTCCTTGCGGATCAGCGCGTCGATCTGAGCATCGAGCGTGCGCCCCTCCCGGTCGGCCAGGATTCGAAGCGCATCGCGAGTCCGCGTCGATACCTTGATGGTGGTTGTTTCTGGCATACCCAGGAGTATACTGAATCGGTACGCTGATCGATGAAGCGCCGAGTTTCGGGGCTTGGGTAGACGCCGTGTCGACTCGGGCGACGTCCAGGGACGCTCAGCTTGGTGTGAGGTGGTCGGCTCGGGCCTGGGCGATGAGTTCGTGGGCGAGTTGCGCGGCAGCATGAGGACTGAGCGCTCTCCCCGCTTCGAAGGCGGCCGTGAACCCGTCGGGACCCATCGCGTCGCGCAAGGTCTCGACTGCCGACTGCCCGTTCGGGAATGCGCCGAGGGGCATCTCGTGGGGCGTCATCGCTCCCCCCAGGCGAGCCGCCCCGGCATGGAAGCCGAGACGGGCAAGCAATCCCACCAGTTCAGCGAGACCGGTAATCGTGTATTGATCGGCTCTGACCTGCCAGACGTCCACGGCCCGGGCGAAACCGGTGAGCGCGACATCAAGATCATCGGTCTGGGCCAGGAGGCCAAGCTGGAACCCACGGCAGGTTTCCTCCAGGATTCGTCCGCCCGAGGCGGCGCTGATGTCGATGGCCTGCTGGTAGAGAGCGATCGCCGCCGGGACATCGTCGATGGCCGCATAGATGGCCCGCACCCAGAATCCGGCCGCCCGAATGGTCGGCATCGGCGACGCCGCCAGGTCGGCGATGGCGGCGCGTCGCTCCTCGTCGGGCATGGCGACGGCGAAGATGCCAGCGAACGCATGCAGATAGGCCAGGCAGGCCCGCGACGGGTAGTCCACCGGGTGCTCGGCGCCGGCCCGGAACATCGCCAGACACTCGTCGATCCTGCCCAAGTGCGACAAGGCAAAACCGGCGTTGATGTATGCAATTGAGGCGACCTCGAAACGACCGTCGGCGTGCAGGGCCACAGCATCGAGCCCGTAACGAACGGCTTCGCCAAGGCGTCCGACCAAGGTGGCAACATCGCACGCCATGCTCAGCACCAACGGCAGTTCGCGGTGTTGGTCCTGGCGGGCCATCTCCAGCACCTTGTCGGGCCATCCGTAGGTCTCTGCCCGCAACCCGATGCGGGCGATGTGATGTGCTTTCGCCCCGATGCGCACCGCCCGATCCACCTGGCTGTGATCGACCGACCACCGAAACGCCGCCGACAGGTTCGAAATCTCGGTGCCGACCATCCGGTAGGCCAGAGGCTCGTTCTCCGTCGTGACCAACTCGAACGCTCGGTCGGCCAACTCGGCGAAGAATGCGGCATGGCGATCACGGGTTGCCTCGCTGTCGCCAGCTGCCGCTAATGCTTCTTCGGCGAACTGACGGATCGTCTCGAGCATCGCGTAACGCACTTCGGAACCGTCACGATCGATGGCGAGCAACGACTTCCGAACCAGCGAATCGAGGAGATCCAACGCGTCGAACTCGTCGATTGCGGCGACCGCAGTCGCCGCCGCGAGCGTGAACCCTCCGGCGAACACCGACATCTGCTGCAACATCCGCTGCTCGGTCGCGTCGAGCAGTTCATAGGACCACTGCACGGCGTGGCGCAATGTTTGATGCCGCTCGATGGATCGCCGCGAACCCGTGAGCAATCGAAACCGCTCATCGAGCCGGTCCCGAATCTGGACCGGACTCATCGACCGCACCCGCGCCGCCGCCAACTCGATTGCCAGGGGAATGCCGTCGAGCCGTTCGCCGATCTCGGCGATCACCGCGGCATCGTCGTCGCTCGGCGCAAACGTGGAGTCGGTGCCACTCGCTCGTTGCACGAACAACTCCGATGCGGCCGACCTCACCCCCACCGCCAACGACGGCACCCGCCACGCCCACTCGGCCGCCACGTTCAGCGATTCACGACTCGTAGCCACGACGTGCACGGCCGGGCACGAGGCGACGATGGCGTCGACCAGCGACGCAACCTCGTCGAGCACGTGTTCACAGTTGTCGATGAGCAACAAGATCTCTCGACCGCCCAAGGACGCCAGCAGCAGGTCACGCCAGGACCGATCCGCCTGGGGTTGGAGGCTGAACACCGACGCGAGCGCCGGGTCCACGCCAGCGGCGTCAGCCACAGCGGCCAACTCCACCAGCCACACGCCATCACGAAACCGGTCGGCCAGCAACGAAGCCGACTGCAACGCCAGGCGGGTTTTCCCGACACCGCCGACACCGATCAAGGTCACCAACCGATGCTCGCCCACTGCCTCGACGACGATGCCCACCGCGTCGTCTCGGCCGACGAAGCTCGTGGTCGCCTGCGTCGGAAGGTTGCCTCGCACGATATCCATGGTCCGCAGCGGGGCAAACTCCGTCGGCAATCCGTCGGCCCGAACCTGGAACAGGCGGACCGGCGCCGTGAGGCCGCGCAAACCGCGCAACCCCAGATCGGTGACCTGGGTGCCCGGCACCAGGCTCGCCGTCGACGCTGCGACCAACACCTGACCGCCATGACCGGCGGCCATCACCCGAGCTACAGTATTGAGCGTTGGCCCGAAGTAGTCGTCGCCTCGCCGTTCGGCTTCACCGGTGGCGAGACCCATGCGAACGGGCAGACGCAAGGCTCGTTGCGCACCAATCGCCGCGTCGACCGCACCCTGCGCCGACGCGAACGCGGCACACACACCATCACCGGTGTGCTTGAACAACCAGCCACCGTGCGACTCGATTGCGCTTCGCAGCGCCTCGTCGTGCACTGCCAATTCGTTGCGCATCGCCGCTGCGTCTTGCTCCCAACGCTGCGTGGAA
>JANOHI010000123.1:0-1321 GCA_031406385.1 Acidimicrobiia bacterium
GTCGCCGATGAAGTTCAACGAGAGCACCGTCAGGAAGAGAAAGGCGGCCGGCACGAACGTGGTGTTCGGTGCGGCCTTCAGCTTGCTCAGTCCGGCGCCCAGAAAGGACAACCCGCCTTCGATCACCATGACGGAACCGACCGCCACCAGCGAGTAGGCGAGCGCCGGCTTGATCACGTTCGGCAGGATCTCCCGCACCAGAACCCTTCGGGTCTTCGCCCCCATGGACCGCGCCGCCACGACGTACTCCCGCGACGCTTGTTGCAAGGTCGCGGCGCGGACCACCCGAAACGTGATCGGGATCGACAGACTGCCCAACGTGGCGATGAACTTCCACAAGCTCACGCCGCCGCTACCGGCGCTGAGGACGGACACGAGAAGCAGGAGAAACAACAGCGGCGGAATCGACAGAATGGCATTGGTTCCAAACACGAGAATCGAGTCCAAGCGACCACGAAAATACCCAGCCAGCATCCCCGCCCATCCGCCGACCAAGAACGCCAAGAACACCGTCCCGAAACCGACCATCAACGACACCCGGGCACCTTTCAGTGCATAGGCAAGGAGATCGTTCCCACTGTCATCGACACCAAGCAAGTGATTGCGGGTGAACGAACTTGTCCAATCACCGGCCCCGACGGCAGCACCGAGGAGGAAATCGGGATTGTCGGTCTTGCGTATCGGCAGGATCGGCGAGAAGATGGATGCCAGGGTGAGCACGACCAGCCACGCCGCGGCCAGCCAGAACGGGATGCCCCACGGCCTGCGTGGCGGTGATGCGGCGACCTCGGCCTTGACCGCCACCGCTCCGTCGGCAGCGTTCATGCCAGAGCCCGGGCAGCGCGAACGCGAGGGTCGATCACTCCGTAGAGGAGGTCCACGACTGTTGCGGCGAGCAGGATGACGACCGTGATGATGGTGACGACTCCAAGAACGAGAAGGTATTCGCGCTGCGCGATACCCGATATCAAGAGCGAACCAAGCCCGGGGAGGTTGAAGAGTCGCTCAACGATCACCGCGCCACCCACGAGCCCACCAAGGTTGATGCCAGCGACGGTGATGAGCGTGAGGCTCGAGGGCCGAAGGGCGTGATGAAGAAGGATGTGGCGGTCCGACAGGCCCTTGCTTTTGGCCATCGTGATGAAGTCTTCTTTCAAGGTCGATTCCATATCGGTGCGAAGGATTCTCGACAGATTGGGAATCAGAGCGATGGCGAGCGTGATGACCGGCAGGATGATCGATCGCACATGATCGATGATCCCGTCGGACCACGGCACGAACTGCCCGACCGGGAGCAGTTCCCACTGCAGAGCGACAAAGA
>JANOHI010000126.1:0-30454 GCA_031406385.1 Acidimicrobiia bacterium
ATCGATGGCATCCCGACAGATGTGTTGGCCGCCGCGCTTGAACAGGCCAAGGACGCCCGTCTGGCGATTCTCAAGGTGATGAACGCGGCGATATCCGAGCCCCGTTCCGAGGTCAATGAGACGGCTCCGAAGATCGTGTCGTTCCAGATCCCGATGGACAAGATCGGCGAGATCATCGGCCCGAAGGGCAAGGTCATCAACGCCATGCAGCAGGAGACGGGCGCCGACATCAGCGTCGACGACGACGGCCAGGTCGGAACGGTGTCGATCGGTTCGACCAATGGCGCTGCGGTCAACGAGGCGCGTCGCCGCATCGAGTTGATCCTCGACCCGCCGAAGGCCGATATCGGTGCCGTCTACATGGGCCGGGTTGTGTCGACCACGAAGTTCGGTGCGTTCATCAACATTCTCCCAGGACGCGATGGATTGCTCCACATCTCGAAAATCGGTAAGGGCCAGCGCGTCAACAACGTCGAAGACGTGCTGTCGCTCGGCGACACCGCCGAAGTGCGCGTCGACGATATCGACGCTCAGGGCAAGGTTTCGCTGTCATGGGCCGACCAGCCCGTGTCGGAAGCCGCGCCTCGCGAGGACCGTGGTCCGCGAGAGGATCGCGGCCCTCGAGATCGCGATGGTGGTCGCGGCGGACGAGACGATCGTGGCCCTCGTGGTGGCCGTGACGGTGGACGCGACGGCAGTCGCGATCGCGGTCCCCGTCGTGACGCTGCCCCCGCCTCGTCTGGCGCTCCGTCCGGAACGGTGAGCTTCGATGACGAGTTCGACGCCCAGGTCGCCGCCGAGTTCGGCAACCTCGGTCCGGCCACCGACGGAGCGGAGATCCTCGCCGAGGACGGCGGCGGAGCGCCTCGCCGCAACGTCCGCCGCCGCCGCTAGGTCGTTCGCACGACACGGCCTGGTGCATCTTCGCAGAAGTTCCTGTGACATCGAATTGCTCTGATTCGTTGTGAGCCGTGCGTTGTCTGAAGGATCGATGGAACAGGCACTTCCGACTCAGTGCACCAGCCGGCGCTCGCGCCAGCCACATTTCAATCGCCGGCCTCGCTCTTTGGGCGGGGCCGGCGTTGTCTTTCTTGCGTCGAAACCAGAGGGTTCTGCCCAGCCGACAAGTGAGCGCAAAGACAGGTTGCGCTGTCGGAGTGTGCGTTGGTGTGATTGCCTGTGGCGTTTTGTCACGTGGTGGTGAGCGTTGCCAGCCCGCGGTCGAGGGCGCGCTGGCTTGCCATGTCGCCCAGCCCCAGCGAGCGCCACTGGCGGTTCACGGCGATGACGGAGATACCGAGCATGACGAGCGCGGCGATGGCGGCCGCAGCGAGGGCCACATGGAGCGAGGTGGCGTCGGCGAGTGCCCCCATCCACAGCACGCCGAGGCTGTAGGCGGTTCCGACGGAGGCCGAGAAGATCGACGCAATGCGACCTCGTTCGGCGGGTGGTGAGTCTCGGGGGATCACGGAATGTACGGTAACGAATCCGCCGATGTAACAGGCACCGAGGGGTGCGACGACGAGCACCGCAGCAGTGGTTGATGTCACCTGCGACAATGCGAGCGTGAGGAGAGCGCCGACGGAGAGGAGGCCGAAACCGGCGCGTGGCCGTCCGATGCGGGCGACGATGCTGGTAACGGCGAGGGAACCGAGCAGGCTCCCGACGCCGAATGATATAAACAGCGCGCTTACGGTTCCTGAGTCGCCGCCGAGTGTTTCAGTCGCCAGGATCGGAACCATGCCGATGAGCGGGGCGATGCTGATTTGGCTGGCGATGCAAACCTGGTAGGCGAAGAGCGCAGTGCGCGTCTGGCGGAGCGATCTCACGCCTTGGCGGACTCGATTGATGACGGAGTCGTCGAGATCGGTGGCGTGCGGGGCGAAGGAGCGGTGCACCGTGGCGAGGGCAAGAAACAAAAAGGCGAACGATGCGGCGTTGGCGGCGATGCACCACGTGGGACCGACGCCGCCAATCAGCAGTGTCGCCAGCATCGGACCGACGATACGTCCCGAGTTCCAGGAGACACTTCCAAGTGACGCGGCACCGAGGAGGGCCTCCTTGCTCACGAGGTCGGGCGTCATCGACGCGGCCACCGGGTTGGCGAGCGACCCGACGATGCCTTGGCCGAACACGACGAGCGTGAGCACACCAGGCCCGACCCGCTGGGCAACGGCGAAGGTGAGGAGAGCGGCGGCAACAGTCTGGAGCGCAAGGATTGTCATGAGGACGTGACGACGGTCGTAGCGGTCCGCCAACACCCCACCAACCGGTGCCGAAATGAGCTGCGGGGCGAATGTGGCAGCGGCCACGAGCCCCGTTTGCAGCGCGCTGCCGGTACGCGACGCGACCAGCGTGCCGACAGTCATGAGCTGCATCCACGTGCCGATATCGGACACTGCGCCGCAGATCCACACTTTGCGGAAGTCCTTGTTGGTGCGGATGACCTGTCCGGGCGACATCGGCCGCTGCGCCGGTACATCGGCGTCAGGCGGGCGGGGCACGTTTCCATCGTAGGAGAGTACGGTCGTTCGGCCGGCGGCTTTTCCCCCGTCATCGGGTCGTTTCGGTCCTCTCGCTACGGTGTGTGTATGCGATTTCGCGCCCGGCATTCCATGGCGGTCGGGGTGGCGATGTTCTTGGCCGCAGGCAAGCCGGTCGTCGCTGATTTCGAACTCCGCACCGGGCAGCTCCGCGAGGTATCGGGGTGTGCATTTTCGGTGAAGGCACCTGATGTCGTCTGGCTGCACAACGACTCGGGTGGCTCCGCCCGGCTCTTCCGGCTCGATGTGCGCACCCGCGCCGTCAAGGCGGTCAAGATCGCGGGGGCCGATGCCATCGATTGGGAGGATATGGCTGCCGCGCCGAACGGCGATCTTGTGATCGGAGACATCGGGGACAACGGATCGGCACGAGCCGATGTCCGGTTGTACCGAGTTCCCGATCCGGGCCGGTCGTCGAGCACTGTCGCGGCGCAGGTGCAGATACTTGTCTACGACGACGGTACCCACGATGCCGAGGCGCTCGTCGTAGATCCGGAGAACGACCGGAGCTATGTAGTCACCAAGACTGCCAACGGCACATCCGGGGTGTACCTTGCCGACGGAACGACCCTGAAGCGCGTCGGGTCGGTGCAGCTCGCTGAGTCCGGGTTCCTCTTCCCGAATCGAATCACCGGAGCCGACGCGCTCCCCGACGGATCCGGAGTTGCACTGCGCACGTATCAATCGGGCTATGTCCTGCGTCGAGCAGTCGGTACGCCGTGGTCGTCGGTCTGGTTGTCCTCACCCGTGCCGTTCAAGCTTCCGGCAATGATCCAGGGTGAAACCATCTGTGTGAGGCGCGACTCGCGTTCCGTGCTCACCACAACCGAATCGCGTGGCGCCTCGACAATCCCCTTCGCATTCACGGTGCTGCCAACGATGAAGACATAACCGCGGGGGTTACCGACCGAGTGACCGCGTCCGGGGCGAGGCGCATCCGACGCACAACGTGGCGGCGGGCTGCGCGTCGAGGCGGTCTTCTCCGATAGGGCGACCACAGGATTGACAGGTACCGTAGGTCCGGTCTCGAACCCGCACGAGCGCGAGATCCAGCTCGGCGAGATGGCCGCGAGTCATGCCGAGAACCGCGTCGACCTGGGCGCGCTCGAAGGCAATCGTCGCGCCTTCGGGATCGTGTTCGTCATCGGTTGCAACTTCTCTCGACGCTTCCACGACGGCTTCGAAATCACCCGTCAGTTTGGCGATCAGCCTCGCGGCGCGTGCCTGTTCGTCCCGCAGTCGTGCCTCATGGAGTTCGGCCATGTCGCGCCCCGCGCTACTCGTGCCGGTGCAATCGGCAGGGCGGAGGCGGCGAGGTCGCGTCAGGCAACGGCGGTTCCTTCAAGCTCGACTATTCAGGACGGGGATCGCCAGCCGGCTCACTCCCGAGCATCGTGGTGCTCGGTGCCGCCCTGGCGGCGCCCAGCCGCTCCGCCGGCACTCCGTAGTGCTGGCACAGCAGATCGACGTCGGTGGTGTACACGTTGAGGCGGACGAGGTTCGTAAGGGACATGTCGGCCTCACGGAGAACGGCCTCCAGATTGTCGAGGCTCTGCGCCACCTGCGACGCCATGTCGCCGACATGCTGGGGCTCGCCGTTGGGGCTCATCGCGGTCTGTCCCGAACAGTACAGGGTCCGCGTCTGACCTGAGACGACTGGTCCCGGAGTGGTTGCGCACATCACTGTGTAACCGCGCCACGGCGCTGGCCAACTGGTACGCGCCGCCAACCTGAGAGATCTCGGCGGGTTCTCCTGACCTCGGCCCGCCAGTCCTCCGGTTGGCGAAACGAAACCGCCCGCTGCGTTACAGAACAGGGAGCCCGAAACGGGCGGGGTTCTGTTGGCCCCAGCGAAGCAGATCCACGCCGGCGTTGCGGGCGCCGACGACCCACGGGTCGAGGATCTGGTCGAGGTCGGGATTGACGAAGTAGGCCACCGACAACCGTGTGGTGATCTCTACTCGAGCCCGCACGCGGTGCATCATCGGCACCACCGCCCCATCCACGAGGAGCGCGCTGCATTCACCGGCGAACACCAGGAGCTGGCTCGACGTCGGCCAGACAGGGATCCATCCTTCAACCGGGTCGAGGATCTCGAGTCCGGCGGCGTCGGCGAGGAGGAACGAAACGAGATGGCCGTCCTCGTGGGCGTCTTGTATGAACTCGCGCGACGCAGCGGCCGGACGGGACCAGTTGAGCTGGAGCCACGATTCGTCGAACGTATGAATCGCAGGAACCGACGCCGCGACACCGACTGCCCCCGCCAGCGACGCGAGCACCTCGGCCGCATACCGGTCGAGCACGGAATGGGCACTGCGACACGCGGCACGCAGCGGGTGCTCCGGCACGGCAGCGATCGCATCGTCGCGGTGGCGATAGCAAAACGTCTCGTTGAGGTCGGGCCGATCAGGCGTTTGGCTGTACTCGACACCGACCCTGCGCCAGCCGGTCATCGTTCCGGTGGTGCCAGCCTCGAACTGCTCCTTGTACTCCACGGATGATTCGAAGAATCGACGCCCCTCGGCCAGCAATGCGTCGAGCACGACGCTCGCCGACGCACTGACGCCAACGGTGTCCGATCCATCGCGGCAAAGAGCCAACCCGCGGGAAGTGTCCACCCCCCTATTCTCCCACCTCCGGCGCCAATGCCGGCGGAAGCGTCGAACCGCCTGTTCAGGGCCTCAAGCACGGATTCGTGGCCACTTCTGCACGGCCCGCCTTGTGAACAGCAATTCGTGATGGCTGCGGCGACGCGTTGATGGTGCCCGAGCCGCGGTCGAGCGTTCGCCTCCGAGAGGCCCGTTGCCGAGCGAGTCCGGTCGGTGCCGAATTCGGCCCGTCCGCCGGTAAGGTTGAATCCCTGATGACAACGCCCCCGGCCATCCGTACCACCGTTCTCGATTCCGGCGTGACCGTCGTCTCCGAGCTCATGCCCGGGGCGCTGTCGATATGCACGGCGGTGTGGGTCGGCGTCGGGAGCCGCGACGAAACCGAAGAACAGGCGGGCTGCTCGCACTTTCTCGAGCATCTGGCCTTCAAGGGGACCGAGAACCGCTCGGCATTGGAATTGGCGCAGTCGATCGACGAAGTCGGTGGGGAAATGAACGCCTACACGACGAAGGAGCACACGACCTACTACGTGCGCACGGTCGCTGAGGATGCCGAACTGGCGATTGAGATTTTGGGTGACATCCTGAGCCGTCCGGCGTTGCGTGCTGACGACGTGGCGTCGGAGAAGCAGGTCATCCTCGAAGAGATCGCCATGCGCGCTGATGAGCCCGCGGATCTGGTGCACGACACAATGCACGAGTTGGTGTTCGGCGATCATCCCCTCGGCCGCGACGTGGCCGGGTCACCAGAGACTGTGACCGGACTCACGTCGGATGACATTCGGTCCTTCCTCGACGCGACATATGTGCCGAGCGAGATCGTCGTCGCCGCCGCTGGGCTCGTCGATCACGACCGTTTTGTGAAAGATGTCGAGAAGCACCTTCAGCGCAAGGCAACCAGCGGTCCCACCGGCCGCAATGCCCCTCACCGCACGGAGAAACGACTTGAAGTGATCACCGATGACACGGAGCAGGTGCATCTCGTGGTCGCTCTGCCTGGCGTGGTCCGCAACGATCCCGATCGCTTCGCTCTCGGTCTGCTCGATCACGTGCTCGGCGGTGGGATGTCGAGCCGGCTGTTCCAGGAGATCCGCGAGAAGCGCGGCCTCGCGTACTCCGTGTATTCGTATCGCTCCGCCTACGCCGACGGCGGCTACCTCGGCGTGTATGCCGGTTGTGCGCCCGTCCGGCTGCCGGAGGTGATCGATCTGATCGCCGCTGAGTTCGATCGTCTGCGCGCGAACGGAATCACTGCCGACGAGTTGCGCCGGGCCAAGAGTTCGGTCCGTGGGTCGGTAGCCCTCGGCATGGAGGACAGCGGCTCACGCATGTCTCGGATCGGGCGCTCGCAGTTGCTCCACGGGGAGATCCGGCCGATCGAGGACATTCTCCGCCAGACCGATGAGGTCACGCTCGCAGATGTCCAGAAGGTGACCGATCGGCTGTTCTCGTCGGCGGCCCATGTCGCCGCTGTCGGACCGGTCGAGGCCTCGGCGCTCGCCGGCCATCGTCTCGTGGCCTAACGGGATCGTCGGGGCGAACGGTGACCCTCCCTGCCACTTCGCTTGATGCGCTGGTGTTCGACAACCGCTTCGTGCGCGAACTCCCCGGCGACGACACCGACGATGGGCGACGCCGACAGGTCCATGGTGCGGCGTACAGCCGAGTGTCGCCGACCCCCACTGCTGGGCCGACCACTCTCGCCTGGTCATCCGAGGTCGCCGACGTTCTTGGTCTTTCGCCGGAGCTCTGCTCAGGTGCCGACTTCGCCGCGGTGTTCAGCGGGAACCGGATTCCCGTCGGCGCCGATCCGTTCGCCATGGCCTACGGCGGGCACCAATTCGGCAATTGGGCGGGGCAGCTGGGCGATGGCCGGGCAATCGCCATCGGCGAGGTCATCGATCGAAACGGTCAGCATCAGACCCTGCAGTTGAAGGGCCCCGGCCCCACGCCGTATTCGCGCACGGCCGACGGGCGTGCCGTGCTGCGATCGTCGATCCGTGAGTTCTTGTGTAGCGAGGCGATGTTCCATCTCGGTGTCCCGACAACCCGGGCGCTGAGCCTCGTGAGCACCGGCGACCAGGTGATGCGCGACATGCTCTACGACGGCAACCCGGCGTACGAGCCCGGAGCCATCGTGTGTCGGGTTGCCCCGTCGTTCGTTCGTTTCGGCAACTTCCAGCTCCCGGCGTCGCGAGGCGATATCGAGCTCCTTCGTTCACTCGTGGAGTTCACGCTCCGAAACGACTTCCCGCACGTTTGGTCACTCGACTGCTCCTTCGACGACAAGGTGGGAGTGTTCTTTGAAGAGGTGTCCGAGCGGTCGGCGCTTCTCGTGGCGCACTGGATGCGGGTCGGCTTCGTGCATGGCGTGTTGAATACCGACAACATGTCGATCCTCGGCCTCACGATCGACTTCGGGCCATACGGTTGGCTGGAGGATTTCGATCCGGGGTGGACGCCGAACACTACCGATGCGTCGATGAAGCGCTACCGCTTCGGCGCGCAGCCGCAGATCGTGCACTGGAACCTCGTCCAGCTGGCGAACGCCCTTGTGCCGTTGGTAGGAAGTCCCGCCTCGCTTCAGGCGGCCGTCGATCGTTACCCCGATGTCTTCGGCGCCCATCATCGACGCATGACCGCTGAGCGCCTCGGATGGGCCGCTCACCGTGGCGAGACTGACGACACGTTGGTGCAGGTGCTCTACGGGCTCTTTGCCCGTTCTGAGACCGACCAGGTGGTGTTCTTCCGCGACCTTGCCGGCGTCCCGACCGAGCCCTCGGCGACCGACGATGCTCTCCTCGCTCCGCTGGACGACGCTTGGTACCGCCCATCCGAGATCGTTGGCGGTATGCGCGCTGATCTTCTCTCCTGGCTTCGCGCCTGGGGAGCTCGTGCGATCGATGGCGGGCTGTCCCACGACGCCCGTCGCTCGGCGATGAATGCCGCGAACCCGCGATACGTGCTTCGCAACTACCTCGCCCAGGAGATCATCGATGCGGCCGAGGCGGGCGACCCGGCGCCGATCACGGAGATGCTCGAGGTGTTGCGTCACCCGTACACCGACCAACCAGGTCGTGAGCGGTTCTCGTCGAAGCGCCCGGAGTGGGCCCGCACGAAGGTCGGCTGCTCGATGCTGTCGTGCAGCTCCTGAACTGGGTGATCGGCCGTGCCCCACGAAGTTGGCGACGCGCCGCCGCGATTGACGACAGACTGACTAGTGCACTGAGTCGGAAGTTCCTTTCATGTCGTTCCTTCTGACAGTGCACGAAGCACAAGGAATCAGAGATGTCGACGTGAGAGGAACTTTTGCGAAGATGCACTAGGTTCGCGCACGATAGGAAACGGTAGGCAGCACATGATCAAGGTTGGCGTGTTTGGTGCAGGCGGCCGGATGGGCACTGAGGTATGCCGGACGGTGGTCGATGATCCGGAGTTGGCGCTCGTCGCCGCCATCGATCCGTTCAAAGCGGGGATCGATCTCCGCCAGGCCACCGGGATCGACGGCGTGTCGATGCAGCTCGCGGCCGGGCCTGATGCGCTTGTCCACAGCGGCGCCCAGGTGGCTGTCGACTTCACCCACCACGACGCGGCGATGGACAACCTTCGGTGGTGCGCCGCCAATGGTGTTCACGCCGTTGTCGGCACGACCGGATTCTCTGCAGCCGACCTCGACGAACTGCGCGGTCTGTTCGTCACGAGCAACTGCGTCATCGCGCCGAACTTCGCTATCGGAGCGGTCTTGATGATGCGCTTCGCCGAGATCGCCGCCCCGTATTTCGAGACCGCCGAGATCATCGAGTTCCATCACGACGCGAAGATCGATGCACCGTCGGGCACGGCGATGGCCACGGTCGAGCGGATGGCCAAGGCGAAGGGTGTGTGGGCGCCGGACCCCACGCAGAAAGTGCTCGTGGATGGCGCACGCGGCGGAAACGGCCCGGCCGGTATTCGCGTTCACGCCGTTCGCATGCGAGGCATGGTCGCCCATCAGGAGGTGATCCTCGGAACCACGGGCCAGACCTTGGTGATCCGTCACGACACCACAGACCGCACCAGCTTCATGCCCGGGGTGGCGCTGGCAATCAAGCGGATCGCCGACCACCCCGGCCTCACGGTCGGCCTCGACGCCCTGCTCTAGCGCTCTCGTGCAGGGCTGACCCTCGTCGGGTACGGTGCGACCATGAGCCAAAACCTTCGGAACTACGTCAAGACGGTCTACGCGTTCGATCACGTGATCAAGCTCGTCACCGAGAACCCGGCAAAAACCGCGAAGCTCCTGGCGCGGCAGTCCCCGTGTGCCGATTGGAAGGGTGCGGACGTGATCGGCCACGTGCTTGGCGGAACGAAATCCGTCCAGTCGGCCGCGACCAAGGGAGTCATGCCGACGGTGTGGCCGAAACCGGGTGTCGACCCCGCAGCCGCCTGGGCGAAACTCCGCGATCAGACCCTTGAGGCACTCGATCAGCCCGGTGTGCTGCAGAAGGTGGCCCAGACGTTTTTCGGACCGTTGCCGGTCGACTCGTTCCTCGCATTCATGGGAGGCGACCTGATCGTGCACACGTGGGATTTGGCTCGCACCGCCAAGGTCGATGAGCGTCTCGATGGCCAGCTCTGTAAGAGCGTGCTCGGGGTCTGGAAGTCGCTTCCCGACTCGATGCTTCGCAGCCCCGGCGTGTTCGGTCCGGCGGTGAAGTCCGATCGTGGAGCGGACCCGCAGACGCGCTTGCTGAACTACGTCGGCCGGGCCGTCTGAGGGTTCGGGTTCAGCGAAGCAGACCGGGTCTGCTCCGGGCGAAACGCCTTCCCGTGATGACCTGCGCGCCCAACATCACGAGCGAGATGGCGCCGATCGCGGCGATTGCATCGACCCGGTCGCCCGAGAACGCCGCACCGAAGCTCACGGCGATCACCATCACTCGCTCGACGGCGATGCCACCCGCCGTGCGGGCCTTCACGACGATGAGTCCGCCGGTGAAGAGCAACACCGATGCTGCCAGCATCCATCGGTCAGCACGACCTAGGGGATCGCCGGGGTGCACCACGACGTGCTTTGCCACGACTGCGTAGAACACGACGCCGAGCACGATGGCAAAGTGAGCGAACGTATATGCGTCTCGCCCATAGCGTGCGCGTTCGTTGCCGTGCAGCCGAGACAGGTGTGCCTCGCATGCGCGCGGGACGAACGCGAAGTACACCCACCAGAGGGTGGCAGCGAAAACCACACAGACGATCACCGTGAGGACGAGTTCCGTTGTGAGGCCCGCGTCGGTCAGCTTGTCCGTGACCTTCGCTCCGATGGCCACGAGTACCTCACCGAGCGAGATGATCATGAACAGGCTGTGGCGCTCTGAGAAGTGACTCGGGTTGATCGACCAGGCCGAGGTCTCATCGTGTCGGCGTCGAGCGCTGTTGAGCGCGCCCCCGACGCCGACGAAGGCGGCCCCAACCCACCACAAGGTGCGGGCATCACCGTCGACCGTTGCGCCGACGACCACCAGAAGCGGCGAGATCATGGCCAGTGGAGCGAACCGCAGCCATGATGCGCGCTGCAGCCCGTCACCCCACGCAGCCTGTCCCTGAATCGCAATCATCCAGGCCTGGGCAACAAGGTAGGCAACAGCGAAGAGCATGCCGGTCGACCCGTAGGCCGAAGGAATGCCGATAGCCATCAGCAAGGCCGGCGGGATGGAGCCCAGGACTGCGGTGCGCCGAGCGTCGCCGCTTCGTTCGAGATCGAGCACCGTGCCCGCCCACACATATTGCGACCACAGCCACCAGACCAACCACGCGACCAGAACTCCGCGGCCGACGCCCGCCCAGGTGAGCTCCTCAGCAATGAGCGAGGTGACCTGCGTGATGGCAAACACGAAGACCAAGTCGATGAAGAGTTCGAGGTTGCTGGCGTGGCGTTCCTCCATCACCTCCTCGGTCTCGGCGTCCATCGCAGCAGCTAGCGCCCGAAGCGTTTCGCCGCGCCCATTTGCTTGCGGACGGCTCGACTGATGTAGATGGCGCTGAGGGCAATCGTGCCGATGAGGAGGTAACGGGAGTACCTATCGTTGAAGCGCAGGATCGGCTGGATCGCGCCGTCAAGCTGGGAGGAGAAGACCCGGAGACCAATGACGAGAATGGTGGTGCCGATGATGTTGAGGCTGAAGAACTTGCGGGGGTTCATACCCGCCGCTCCAGCCAGCACACAGATGATGGGACCAGCGAAGAACAGCGCCATCAGCGTCGATGCCTTCAGGAAGAACGCACGCGTCTTGTCGATCGTTGGCTTGCCGAGGCTGTCCTCGAAGAAGCCGATCGCCCGGTCGCCGAAGAACCAACCGAGCATGAAGTACACCGGGTCCGATGCGAGAAGGCGGGGTATGCCCACGGCGAAGTACGGCACGATATCGATCCGGGAGGCGGTGAGGATGAACCAGCGATATCGCGGCGCCAACGCGAGAAGGGTGAGCGGATGGTTCTTGAGGAGCTCGGGGGCTGCGCCGCCAGCGGCCAGGCCGAGGATGTAAAGGCCGATGACGAACGCAACGAGTGCCGGACCAAGCCACTTCGGGGGCGTTCGGCGGAGGGTGCCCTCCGCGATTTCTGTCTCCGAACGATCGCTCATGTTGGCGTCGACCCTATCGGCCTGCCTGCCGTGCCGAGTGCGATCACCTACGCTGTCCGAAGTGCGACGCGTGGTAACCACACCGCCCGCCCGCCTCTCGCCCATGACTTCTTCCCGGTCCTCGACCCGTTCACGTGTCGCCTTTGCTGCGGTGCTGTTCCTGCTCTTCGGATTCGCTTTCGGCGGCGCGTACGTCTTCCGTGAGCGCCAACTCGACGAGACCATCGTCGCCGTCGATTCCGGCCCGGCGACCGAAACAACGACGCCGGCAGAGACCACCACGCCGCTCGCCGTCGATTCGACAATCCCCGTGGACACCACGACCCCATCGGAAACGACGTCGCCGCCCGAGACGACGAAAGCGCCGGTCACAACCGTTGCCCCCAGTGAGTTGTCGCTGTCGACCGACGGCACGTTGTTCCAAGCAGCCAGTGATCGCGCGCTTTGGGATGACGCCGTCGGATGCGACAGCATCGCCACCCAATCGGGAGCCGCCGGCGATTGTGATCGTCTGTCCATCGGTGGGGTGAATATCGCATGGGTGCTCGATGCCGGCGGCGGTGCCACGGTGTTGCAGAACGATCCGGGTGTCGACGAACCCGGCACCTGGAACGTGGAACTCGAGACGGGGTCGACGCCTTCGCGTCGTCCGCTCGTCACCGATGTGACCGGCGACGGTCAGCCGGAGTTGCTCTTCGGGTTCCGGTCTGATTCTTCGCTGACGGTGGACATCGTGGAGATCCGAGACGGCAACGCCGGCGTCGTGCTGCACCTCGACCTTCCCGGTGGACGGGTGAGTGCGGGCGACGGTCAACTCGACGTGTGGCAGCAGAGCGAAGCCGGCTCCTTTGAGCATTGGACGGTCACGCGCAACAGCGGGCGTTGGACGAAGGACGGTTTCGAACGGACGGCGTCGGCTCCGGCGGGCAACCTGTGAACCACCGACTCTCGTTGGCTGCCGCCTGAGGATCAGTCGTGGCGACGGCTCACGGCGAGGTTGATGCCGAGACCGACAATGGCGAGACCGCCAACACCGGACATCGTCGACAGCCTCTTCGGTGATTGGGCGAACCAGGTTCGCATCGATCCGGAGAGCATGGCGTACGTGCCGTCCGACAGCGTGGCGAGCGTCTGGAACATGAGTGCGAGCACAAACATCTGCAGCGTCACGTGTCCGCTGTCGCGGTCGACGAACTGCGGAAGGGTGGCACTCGCGAACACGAGCAGCTTCGGGTTCGTGACACCGACAACGAAGCCCTCGCGCAAGATGCTGCGGAGCGGTTTGGCCGGCGCGCCAGTTAGCGTGGACTGGGCCATGGCATGGCGATCGCGGAACGCCTGGACCCCGAGATAGACGAGGTAGGCGGCGCCGAGGAGTTTGACGACGTTGTACGCCGTGACTGATCGTTCAACGATCGTTCCGAGACCGAGCGCCACCATCGACATCTGCAAGAACGCGCCCGCGCTGTTGCCGGCGACGGTGGCGAGTGCGGTGCGTCGTCCGTAGGCAACGCCGCGACTGATGACGAACAGAACACTCGGACCGGGGATGACCAGGATCACCAGGGCCGTGAGGAAGAACTCGGGGAGACGGTCGATCGGTGGCACGGCTGAGCACCCTACTGAGTCGAAATGGTGGATTCCCTGGGATTACCCTTGGATTCGACGCGTGGCGAGAGCGTCAGATCGCGATGAGCACCAGTGCGGCGACCCCTACGGCGAAGCCGATCAGCTGGAGTCGGGTGATCCGTTCCTGGTCGACGAACCGGGCGAGGACGACGGTGCTCGCGGGGTAGAGGGACACGAGAACGCCGGCGATCGCGACCTGTCCGGCCTGGGTCGAGAGGGTGGCGAACACATTTGCCGTCATGTCTGCGGCTCCGGCCGCGAGCGTGAGCCAGAACGCGTTCCTCGGCACGATCAGTGTGGCGCGCTGCCCGAGGGCGACGACTAGGGCGAAGGCGATGCCGACCGGTTTTGCCGTGACGAGTGGCCACACGCCGACGTCGTCGCCGGCACGGTCGAGGCACACGAGGAACAGCCCGAAGAAAACACCGGCCACGAAGGACGTCGTCAGAAGTGAAAGGGAGGGTCGGCGATGGCGTTCCTGGGCGTCATGAGCACTGTCGCCCCCGCGGCTGATCAGCGCGATGGCCGTGAGGGCGAGGACGATGCCGATGCCGTGCGTCGTCGTGAGGCCTTCGCCGATGATGACGCCGGCCACGACAGGAACGACGGCACTCAGCACCGCGGCGATCGGCGACACGACGCTCATCGCCGCAAGGCTCAGGGCCCGGTAGAGCAGGATCAGCCCGAGCGCGCCGCACAGCCCACCCATCGCCCCGAGAACCAGCGCTCGCGTGGTGGGTCCGCTCCCGCCGACGAATGGGAGCAGCGCAAGCACGAGCACCCAGCCGACCACCTGCGAATTGGCCGTGACGGTGACGCTCGAAACGACCCGGGAGGCACGCCCGCCGGCGTAATCAGCAGAACCGTAAAACAGAGCACAGGTGATCCCGTAGATGAGCGTCAGCACGGACAGCCCGGCGCGTCAGGAACGACAAGGGGAGCACAGGTGATCCCGTAGATGAGCGTCAGCACGGACAGCCCGGCGCGTCAGGAACTTGGGAGAGAGGTTGCCCCCATATGTGGGGGTCAAACACCTCCCAACGTCGTTGGGAGGTGTTTTGCCGCAGTTCGCTTCGGACTGCCACCGCTCCCACGCTGACGAGGGTACCCGCGTCGGGTTCAGGTGCCGGTGTAGTTCGGTGGGCGCTTCTCCAGGAACGACTTCACGCCCTCTTTATGGTCGTTCGTCTGGAAGAGCTCACCGAGGGTCGACGACAACACCCAGGTGCCGAGCTCTGCCCAGTCCGGGTCGAGCGCCTTACGCAGCCCGGCTTTGAGCTGCTGTACCGCCAGCGGGGGATTGGCGGCGATGCGGTGCGCCAGGGCAAGCGCAGTGGGCAACAGCTCGTCATGGGGAACAACACGTCCGACAAGTCCGACACGCAAAGCCTCGGTCGCGTCGATCACCTCGCCGGTGAACAGCAGCTCTGCTGCCTTCTCCCGACCGACGAGGGTGGCGAGACGTCCGATGCCGGGGGCGTCGCTCACCAAACCCCGGAGCACGAACAGCTCACCGAATCTCGCTTTCTCGCTGGCGACCCGCAGGTCGGCCATGATCGCCAGCTCCATGCCCCATCCGACCGCCGCGCCGTTCACGGCGGCGATCACCGGCACGTTGGTGTGAAGGAGCGCGTCTGCGGCAGGAGTGAGCCGGGGGCCGCCTCGTGCCGCCGAGCCCACATCGGGGGGACGGTCGCCGCCTCCCATCACCTGACGCACATCGTCACCGGAGCAGAACGCCGGGTCGGCACCGGTGATCACGATGCAACGCGCGGTGGTTTCGCGGACGGCGTGTTCGAGCAGCGCGTACGTCCGATGGGTCAAGGCGTTGCGTGCAGCGGGCCGGTTGATGGTGAGGATCTCGACGTCACCGTCGCGGGTGACGATGAGCTCGTCGTCGTTGGCTGTTGTGTGACTGTCGGTCCCCATGCGTCGATTGTTGCCGTTGCCGGCGTCAGGTGCACAGGCGACGTCGAGGCTCAGCTCTCGTTCAAGGTGATGACGTTGAGCGGGCCGCGCTGCACGTCGGCGGTCACGGTTCGTCGTTTCCCGTTGCGCCAGATCGTCGCGCCCGAGTCGGCCTCGAGGTTCTTGACCCATTGCGAGTCGGCACGGACGGTGCTCACCGTCACCCGTCGGCCGGCACGAAACGCGACGACCGGAACGGGGCGAACGACCCCGGACCGCCGACCCGTCGTCTCGAGGACGACCAGTCCGAACCCGAGGGGGAGCGGCGAGCCGACACCGGCTCGAACCAGGGGCAGCACGACGCGGTTCAACGCACGAAAGCCGGATGGGACGAGATCTCGAATTGACTTCACCCCTTTGACAACGCTTCTCCGAGCGTTGATGTTCCGGTGGTGGGCCGACCGAGCGAGTATCCGCACTCGTTCGTCACTGATCGAGGCGGGAGCGGTAGTTCTTCGTGTTGATCTTGTTGCCGCATCGTTCGGCCGAGCACCACCGCCGGGTTCCGGGACGCGACGTGTCGTGGAACGGCAGTGAACAGCTGGGCCCTTCGCATAGTCGGATGCGGTCCTCGCCGGAGGAGAGCAGGTCGACGGCGTCGCTGGCGATCATGGTGAGCCCGGCTTCGGTCTCGTGACCGCGGCGAACTGTGAATGTCTTCGCACCATCGGAGTGCAGACGAGAGACCGTAGGTTCTGTCGCGGCCCATCGGTTGATCATGGTGAGGTGTCGTGGCTTCAGCGACTTGCCACCGATGGAGTTGATCGCTGCGGCGTAGATGGCCTCGCGTAGCTCACGGGAGGCCTTGAGTTCGCTTGCGGTGACTCGCCCCGCCGGTAACCCGACCACCGCCAGCCACTCGACGAGGCGCTCCGGTCGGGCGAGCAGATCCGTTGGGTGCACGGCCCGATAGCGGAGCGTCCACGTGAAGTCGAGGCACAGGCGGCCGCCGAATTCGAACGCGACGTGGTCGGGTGCGCTTGTCATCGTTTGATTGAACGCGTTCACTCCGCCGTCGTGGACGTGAGCTGGAGCACGGCCTGGATCTCCAGGCACATGTTGGCCGGCAGCGACGCGACACCGACGGCAAGGCGAGCGTGGCGGCCGGCGTCACCGAAGACCTCGACGAGTACGTCGGACGCTGCGTCGATCACGCGGGTGTGCTCGACGAAATCCGGCGTCGCGTTCACCACCCCGTTGACCGTGAGAACTCGCTCGACGCGATCGAGCGTGCCGAGTGCGTCGCGGATAGTGGCCAACATGTTGATCCCGGCCGAGCGTGCCGCTTCGCGTGCCACTTCGGTGTCGACATCGCGACCCACCTTGCCGATGAACAGGCTCGTGTCGGGCGTCGTGGTTCCGAAATGACCGCTCATCCAGAGCAAGCCGTTGTTCTCTACACATGGTGCGTACTGGCCGAACGCGGGCAGCGCTGCGGGGAGCACGATCCCCGCCGAACGCAGGCGCTGCTCGTGGGTCGCCAGGGTTTCGTTGATAGGCATACGTTCAGCATGACAGAGGTTAAACATCTGTCGCAACGCCGAGCCGAAACGGGATCGGTCGCCTCCGGGCTTGACGAAAGCTGGGTCCATGCGAGCGCTTCGGCAGTAGGGTCGCACCGTGATCGCACAGCGTCTGGACGAACTCGGCCTGGTCCTGCCCCCGGTGTTTCCTCCGGCCGGCTCCTATCTGGGCTGCGTCGTCGACGACGGCCTCGTATACGTCGGCGGCCATGGGCCGGTCAACGGCGGCGACATCATCCGCGGCAAGGTTGGAGCGACGGTGACGCTTGCCCAGGCACGGCTCGCCGCCCGCATGACAGCGCTGTCGATCTTGGCCACGCTGCAAGCGGAACTCGGTTCGCTCGACCGGATCGAGCGGATCGTGAAGGTCTTCGGCATGGTCAACGTGGCGCCTGGCTTCAACCAAACCCCCGCAGTGATCGATGGCTGTTCGGAGCTGCTCATCGATGTGTTCGGTGAGCGCGGTCGGCACACTCGCAGCGCCGTCGGACTCGCCGAACTTCCCTTCGACATCGCCGTCGAGATCGAGCTCATTGCCCGTGTCCGTCCGCTCTGAGCGTTCGGCCGGCCCGCGAGCGATTGGTGCGCGACCGACCTGTCCAACCGACCCAGGTGCGAAACAAGACCACCTCCGCGCCCTCGCCCTCCTGGCGCTCGTCGTGCATCAGCACGTGCCTGGACTAACTGCCGTGCCCAACGACCCCGAAGCATCATCAGGCTCGTCGTTCGGCGAAAGCGACAGCCAAAGCGAAAGCGACGACGCCAGCGACAGCGATGCAGACAGCAGCCATGCCCGGACACACACAAGTGACCTCGGCGAATGGGGGACCTTCTTCCGGGCCGGACCGAGCAGGCTGGGTCGCCCGGAAGTCGTGGTGGTCGTCGATGCCCGACAGCAAACCGTCGCTGCGAACCGCGGGTCACCCGTGGTCGATTGGGGACTTCCCATCGAGGTCCCGCAACGAGTCCTGGAAGTCCTCTTCAAACGTGCCGACGCCCACCCAATCATCGTTGCCAACGGCATCGTGCTCCACGCCCCGGCGAGATGAACCTCGGACGCACGACTCGCCTTGCATCGAGGGCGCAGCGCCGTGCCTTGTGCGCCCTCTATCCGACGTGTGCCGTGCCCGGATGCTGCGTGGCATACGAGTTCACCAAACCGCACCACGTCCACTACTGGGAACACGGCAGACCAACCGACCTCCACAACCTCCTCCCGCTCTATAGCAAATACCACCACTGCGCGCACGAAGGCGGCTGGAGCTTTACCCTCCAAGCCAACCGCACACTCACGATCACTCGTCCGGACGGCACCATCCTCACCACCGGCCCGCCCCGTCGCCTCCGCGCCGCGTAGGCGTCATGGATCAGACGGACCAATGGACTCCGGCGAACGGATCGAAGCGACCACCAGCCGTCCCGCCGGAGTCTGCTGACCGTCACGTCCGTCGGTAGTCCTCGCCCAAGCTCGTCGCGCATGCCGACCATCGACGAGCGGTCACGCAGTTCCTTGACAACCAAACGGCGTCACCGCCCCGGACACGGAAGCGCGCTTGTCGAACGCCCCGCCTACTTGCGGCCGAACCCGAAGAGCTGCTGTGCGACCTTGCGCATCTGGATCTCCTCGGAACCCTCGGTGATCCGGTAGCGGCGGTGGTGGCGGTAGATGTGCTCGAACGGCATGTGACGCGAGTAGCCGACACCTCCGCAGGTTTGCATTGCCCGGTCGGCTGCGTCGCACGCCAAACGATTCGCGCGGTAGTTGCACATGGCCACGAGGTGGGTGACCTCCATGTGGTGCTTGGTGTCGAGCATCACCGCGGTGTAGCGGACGAGTTGGCGAAGCATGGCGGCCTCGGTGTGCATCTCGACCAACGGGAACTGGATGCCCTGGTTCGTCGAGAGTTTCTTGCCCCACGTGATGCGCGAATTGGCGTAGGCCACGGCCTCGTTGATGCAGAACTGCGCCGCGCCGAGCGACGACGCTGCCTGGCGGATGCGGTTCTCGTGCACGAAGTGTTGGGCGAGATCAAGGCCCTTGCCCACGGTGCCGAACACGGCCTCGGAACCCACGCGCACATCGGAGAGCGACACTTCCGCATGATCTGTGGGCATATTGAATGTCCACCAAAAGAACTCCACCTTGAAGCCCGGCGAGTCGGTCGGGACGAGGAACGCGGTGATGCCGTTGGGATCGCCGTTTTCGCCGGAGGTGCGGGCGAAGATGATGTCGTGGGTGGCGTGGTGGAGCCCGGAGTTCCAGCGCTTCATACCGGTGATGACCCACTCGTCTCCGTCTTGGACCGCGGTCGTCTCCATGTATGTCGCGTCGGAGCCGTGGTTCGGTTCGGTGAGACCGAACGCCAGGCGACGGGTTCCGTCGAGAAAGCCCGGCATCCACTCGGCCTTCTGCGACTCGGTGCCGAAGTCGCGCATCATCAAAACGGTGGGGAAGTTGCCGACGATCGAGCTCTCGTTCTGGAGATCGTTGAACAGACCGAGGCCCTTCGCCGCGAGGTGTTCCCGGATGATCGCCATGGTGAGATTCGACGCGCCCTGTCCGCCGAACTCCTTCGGGAGCGCCAACCGGAGCCATCCCGCCGCATCTGCACGCCGGCGCATTTCTCGGAGGAGCGCCTCCCAATCGGCCCGGGGCACCCCACCATTTTCGAAATCGGTCCGAGCCCACTCCCGGCGGTGGTCGAAGAACCGCTCGTTGTCGTCTTGGGCCTGCAACGGCTTGATTTCCGCCTCGATGAAGACGTCGAGCGCGTCGAGTGTGGCCTGGATGTCAGCGGGAATGGCGAAGTCCATCCCCCGAAGGTATCGACGACCGGTACCTCACGCCCAGTCGAGTCCTCTCAGGCGTCAACGGCCGATCGCTCGCCAAGTGTCTCGATCAGGTGCCCGAGGCGACGGAGCACGCCAGGTTGGCCAAGGTCGACGGGTGACACGATCGCCGTCCGCACCCCGACGCTGGCAAGCGACGTGAGCCGACGCGCCTGATCCTGCACGGTTCCGGCGTTCACCGATGCCCGGTAGCGCTGGTCCCCGACCCGACCCCGGCTCCTGGCGACCAGTGCGGCCAGGTCGGCGTCGTCGTCTCCCATCAGCATCGGGCCGAGGTGGGTGACTTCCACATCGTCGACGGATCGGCCGGGAACGCTGGCGATGCAGTCGTGCAGGTACGCCACGTGTCCGCCGACCGACCCGAGTGAGCCCTGCATGTTCACGGCGTTGGCGTACTGCGCGGCCAGAAGCAGTGTTCGGCGACCGGATCCTCCGACCAAGAGCGGGAGCGGGTCCTGGCGCGGTCGGGGGTACGCCATGGCCTTGGGCACATGGAGGTGATGACCCTCGAACGATGGACCGCCACTGCCCCAGAAGAGCGGGAGCGCACGTAGGGCGTCCTCGAGCAGTTCGAACCGCTCACCGATCGGGGGAAAGCGGACACCGATCTCGGTCGCTTCGGCTTCAAACCATCCTGCGCCGAGTCCACAGATCATTCGACCATCACTCAGGACATCAAGGGTGGCCATCGAGCGGGCGAGTTGTTGCATGCTCCGTGCACTTACCGATGCGACAAGCGAGCCGAGCCGAACTCGTGAAGTCACCGCCGCCAGGAAGCCAAGTGTGCTTATTAATTCCAGAAGGTCGTCCCATGCAGCGCCGACCTGAGGGATCTGCCGGTAGTGGTCCATGAGCCAGATGCCGCCCACACCAACCTCCTCGGCCTCGCCGGCGATCTCCGCAAGTCGCTGCCCGATCGTCGCAGCCCCACCAGGCCAAGAGAAGCGCGAGATGGCCAGGTCGACACGCAGTTCCCGCACCGGCCTCCGGTCTCTGATGTCGCTGACAAACGCGGGCGACACCACGCGAACCGTTCGTCTGGGCGTCGCTCGTTCTACAGCGATTTCGATGATGTCGGCGAATCCATCGGCGCGCAGCGCATCGGGCGTGAGTGCCCGGACCGCAGCAACGTGCGCCCGGATCACGTCCTGCGGAACCCTCCGTTCGCGTTGGGCGTTGCGGACGAGGCAGGTCTCAGCGGTCGCCCGGAAGACGATCGCAGTCACCGGCACACCGAACCGTTGGCCGAGCTGAACGTAGTGAGCCCGGCGTTCGGTCTCCAGAGCCGTGGAGTCGATCACCGTCGTGAGGTGCCGCTTCACGCGCGCCTCAACCACGGAGTCGAAGATCGCAAACATGTCTCGGTTCGCTCGTTGATCACCTTCGTCCTCGCCGACCAACGCCCGCATCGCGTCGGTCGACACGACCTCGCTCTCGGCGAAGTTCGCCCTCGCCCAGGTTGACTTGCCCGAACCCGCCGCACCGATCAGCACGACGAGCGCGCCAGCGGCCAGAACCGCTGGTTCGATGCGTTCTTCCACGTGATGTTCGTAGCACGTTGTTCTCCCTGAATGCGCTTTGCGGGTAAGGGGGGAGCTGCTGTACTGGTGAGCGTGAGCGTGCCCCACGTGGTCATTATCGGCGCCGGGTTCGGGGGGTTGCGCGCCGCTCGAGGGCTGAAGGGTGCCGATGTGCAAGTGACGCTCATCGACGCAAACAATTTCCACACGTTCCAGCCGTTGCTCTACCAGGTTGCCACCGCGGGACTCGACGCTGGTGACATCGGTTTCCCTGTCCGCGCCGTGGTCCGCCGGCAAGAGAACGCAACGTTTCGCTTGGGCCGCGTGACCGGCATTGCCCTCGCTGATCAGCAGCTCACCCTCAGTGACGGTGCGGTCGTCCCGTACGACTATCTGGTGATCGCCGCAGGTTCCGTCAGCGCGACATTCGGTGTGGCCGGGGTAGCCGAGCACTCGTTTGCGCTGAAGACGCTGCCTGATGCACTTGCTCTTCGAGATCACTTGCTGCGCCTCGTGGAGTCGTCGAGTGCGAATGACTCGATCGACCGACTCGGGATCGTCGTTGTCGGCGGGGGTCCCACCGGCGTGGAAATGGCGGGTGGCCTCCGCGAGCTCCTCGACCGTGTTCTGCAGAAGGATTTCCCCCATCGGAACCTTGCCAGCGTGCCGATCACAATCGTCGACGCGGCTGTTCATCTGCTCGGGACGTTTCATCCGTTGCTGTCGGAACGGGCGCGGCGCACCCTGGTCGACCGCGGCGTCCATGTGGAGGTCGGCGTCGGCGTCGATCACTTGGAGTACGGGGCGGTCGTGCTTGGCGATGGCCGCCGGATCGAGGCCGGCACGATCGTGTGGGCCGCCGGCGTCGCGGCGAGTCCGGTCGCGTCGCTGCTGGGGGTGGAGTTGGGTCGGGGCGGCCGAATCCCGGTTGGAACCGACCTGTCCCTTGACGGCCATCCAGAGGTGTTCGCCATAGGCGATATCGCGCAGTCGCCGACCGATGATGGCCGCCCGCTTCCGCAAGTGGCTCAGCCGGCAATCCAGGGTGGCCGGCACGTTGCTGACCAGATTCGACGCCGACTCGACGGAGACGAGTCGACGCCGTTCCGCTACCGCGACAAAGGGTCGATGGCGACCATCGGCCGCAACCATGCGGTGGCCGAATTCCCCAACGGCTGGCGGCTGCACTCGTTCCCCGGATGGCTCTCGTGGCTCGGGTTGCACATCGTGTACCTCATGGGCTTTCGCAACCGAGCGAACGTGCTCGTGAACTGGGCGTGGAACTACCTCACGTACGACCGGGCGGCCCGCCTCATTCTCCCGTCATCGGACGAAGCGCGCCACGACCGATGAGTGAGCGGGCGGGGTCACCTCGCGGCCGCCTGTCGGAATAGAGTCCGGTGGTGGCGACACCGAGATCCTTCATCGGATTCCTGGCCGCGCAGTTGCGGTGGGTGGTGGTGGCGCAGGTTTCCACATTGGTCGTCTCGACGGCCGGTTTCGTCCTGCTCGCGGATCTGGGGTGGTTCGATGCGCTGTACATGAGCGTGATCACACTCGGAACAGTTGGCTACGGTGAGGTACGCCCACTCGATACCGTCGGTCGCACGTGGGCGATGGTCGTCATCACCGGCGGCTTCGCCGTGCTGGTCTACGCCGGAGCGGTGCTGACGTCGTTGCTGCTTTCCGGTGATCTGAGAACGGCGTTCCTGACGCAGAGAGTTGAGCGCATGCGCAAAGGACTGCACAACCACGTCATCGTTGTCGGATTCGGCCGCGTGGGCCGAGCCGTCGTTCTTGCGACGCTGCAATCGGGTCACGAGTGTCTGGTCGTCGACGCCGATCCCGCAAAGGCCGAGGCGATCCGTGGCGACGGTGCGTTCGCCGTGGTCGGCGATGGTATGCAGGAAGACGTGCTCCGTGAGGCGGGCATCGAAACGGCGAGGGCCCTGGTCGCCGCCGGTCCCGATGACCCGGCGAATCTGGTGGTCACCCTCACGGCTCGGGCCTTGCGACCGGATCTGCGCATCATCTCCCGGGTGAACGAAGTGGAATGGCAACAGCGCATGACCCATGCCGGGGCGAGCGCGGCGATGTCTCCCTACGGCGACTTCGGGGCCGGGTTGGCGGCATCGGCCTTGGGGAAGGACGTTGTCGACACGCACGTTCTGAGCGGCTACGGGCTTCGTTCCGAGGACATCATCGTCGGGTCGGGCTCCGAGGTCATCGGCCGCAACCCGTCCGACCTCTCCCGGGAGTTCGACGATGTGACGATCCTTGCCTTGCGACGGGCCGGATCAGACAATCCGTGGCAACCGGTGGAGACCCCGATCCGAGAAGGCGATGTCCTTCTCCTTATGGGTTCGGACGAGAATGTGGCGAGCATCGGGGCGAGGCTTCGAGACTGACGATCCGGCCGACGGGTAGCGCTCGCCGTCCGGCTTCACGGCTCGTAGTCTTCGCCGCCGTGATTATCGCCACACTCGAAACCGTTCCCCTGGCGCTGCAGGACTTCATGCCCGGGGTCGCAACGGCGATTGGCTGCTGGTTCCTGGCGCAATTCGTCCGCTGCGTTGTCCCGGCGTTCTACCCCGTGGCCATCGCCGGTGGTGTCTCGGTGACTCTCGGGGGAACCGCGAAGGCGGTCTGGAAGTTGATCCGGGCCCTCGACGGCCCTGATCTTAAGTGGCTCGACGCGTCGCTGTTTCCCTTCCTTGCGTGGGGCTTCGCGCTCCTCACGTGGGCTCTCATTCACGTTGACCACGTCGAGACGAATTCGACACCTCCGTCGCGAGGGCTGTGGCAGGTGCCGCTCGGGGTCAGCACAGCGCTCAGCGTGCTGGCATTTATCCTTTCGGCCGCCACGGATTGGAGCCGGGCGTGGGTGATCCCGATGATCGGGCTCATGACGCTCGCCGACCTCTCCGTGATCGTGCTGGGGGTGAAGGCTGCTCGACGTCGCAACCTCACCAGTGCAGCCCTGCTGTTCGTCGTGAACATCGCATCGGTCCTGCTGCTGACTCGCTTGGCTTCCGCCGATCAGACCCGGGCCCTGCAATGGATCGAACAGATCGGCAACACCATCGGCAACGCGGCGTTTGCTCTTGCGTGGTGGCTGATCGTCGGGCGGCAGTTCGTCCTCCGTGCCGTCGCCGTGAAGCAACCGCTGGTCGGAACGGGCGGCTCGTAGACCTCGACCTCAGGCATCGTCGCCCGGAGCGATGATCCCGTGCTCGTAGGCGAAAATCACCGCCTGCACGCGGTCTCGCAACGAGAGCTTCGACAGCACGTTCGACACGTGTGTCTTGACCGTCGCCTCGCCGAGGTAGAGGTCGGCGGCGATCGCCGCATTCGACTTGCCGCGGGCAAGGCCGCGAAAGACCTCTCGCTCACGATCGCTCAGAGTCCTGGCCAGTCTCGTGCTCCTGACCGCGTGGCGGCACAGACGTTCGGGAGTGCCCTGCTGCGACCGCGGGTTTGTTCTGACTCCTGGGTGCAAATGTAAGCGCTACTCCGCCCAGGCCTTCACCTGTTCGAAGATCTTCAGAGGTTCTTCGCCGACGACGTTGATGTTGAGGTAGCTGACGCCGATCGACTTGTACACGGCAATACGTTCACGTACGAATCCCGGATCGCCGGCGAGGGTCGCAAGATCGACGTACTCGTCGGGAACGCGAGCGATTGCTTCTTCACGTTTGCCGGAGAGGAAGAGGTCCTGAATGTCTTTGGCCTCCTGCTCCCACCCGTAGCGGCGGAACAGCTCGTTGTAGAAGTTCTTGTCGCGAGCGCCCATGCCGCCGACGTAGAACCCGACAAGTCCTCGAGTTCCTTCGCGAGCCTCGCGAACCTCACGTCCGTCGCCGAGCGCCACCGTTCCACCGGCCATGATCTGCAGCGGCGGCAGGTCCGGCGCACGCTTCGCTGCGCCTGCTTTGAGTGCTTCTCCCCAAACCTGTTCGAAGCGATCGGGCACGAAGTGGATGGGCTGCCATCCGTGAGCGACCTCGGCGGCGAGCTCGACGTTCTTCGGGCCGATCGCCGCGATCCAGACGGGTATGTCCTGACGGACGGGCTTGGCGGTGAGTTTCAGCGCTTTCCCAAGTCCGCTTCCCTGCCCGGCCGGGAGCGGCAGCTGGATCGTCTTTCCGTCGTATGTCAACAGCTGTCGAGACCACACCTTCCGACAAACCTCAATGGTCTCGCGGGTTCGTTGCACCGGACGGTCAAAGGGCACGCCGTGCCATCCCTCGATGACTTGTGGCCCGGAAGACCCGAGGCCGAGATGGAATCGTCCTCCCGACAACGCATCGATGGTTGCCGCGGTCTGGGCGATGAGTGCAGGGGTTCGCGAGTAGATCGGGATGATGCCCGTCATCAACTCGAGCGTCGTGGTGACCCCTGCGAGATAGGCGAGCGAAGAGACGAGATCGAAACCGTAGATCTCGCCCGACCACACGAGGTCGACACCGGCCGATTCGAGGTCTTTGGCCTTCCGCGCATATCGAACGGGATCGCCATCGAAACCGAGCGTGGTGGAGATCTTCATGGCGCCACCGTAACGAACGGAGGCCTCCGAACACCAACGCTGCGATCCCGTCGACGTTGTAGCCCGAGTCGCTCCGGGAGCGACCCTGCGCACAAGCATCAGCCTGCGAGGCGGCATCTGCCTCGCCTACCGTTGGAGCATGGTGAGCGAAGCAGACGTGCAGGCGTTCGTCGACGATGGGTTCCTCGTGGTGTCGGGGCTCGTCGGACCTGGCGATGTGGCGGCAGCGCGGCTCGAGGCCGAACGCTTCGCCAGCGGCTACTACCCGGCCGACGGTGTGCCCGACGACGGCAAGCTGCTCGCGGTTCACTTCCCACACTGGGTCTCCGACGTGGCGATGGGCCTGGTCCGCCATCCCGGTGTGGTCGACGTGGTGTCGAAGATCGCCGGAGCCCACCTCGCCCACTGGAACGGCAAGGTCAAGTGCATGCAGTCGATGCTGTTTCTCAAGCCGCCAGGGCTACAGGGGCAAGCGTGGCATCAGGACGAGCGGTTCATCCCCACCCGCGATCGCTCACTGATTGGCGCGTGGATCGCCCTCGATGACGCCAACACCGAGAACGGCTGTCTATGGGTTCTGCCCGGATCACACCGCGAAGGGATCCTTCATCCCTTCCGGGACCATGGGCAGCCCGACGAGTTCGACCCGTCTGACGAGGCACACGGCTTCGATGACTCGTCCGCCGTGCCGGTTGAAGTGCAGGCGGGCGACGTGGTGTTCTTCAACGGCTATCTGCTGCACCGCTCCCTGAAGAACCGCAGCAACGGCACCCGACGCGCTCTCGTGAACCACTACATGAGCTCGGCCTCGCTCCTCCCGTGGATGCTCCCGAAAGAAGCGATCGTCGCAATTGCTGACAACCGGAGGGTCGTGCCGGTTGCCGGAGACGACCCGTATGCGTGGAAGGGCTACACCGATCCGCCGGACCGGGTCTTCGTGCGACCCGCGTCCGGTTCGTGGAACGCTCCCGATCCGGTCCACAAGAACACCTCGGTCTAACGCTGGTCCAACACCACCCGACGGCTTGCGCGGGGCGCGCTTGCCCGCACGACTTCTGCGTTCGGCTCGTCGACCTGGTCGACCCAGAGCGGCCCGTCGATCGGGCCGTAGGTCTGCGTGGCCCGTGCGAGCAGTCGAGCGCGGCACTCTTCCGCGGGCGTGTCCAGGTACCAGGTCTCGTCGAGCAGACCGGCGACATGCTCCCAGCCGCCCGAGTCGAGCAGGAGGTAGTTCCCCTCCACGATGATCCCTGGAGAGTCACCGCGGATCGGCAGCGACCCAGCGATCGCCTCCTCGATCTCACGAATGAATCGTGGCCCGTAGATGACGCCGTTTCCGTGCATGGCTCGACGGAGGAGCGAGACGAACCCGCTCACATCAAAGGTGTCGGGAGCTCCCTTACGACCGCGGCGGCCGAGTGAGACGAGAACCTCGTTCGCAAGGTGGAAGCCGTCCATCTCGATCACCGACCAGTCGGGCAACGCCGCGCACAAGGCGGTGGTCAGAGTCGACTTCCCTGATCCGGGAGGTCCAACGATCCCCAGCAGCACCGGTCGATCGGCCGTGACCCGCAACCGGAGCGCGGCCGCAGACGCGACGATCTCCTCCAGTGCACCCATCGCGAATGAGCGCCGACCGCAGGCGGGCTACGAAGGGTTG
Source organism: Acidimicrobiia bacterium (assembly GCA_031406385.1). Lineage (GTDB taxonomy): Bacteria > Actinomycetota > Acidimicrobiia > Acidimicrobiales > JANYDT01 > JANLQX01. Next base: position 27,468 of record JANOHI010000126.1, read on the forward strand.
GTCGTGAGCCGTTCGACGAGGACGGCGTAGGCCTTCTCGGCGAGCACGCGCATTTCGTCGTCGGTGCGGTCCTGGATGGGGTGCTGGACGAAGACCGAGGCCGGGGCGAAGCCGAGTGAAGCCGACTGGGCCGCGGCAGCCTCCACGAACACGTCGGAGGCGACGAAGACGCCGATGAGGCCGCGGGATTCGAGATCAGCGATGTCGTGCACACTGCACGACGTGCAGCTGCCTCAATCGGCGAGCGCTTCGATCACCGCCTGGCACTCACGGGCGATCTCGTGGCGGAGATCGACGGGTGCCGGCTTGGTGAACGTCGGCTTGATGTATCGCCTGGTAGCGATGCCGGACTCGTTGAGCAACGACTCGAGCCGGTCAAGGAAAACGTTACCTCGAGGCTTGGAAATGTCGAGCAGACCAACGGTCATGCCCTTGAGCGATGGCGGCCGTTCGTTCTGGGTGCGTTCGACGACCGAACGCTCACCGGTGGGGTCCAAGAGCAGGGTTGGCATGCTTACCTCCAGGGGTCGATCTCGACGGTAGTTGCTTGGCTGCCTTCAACCCCATTCACCCAGCCGCCGATGATCGCCGAGAACATTCCGGCGTCGCCGCCGCAATGGGTCAGGAGCAGCCCGTCAGGGCGGAACTTCGGGATGATTGCGTTCACCAAATGCTCGGGTACGCCCTCGTCGATGCCGCCGGCACCGCGGATGATGTCGGCCCCGGGGAGCTGAAGAAGCGCATGGAGTTCGTTTCGCACCCGCGCCCGGTCCCATCCGTCGGCCTGGAACGTCCGGAGGTGTTCGGGTGAGATGGCCAGGATCGCGTCGAACCCGATCGGCAGCTTCGGGTGGGCTACCGAGCGGAGGCACACGGCGAACGAGCGGATCAGCGACTCCGACGTGCGCGACTTCTGGTCCACGACGCCCCGCGGTCCTTCGCCGGCGAAGAGCGTGAGGGCCGATACACCCGCAGCGATGCCGCGGTCCTCGGCCAGGGATCCCCATCCGGCAGACTCGGTCTCGGCGAAGCAGAATCCGATCTTGCCCGGGTTGCCGAACGTGGCCCGGTCGATGCCCCCGGGCACTCCTCCGCCGACGTTGCGGATCACGAGCTGAAGGGCGCGGCCGATGGTGGCGTTGGCCCGGTTTCCCTGGCCGAACACGTTCACGCCGCTGTTCATGCCGATGTCGGCGGCGATCCGACCGTTCACCACGATGACCGGCCCGGAAAAGTAGGTCGTGGCGAGAAGTCCGTGAGCGTTGAATGCCGACGTGCACGCCGCCTCGACCGCAGCCAGGACGACGGGGAGGTACTCGGGTTTGCAGCCGGCCATCACGGCGTTGATCGCCACCTTCTCGACGGTGCAGTCGACCAGGTCAGGTGGCACGACAGCGACGAGTTCATCCGGACGTCGCGATGTTCCGGTCAGCATACGGAGGACGCGTTCCTCCGTCGGCGGGATGAGGGGCAGGCCATCGGACCATCCGCGCGCATACATTGCTTCGTGCTCGTCCTCGGCGGATGCGAGTTCGACACGCCGCGATCGAACCGACGTGACCCCGAGGGCGACGGCGAGCTTCTCCGGCATGCCGATGTCAAGGTTTTTCGAACCACATCCAGGCCGCCACGACGGCAGCGAACCGAACTCTGCGACGAGGTCACGATGCACGAACGACGACCACTCGGCGATGCTCCATCCGACCGTCCGTCCGACCTCTTCACCGTTCTCGATGCGCACGAGTGTCGGTACGGTTTCGATGTCGAGCCCATAGCTTCGGCGCAGCGATGTGTCGTCGGTGATGGAGCCGATCGCGGCGACCTCCTTGGGGAACGCAACGTCATCTTGGCTGTGAACGGTCTGCACGACGGATTTGTGAACCAGCGAAGCCAGAACCGGTGCGACGAGCGCACATGTCGCACAGTCGCGCTTCACGAAAGCGTGTATCCCATCACCGAGTTCGTTGATCGTGGCTGCACGAAGTTCATCAAGTGTCGGCACGTGGCGTTCCTCTCGGTCGGGTGCTGCACGGTACCCGGCCGGTGACGCCCGATGCCCATTCGGGCTGCTCCGGGGACGCCCGCTTCCGTTCGTCGCGGAGTCGTGTGGCCCGACAGGAGTGTTTCCGCCGGAGGTCAGCACAGTGCTCGCGGTCGCGAGCACTGTGCTCTTGGTCACAAGAGCTTCGTGAATGCACTCCGGCCTCGTTACGCTTCTCTGATGCCTTTGTGCGCACACTCAGGCAACGGATCCCCGCACGCAGTCGGAACAGCACAGGAGCGGTTCGTTTCGTGAAGGTGAAATTCTTCGGTGTCCGCGGTTCGACACCATGTCCAACCCCACCGAATGCCCGTTACGGAGGCAACACGTCCTGCGTGGTCGTGTCGATTCCCGGTGAAGGCCCGATCTTGTTCGACCTCGGTACCGGGCTTCAGGCGTGGGGTCACACCCAGCCTCTCGACGGCTCGTTTGCGGCCACCGCGTTGGTGACCCACTTCCACTTTGATCACGTCCAGGGCTTGCCCTTTCTCGCCGCTGCAGACCGACCGGGCTCTCGGTTCGACATCTATGGTCCGGGCGAGACCGGCACGACCACAGCAGACCTGTTCACAGGGTTTGTTCGTCCGCCGTACTTCCCGGTTGGCATCGAGCAACTGCGCGGTTCCTACGGTCTTCACGATGTGCTGAACGACGATTTCATCGTCGGTACCGCAAAGGTGATGGTTCGGCCGGTGCCCCACGTCGGCCTCACGGTCGGGTACCGCGTCGAGCACGGGGGTCATTCCGTGACCTACATCTCCGATCATCAGGCACCCGAGTCCCTCGACACGGTCGACGACTTTGTACTCGAACTGGCGGCGGGGACCGACCTCCTGATCCACGACGCGCAGTACACCGACGAGGACTGGAAGACGAAGAGCCACTGGGGTCACTGCACCGTCGACTACGCCGTCGACGTGGCCGTCCGTGCCGACCCGGACCTGGA
>JANOHI010000134.1:0-35139 GCA_031406385.1 Acidimicrobiia bacterium
GTGCACACCTCGCCTACCGCGGTCGGCGCGCAGCGCACCTCGAACATCTCGCCCTGATCGATGAGATCCTCGGCGCCGCCTTCGGCCGCCACGAGGAACAACTCGTCCTCGGCGAGAGCACCCGACGACTTCTTCTTGGGCACCATGATCACGCCGCGCCGCGAGAACTGCCACGCGACTGCACCCGGCTCGGCGATTGATCCGCCGTTCTTGGAGAACGCAGCGCGGACATCGCCGGCTGCCCGGTTGCGGTTGTCGGTCTCTACCTCGACCAGCAGGGCGCAGCCACCGGGTGCGTAGCCCTCATACATGATGCTCTCGGTCTGGATGTCGGCTTTCAGCTCGCCGGTGCCGCGCTTGATCGCCATGGTGATCTTGTCGCTCGGCAACTGCTCGGCCTTGCCCTTGAGGATCATCGTTCGGAGCGTGGCATTGGCGCTCGGATCGCCACCTCCTTCACGGGCGGCGACCTCGATGTTGCGGACCAGCTTGGCCCACAACTTGCCACGGGCCTTGTCGGCCGCGCCCTTCTTGTGCTTGATCGTTGCCCATTTACTGTGGCCGGACATAGGAACTCCTTGGAGGTCGAGGCGTCGGATCAGGCCGACGTGAAGGCGTGGGTGAGGACGACTTCGGTGAGGTCGGACATCATGCGACCGACGCGAAGGCGTGGGTGAGGAAGAGCTCGTGGACCCGGACGTCGGATGTCAGCTCCGGATGGAACGAGGCACAGAGAATCTGGCCGCGGGCGCCGCCGCGAACGAGGACCGGCGTTCCGTCGTGCGAAGCAAGAACACTGATCCCCGTGCCGAGCGCTTCGAGTTTCGGGGCACGGATGAACACCGCCCGGAACGGAGCGTCGAGGCCGACGACATCGAGATCTGCCTCGAACGAGTCGACCTGGCGGCCGTAGCCATTGCGCCGGACGGTGATGTCGATCGCTCCGAACGTGCGCTGGTCCGCTCGACCGCCGACGACGTGGCGCGCCAGCAGGATCATTCCGGCACATGTGCCGAACACCGCCAGACCATCGCTCAACCGAGACTCGAGTGCCTCGTAGAGACCGCTGGTGCCGAGGAGCCGTGACATCGTCGTGGACTCCCCGCCGGGCATGGCCAGAGCCTCGACCTCACCCAACTGCGCCGGAGTGCGCACGTCGACGACGTCGCAGCCGAGGCGTGTCAGCGCAACGCGGTGCTCGGCGAAGGCGCCTTGCAGGGCGAGCACCCCGACGCGACGGCCGTGCCACGGACTCGCCGTGGTGTCGATCGGCGCGAGCTGGTCAGCGCGCGGACGAAGCCACCCGCCGGGCGCGAGATCGGACGGACGTGCGGCAACACCCACCTGGGGGCCTCGAGTCGTCAGCGGAGCGATTCGGCATGGGGGTCCAAGGTTACGCGCATCGAAGGGCCCGTGTTCGGCGGACCCGACTCGGGACTACCAGCCGCGTTCGGCGTACTTGACCTCGAGCTTGCCCATCTCCAGGCCCGGCATGAGGTGGCCGAGACCTCGAGACACCTTGGCCAGGATCGACGGGTCCTGAAAATGGGTTGTGGCTTCCACGATGGCCTTCCCGACGGTCGACGGATCCTCGGACTCGAAGATGCCCGAGCCGACGAATACGGCCTCGGCGCCGAGTTGCATGCAGAGGGCAGCGTCGGCGGGGGTGGCAATACCGCCGGCGGAGAACAGCGGCACGGGCAGCTTGCCGGTCTCGGCAATTTCGGCGATGAGCTCGTAGGGGGCACGCAGTTCCTTAGCCCATGTGAACAACTCGGGACCGTCGGCGAGGGTGATTTTCTTGATGTCGCCGGTGATCTGGCGCATATGGCGGACGGCCTCAACGATGTTCCCGGTGCCGGCTTCGCCCTTGGAACGGATCATGCAGGCGCCTTCGGAGATGCGGCGCAGCGCCTCGCCAAGGTTCGTGGCACCGCACACGAACGGTGCGGTGAACAACCACTTGTCGATGTGGTGGGCCTCATCGGCCGGAGTCAGAACCTCGGATTCATCGATGTAGTCGACACCCAGCGACTGCAGGATCTGGGCCTCCACGAAATGGCCGATCCGGGCTTTGGCCATCACCGGGATGGTGGTGACGGCCTTGATCTCCTCGATCATCTGCGGATCGCTCATCCGGGCGACGCCACCGTCGCGGCGGATACGCGACGGGATCCGCTCGAGCGCCATGACGGCGGTTGCCCCTGCGTCTTCGGCAATCTTCGCCTGCTCGACGTTCATCACATCCATGATCACGCCGCCCTTGAGCATCTCGGCGAGACCACGCTTCACACGGGCGGTACCAACGGAACGGAACTGATCAGCCATGTTCCCAAGTGTACGACCGACGTCCGGATAGTTCCGGCGGATTCCAGCTTCGTGCCAGAGGCCACGTCTTCGGCTCGTGTTCGCCGTGTCGCGCCGGGCGCCCTGCCAAACTCGTCGACCGTGTACGCCTCGTCTCCAGTCGCTGCGCTCCTCGACGTCGGACTGGCCGCCGTTCGGTTCGCGAACGCCATTCCCGATTCGTTTCCCGCCACCGTCCTTGGTGAGGCCCAGAGGGTGGCCGACGGGAGCTTCGACCGGTCGCGTCGCGTCGACCTGACCGGCGTGCACTTCGCCACTCTCGACCCGGCGTCTTCGACCGACCTCGATCAGGCGTTTGCGCTATCCATGGAGGACGACACCTTCATCCTCCACTACGCGATCGCCGACGTCGGCGTGTTCGTGGTCCCCGGTGGAGCGCTCGAAACCGAGGCCTGGAAACGGGCGAGCACGCTGTATCTGCCCGACACCAAGGTTCCGCAGTATCCCGCCGCACTCTCCGAAGGCGCGGCGAGCCTGCTGCCCGACCTCGATCGGCCGGCGATCGTGATGACGGTCGCCCTCGGTGTCGATCTCGTGCCGACCCTTCGGACGATCGAACGCGCAGTGATTCGCAGCCGGGCCAAGTTGGCCTACGAGACATGCACGCCCGAGGACGCCCACGAGCTCCTGTCGGCGTTCTCGAAGCGAATGGAAGCAAGTGATCAGGCCCGGGGAGCCGAGCGCGTCGAACGACCCGAACAGGAGATCGTCCACGATCCCGACGCACCCGGCCAGCTCCGCCTCGTCTTCCGTTCACTGACCGCAAGCGAGCAAGCCAACTCGGCGATGTCACTGGCGGCCAACCTCGCCGTCGGCTCGCTGTTCGCAGCTCGGGGCGTCGGGCTGTTTCGTGACCTCGACGACCCGAGCCGCCGTGACATCCAGATGCTGCGCCGCACCGCCCGTGCGCTTGGTGTGCAGTGGGACGATGCCGAGCCTCTCCGAGACCTTCTCCGTCGGCTTCGTCCCCACGTGCCCGCCGACGCCTCGTTCTCGATCGCCGTACGCCGCGCCGGGGGAGGAGCGCGGTACCGGTTCTACCGAGCCGACGGGCACGGGCAGATGCGTTCCGAAGGAAAGAGCGGCGCGCCGCACGGACCGTGGCACTCGGCGATGGGGGCGCCCTATGTGCACGCCACGGCACCGCTCCGACGGCTCGCCGATCGCTACGTGCTCGACCTCGCCGTCGCGCTCGCCTCCGGTGGGGCACCGGCATACGACAAGGCATCGGGTGGGGCACTCCCATCCGGTGGGGCTCTGGACGCGTTCGTCGAGCCGCTCATCCGACTGCCGCCGGTCATGGACGCCATCGGCACGCGCGCGTCGAAGATCGATCGAGAGTGCATCGACCTCGTGGAAGCCGTGGTGATGGTCGGCCGCGAGGGCGCCATCTTCGATGGTGTGGTCGTCGAAGACTCGGGCCCAACAGCAGTCGTCCACCTCCTTGACGAGGGCGTGCGAATCCGACTGGCGCTCGCCGACGCCACGCCGGGCGACCGCGTCCGGCTTCGCCTCGTCACCGCGGACCCCGCGAAACGATTGCTTGTCTTCGACGTGCTGGCGTAGCCCGGGTATCCCACATCCGACCTCTCGGCCGTCAACCGCCCGGTCGTATTCCGCCCAACTGGGATGCCGGAACCGGCAATCCGGGATGCTGCGACCCGTTCTGTGGCGGAGATGCCTCGCTACAGCTCGCGGAGCGCGTCGATCCGTTCGCTGAGGGGAGGATGCGTATCGAAGAGGCGGTTGAGTCTCGAGAGCTTGCGCTCATTGCCCGGCAGTTCCTCGCCCGGCGAACGCGGGATGGGAGACTCGATCCACAGGTGCGCAGTGGCCCTTGAGCCGGAGTGCACCACCGTCTGGTCATCGCGCAGCTTCTCAAGTGCACTTATCAAACCCGGCGGATATCGGGTGATCGTCACCGCAGTGAGATCGGCAAGCGTTTCCCGCTTGCGGGACACGGCGAACTGCATGAGCTTGGCGACGATCGGCGTGACGACGAGCAGCACGATACCGAGGACGGCGATGAGCTGAGCGGCACCGCCGTTGGAGTTGGAGTCGCGGTCGTTGCGGTGGCGCGGGCCACCCCACCAAAGGAACCGCATCGCCCAATCGGACATCACGGCCACGATTCCCACCATGGTGACGGCCAGCGTCGACACGAGGATGTCGCGGTTCTTGATGTGTGAGAGCTCGTGGGCCAGCACCGCCTCCAGCTCGACTCGGTTCATCTTTGCCAGCAGTCCCGTGGTGACGGCGATTGCTGCATGCTTCGGATCGCGGCCCGTGGCGAATGCGTTCGGGGCGTCGTCCTCGATCACGTAGAGCCGTGGCTTCGCCACGCCGCTGGCGATGCACAGCCCCTCGACGAGATTGTGAAACCGGGCGTAGTCCGCCTGCGTGGCCGGTTGGGCGTGGCTCATGGCCAATGCCACGGCATCGCTCTTCCAGTACGCCAGGCCCGACGTGGCCACCGTGAACGCAACGGCGAGGATGAGTCCGATCGGGCCTCCGCCGACCACGGCGTTGAACGCCCACGAGGCCGCCAGGACTATGAGGACGAACGACGCAATCAGCGCGATCGAGCGGCGCCGATTCGACGCGACTGCATCAAACATGAACGATTCCCGGGGCCGAGGCGAAGATCAGAACTTCACGCTGACGGGGCCGCGCTCGGCCTCGTCCGTCTGGAAGTACTCACGCTGCTCGAACTTGAACTGCTTGGCCAAGATGTTCGACGGGAAGCTCTGGATCTTGGTGTTGTAGGAGCGCACCTCGTCGTTGAAGTATTGACGTGAATACGCGATCTTGTCCTCGGTGCCCGTGAGCTCCTCTTGCAGCTGAAGGAAGTTTTGGTTCGCCTTGAGGTCGGGGTAAGCCTCGCCGAGCGCGAAGAGGCTCTTGAGCGTTCCCGACAGCGCGTTCTCCGCCTGCGCCTTGCCGGCCTCGCCCTTCGCCGACATCGCCGAGTTCCGAGCGGTGATCACCGCCTCGAGGGTGGCGCGCTCGTGCGCGGCATAGCCCTTCACCGTCTCCACGAGGTTGGGAATCAGGTCGTAGCGGCGCTTCAGCTGGACTTCGATCTGGGCCCAACCGTTCTCGATGCGGTTGCGGACCCGGACGAGTCCGTTGTATTGCACGATCACGTAGATCACGACGAGGGCGATGATGCCGAGAATGATGAGCAGAGGTGCCATCCCGCCATCATCTCACGGGCGCTGGTCGGAAAACGGCTGCTCCAACGCTATGCCAGCAGGCGCTCGTAGCGCTGCGCGTAGAGACGCGCCAGCGCGTCGAACGAATACGCGTTCGCCCGCTTCAATCCTTCTTCGCGCAGCTCGTCGGCCAGGTCGGGCTCCGTGAGGATCCGATTGATCGATTTCGCCAACGCTTCGGCGTCGCCGGCCGGGAACAGCAGCGAGTCGATGCCGTCTCTGGCGACGAGGCGGTACCCGTCGATGTTCGACGCCAACACCGGGGCGCCGGCGGCCATGGATTCGAGCAGCACCACACCGAAGGACTCGCCGCCGAGCGACGGAGCGCAGTACACGGAGGCGGCTCGCCAGCGACGCGCCAGTTCGTCGTCGGGAATCCGTCCGAGCCATTCGATCCGGGGGTCGTGGTATCTCGAACGGAGCGCATCAGTCTGCGGGCCGATGCCGACCACGCTGAGTCGAACGTCGCCCGGCACCATCTCGAACGAACGCAGGAGGACTTCAAGACCCTTGCGCGGCTCATGGCGTCCGACGAACAGCACGGTGGGTACCTGGACCGGCCATGGCTCGGCATTGCGGAATCGGTCCAGGTCGACACCGTTGAACAGCACTTCGTACTCGTGGCCGAGCGCGCTGCGGGCCATCGCTGCGGCCGCCTCACTCACCGCGCAGCGCAGGTCGATCCGGTCGGCGAAGCGTTTCACCACGCCCCGGAGCAGGCGGTACGACTCGCTCTGCCCGGCGAGATGAAACGTCCCGACGATTGGAGCGCCCTTGAGCACGAGCGCCGTCAGGGTGCAACCCGGCACCAGCGGTTCGTGCAGATGCAGCAGATCGAACCGCTCGCTCGTCATCGCCCGCCACGTGCGCAGCACGGCCGACGGGTCCGGCGCGATCGGGGCGACGGACCCGTTCGTGGCATACGGCACAGCGTTGCCAAGCGGGATGATGCCAGGTTCGGGCGGCGGGCCGTCGCACGGACCGAGGACGCGGCAATCGTGACCCTGGCGGCGCAGTGCTCGGGCGAGGCCCAGCACCTGCCCCTGCACGCCGCCCGGCAGTGACAGGGAGTACGGGCTGAACATCCCGATCCGCATAAGGCCATCGATCCTACGAGGTCCAGCCTCGCGGTCCCTCCGGAACGTCGGTCGGCCCACGGGCCCACGGGATTGGGTTTGGCAGAAATCGAGTTTTGGCTCGACTGGGGGCGGGCTCAGGCCTTGGCGCGATAGCCGGGGTCGGACGGCCAGACCGGTTGGAGGACGTGCCACTGGGTCGGCGCGGCGGCGATCATCGCTTCGAGCTCGTTGGCCACCAACTGCGTCAGCGCAGCGATGTCGGCCCGCAGCTTGCCGCTTCGCTCGAACTGGACCGCGGGCTTGATCACACCCTCGACGTAGCCGTCGCGTTGGTAGACGACGTTTGGCACGATCGCTGCGCCGGTCCGCAGCGAAAGTGTGGCCGGACCGGCGGGCAGGGTCGTCTGCTCTCCAAAGAACGTGACAGGGATCCCGCCGCCGCCCAGGTCACGGTCACACAGCAGCCCGACGACGCCGTTGCGACGAAGTGTTCCGATCAGCTCCGCGCCCGTGAGGGGGTCGTCGAGGGCGAGCACACGCATACGGTTGCGGGTCCGCTGTTCGGTGAACCACGCGAACAATTCCGGCGGCTCCACCCGCTCGGCCACCGTGGTGAGCCCCCACCGGTGCGCCACCCAGGTGCCTCCGTAGTCCCAGGCCCCGACGTGCGGCATGGCCATGATCACGCCGTTCCCGGCTTCGAGCGCCTTGTCGACGATGGATGCATCAGCGGCGCGTATGCCGGCATTGACTTCAGCGGTGGACGCTCCGTTCATCCGCATCATATCGATCCAGTAGCGCACGTAGCTCTGAAAGACCTGCTCAACAAGGCTGTTGAGCTCCCGAGGCGACAGATTCCTCCCGGCCAGGCGCAGCTGGTGGCGGGCCACCATCGCCCGTTGGTCGGGGGCGAAATGGGGAACCGTCTGGCCGGCGACCCACGCAAGGCCCTCGGCCATCGGCGCCGGCATGACCCGGGCAACTCTCGCTGCGGCGCGGTATCCCGGCGTCACGAGCCGGCGGGCCATGGCATGGCGCTTCGATGCGAACCTGCCGCGGCCCTCCGTCACTTGTTCGAGCGCTGCTTGACCCGCTCGCGCCACGCTTCGATCGATGCGCCCACTCGCCGACCTCGTTCCTCGTTCCACGTCTTCCACGGGGTCACGAGAGGCCGGCGATCACCCGGCGCATCGCGTCCGCGTCGTCGTCGCGCGGTCTGCTCCTGGCGCAAGGCTCGTCTGGCGGCGGCAACCTCGGACCAGACAATTTTCTCCGGTCTCACCGGGGCCGGAGGCTTTTCGGCCTGGCGCCACACCTTCACGAATCGCTGCACTGCGGTGATCGACACGAGGACGAGCATCACCCACAGGATGCCGATCAGCAGGCGCGGGAACGCAAGACCAACAGCAAGAGCGATGATCCGTTCGGCCCGCTCCATCAGACCACCTTTGGCTGAGAACCCGTAGATCTCGGCCTTCGCCCGCTGATAGGAGATCAGAGTGGAAACAGCGAGCACGGCAAAGGCCAGCATCGCCATCCGCCCACCCTCACGCTCCTGGAGGTACCACCCGATGCCACCGAGGAGGAGTGCGTCGGTGACCCGGTCGGCCACCGAATCGAAGAACGCGCCGCGGATGCTCGAGGTGTGCGACGCCTTGGCGACGGCGCCGTCAAAGAGATCCGGGAGGGCGGACGCAATCAGCAGGCCGAGACCCCACCGAGGATGGCCGGCACCGACGACGAGAGCCGTGGCGACCGCCATGACCAGTCCGACTGCCGTGAGATGGTCGGGGGTGACGCCAAGGCGGGCCAGCCCGCGGCCGATCGGCTTCACCGCTTTGTCGGTTAGCACCCGTGCGTAGCCATCGAACAACGAAACACCTCCTGGCCAAGACCTGGCCGGGCACGATTAGCCCAGCGAATTGCGCTCGCAAAACCTAGCGCGACGCCAACGGCGCAACTCCCGCCGGAGTGTACGAATCACCCGGTGGCCGGACGGACGGCTCACGCGTCCTCGTACTGCGACCAGTCCTCGGGGTTGTCCTCGACGAGGCGGGTCACGACCGAGGCGTCAACGCCGTCGATCTGCACGAGCCCACGCTTGGTCGGAGGGTTGTCGGCCGAGTACAGGAGGATCCGCCACGTTGGGCGGCTGAGGCCACCTCGCCAGCCAAGTTGGGCCGATGCGTGGCCCACAGGGAACCCCACCGCTTCCGATGCCGCGGCAAGGGCATCGACGTCGCGCACGCCAAGGCGGGGACCGGCAAGCATCCCGTAGGCGCCGAGCACGACGAGCGCCGCCCCGCCGATGACGAACCCGCGATTGGTCAGCGTGGGCGTTCCGCTGCGTCCCACGGCCCAGGCAACCATCAGCAGGGTGCCGACGACGAAGTACATAGCCGCGGGGTACCGACGGCGAACGTTGTCCGGGAACTGATACGGGCCGACGTAGTCGTGGGCGTCGAGATCGTCGGGCAACTCGTCGCGGAGTTCCTCCAGCGTCGGCTTTGGTTCCTTCTTGGCCATCAGGAGTGCGAGCCTACCGGGGTCGTCTGACTAGCCGTTGGCGCGCGTTCGCTCCAGCACTTGCGGGTCTGCGCAGCAGCAGGCGGGGCCGGGTTCGGCGCAGCGGCGCTGCGGGAGAACGCCTCCCCGCGGCGTTGGGAGGTGTTCTGCCCCCATATATGGGGGCAACCTCTCTCCCAACGCGTCACCAGGCCGCGCGGAGTCTTGCCCAGGTGGTGGGGAGGGCTTCGGGGACGACTCGGGTTTCGGCGATGGCGGTCATGAAGTTGGTGTCGCCGTCCCAGCGGGGGAGGGCGTGGATGTGCAGGTGGCCGGGGATGCCGGCGCCGGCAGCGCGGCCGAGGTTGGCGCCGACGTTCATTCCTCCCGGGTTGTAGGCCCTGTTGATCGCACCCGTGGCGTGACGGACCAGCGACCAGAGTTCGGTGTGTTCGGCGTCGGTCAGCGCGTCGAGCGAGCCAATGTGTCGGATCGGCATGACCATGAGGTGGCCGCTGGTATAGGGATAGGCGTTGAGGATCACGAAGGCATCCGTTCCGCGGTGCACGATGAGGTTCGTCTCGTCGGACCTCTCGGTACTCGCTGACTGGAGGATGCGGCAGAACACGCACCGGGCCTCGTCGCCCGCGCTGAATCCGGCGGCGAGATCGGCGTCTTCTTCAGCCGTTGCCTTCGTGATGTAGTCGCCGCGCCACGACGCGTCGAGTCGACCGAGGGCCGGTGACGAATCGCCGCAGTTCACGCCCGGGCCTCGACCTCGGCGGTCACCGCAGCTATGAAGTCCGCCACATTGACGCCGCGCTCCACGTCCTTGCCACGAGCATTCACGCCAACGGTATGCGCGTTGACATCATCGTCGCCGACGACGAGCACGTAGGGCAGCTTCTCCAACTTGGCCTTGCGGATGCGGGCACCGAGCGGCTCATCAGCGCGCACAAGATCAGCGCGCATACCAGCGGCGCGACACTGGGCGGCGACCGATTCGGCGTAGGCGTCGTGCTCGTCGCGCACGCCGAGCACCCGGACCTGCACCGGAGCGAGCCACGTGGGGAACGCACCGGCATAGTGCTCGAGCAGCACCCCGAAGAATCGCTCCACCGAACCCATAAGCGCGCGGTGCAACATGATGGGACGCTTTCGGGTGTTGTCGGCCGCGACGTATTCGAGATCGAAGCGATCGGGCAGGTTGAAGTCGTATTGGATCGTCGAAAGCTGCCACTGACGGCCGATGGCATCACGTACCTTCACGTCGATCTTCGGACCGTAGAACGCGGCGCCGCCTTCGTCGACGGTGTAGCTCAGGCCCTCGTGCTCCATCGCGGCGACAAGGGCCGCGGTGGCATCGGCCCAACCGGCTTCTTCGCCGACGGACTTGTCGGGATCGCGGGTGGCGAGCATTGCTTCAAAGTCGGTGAAGCCGAACAGCCGGAGGATCTCGATGACGAAGTGCAGCAGCGAGATGATCTCCTGGGCCGCCTGCTCCTGGGCGCAGAAGATGTGCGCATCGTCCTGGGTGAAGCCGCGGATTCGCATGAGACCATGCAGAGTGCCCGCTCGTTCGTAGCGGTACACAGTGCCGAGTTCGAACAACCGCAACGGCAGCTCGCGATACGAACGCTGACGCGACCGGAACACGAGGCAGTGCATCGGGCAGTTCATGGGCTTCGGGTAGTAGGTCCCGTTGTCCATCTCCATCGGGGGATACATGCCGTCCTTGTAGAACGACAGGTGACCCGAGGTTTCGAACAGACGCGCATTGGCAAGATGCGGGGTGTAGGCAAACTCGTAGCCGCCCGCAGCATGGCGCGAACGTGATTCGTCCTCCATGAGCTTGCGGATGATCGCGCCCTTCGGGTGCCACACGGCGAGACCACCGCCGAGCTCGTGAGGGAAGCTCAAAAGGTCGAGCTCCACGGCTAACTTTCGGTGGTCGCGCTTCTCGGCTTCCTCGAGGCGGGTGAGGTGTTCTTGGAGCGCCTTGTTCGACTCCCAGGCGGTGCCGTAGATGCGCTGCAGCATCGGCCGCTTTTCATCGCCGCGCCAATACGCACCGGCTACCTTCATCAGCTTGAACGAGCCGAGCCGACCGGTCGACGGCACGTGCGGGCCGAGGCAAAGGTCGACGAAGTCGTCGCGGTTGCGGTAGTAGCTCACGATGGTGCCGCCACCACCCTCGGCGGCGTCTTCACGGCCACCAACACCCTTGATGATCTCGACTTTGAATGGCTGGTCGGCGAAGAGCGCCAAGCCCTCATCGAGGGGCAGCTCGCCCCGGACGAATGGCTGGTTCTCCTTGACGATCTCACCCATCCGGCCTTCGATTCGGGTGAGGTCGCTCTCGGTGAAGCGGGCGCCGTCGGGCAGTTCGAAGTCGTAGTAGAAGCCATTGTCGATGGCCGGCCCGATGGCGTACTTGGCCCCGGGCCACAGATCGCAGACCGCCTGGGCCAGCACGTGGGCGGTCGAGTGACGCAGCACGTGGCGCCCGTCGTCGGTGTCGGCGGTGACGATGGCCACGGACGCGCCGTCGGGGATGGAGCGGTTGAGGTCGACGACCTCACCGTTCACCTTCCCGGCCAGAGCAGCCTTGGCCAGCCGGGCACCGATCGACGCTGCAAGATCAGCCGTGGTCGACCCGGTCGGCAATTCCTTGTGAGAGCCGTCAGGAAGGGTGAGGGTGATCAGGTCGGACATAGCAGCACAATCCTTGCGGGAGTCATGCGGGGCGCTGGCCCCGCACATCGGCAGAGCCGTAGAGCCTAGGGCCACCCCCTCCGAGCCTCGGGTCACCTTTTTCGTCCCGTTCCCGTCCGCCAGTTTTGCGAGAGTGCTGCCGTAGTCGCCCCCCGAGTGACCGCGGCTGCACTCTCCTCCTCGCTTGATCGGCGCAGGTGCCTCAGCGGTCTTCCCAGTCAGTCCAGCTGACCTGGTAGTCGGCGAGGTAGTGCTTCACTGCTTCTCCGGTCGTGCGGGCAAATCGGTGATGATCGGTTTTGGTCAGCACGTCGTAGCGTAGGAGCTGATCGCGGATGTGGCCTTTGAGCTCCGCGAATCGAACCTCGATGCCGCGCGTCGAGAAGTCGAGGAGTAGTTCTCGCATCACGTCGGCGGCTGTGGTGTCGATGTCGGTCACCGGTTCGGCGGTGATGATCACACAATCGATCGGTGTCGGTGACACCTCGACCCGTCGTTCGAGATCGTCGGCGAAGTAGCGAGCGTTGGCAAAGAACAGCGGCGCGTCGAACCGGAACAAGAGCAGCCCCGGCACACGGCGACCCTCAGGGTGGCGTGCGTCTTCGTGGTATCCCTTCAAACCGTCGACGCGGACCAGTTCCGCGGTGTGCGGCTTCCATGATCTTCGGACGAAGTCGAGCACGGAAAGAACGATCGCCACCACCACACCGCTTACGGGACCGAGCCAGGCAACCGCAACGAACGCGGCGATCGAGAGGAAGAACTCGCTCTGCCGCACACGGAAGAGCCGCACGAGCGCCGGGATGTCGATGAGCGTGAAGGCCGCGGCAACAACGATTGCTGCAAGCGAGGTCGTAGGGAGGTGTTGGAATGCACTTGGTGCCGAATACGAAACCGCCAGCAGCGCTGCGGCTGCGGTCACGCCGGTGAGCTGGGTGCGAGAGCCGGCCGCTTCCGCGACCGGGGTGCGCGAGTTGCTGGCGCTGATCGGGAACCCTCGGAAGAACCCCGACGCGATGTTTGCGATGCCGAGCGCCACCAGTTCGTGGTTGGCATCGACTCGTTCGCGGCGGCGAAGGGCCATCGTCCGCGACACCACGCTGGTGTCGGCGAACGACACGAAGGCCACGCCGAGCGCGGCACCGAACAACGTCCGGGCCGTCGCCCAGTCGACGTCGGGCAGCGATGGCGAGGGGAGGCCCTGGGGCAGGTCGCCGACGAGAGGCACTCCTCGTCGGCCGAGATCGAAGACCAGCGCGGCGGCAATGCCGCCGAGAACTACTGCGAGCGCTGCCGGGATGTTCGAGGACCACCAGCGGAGAACGATGATGCCGATCACCGAGCCAATCCCGACACCGAGGGCCCACCCGTTCACTCGGCCGTCACCCACGGCGCTGACGAATTGGCGGGTTTGGCCGAACAGCGACTCCCCGTCGACGGAGAACCCGAACAGCTTGGCGCCCTGGCCGACGATGATCGTGACGGCGATGCCGTTGAGGTACCCGTACCGCACGGGAGCGGACAGCAACTCGGAGATGAAACCGAAGCGAGCCAGACCGGCGACGATGCAGATCACCCCGGCGGCGATCGACAACGCCCCGGCGATGGCAATCGCATCGGTTAGGTTGTCGGCGGCCAGCGGCACCACGGCGGCGGCGATCAACGGGGTGAGCGACGAGTCCGGGCCGAGCACCATGATGCGCGACGGGCCCACGATCGCGTACGCCAGAAGAGGGATGATCGTGGCGTACAAACCCGTCGAGGCGGGGAGGCCGGCGGCGGTTGCGTAGGCCATCCCCGCCGGCGCCAGGAGTCCGGTGAGCACGACACCGGCGGCGATGTCCTTGACCAGCCACGCCCGCTGGTAGGTCTGCACCTGCCAGACCACCGGAACGGCGCGGACAGCACGACCGAATCGGTGAATGCCCACGCCTGGACGCTACGTCGCGTCGATGACTGTCGCTGGTTAGAGGTCGAACGACTCGGAGAGGAGATCGCGAAGGTCGTCGTCGAGGTCTCCTGGAGCCTCAAGGTTGGCGACGAACCACTTCATCGACGAACCCCGACCGTTCGTCATCGGCTTGTTGCGGATCGTGCGGTGGCCGACGTCTCGTCGCATCGGGAACCCCATCGCAACCCACATGCGCTTCGGCCGGAGCTGGACCCAGCTCGACGGCTTCTTGAAGAAGATGCCGACGGATACGGGCTCGATCGTGACCGGACCCAGCGTGAGGACGAAGGACCGGACCTCCTCGAAGATCGGCCGCTCAAAGGCCGGGCCCGTGGAGAAGTAGTCCTCGACCGTCATTGCCGGCGCGCACTCGTGTGACTGCGATGTCCGCCGAAACGAGCGCTGACATGACGGACACGTCCACGAGTCGGCCATGAGTGACCCAAACGGTGGCGCTACAGGACGACGCCGAGGAGCAGCGCGGCGGTTGAGACACCCTCGCCCTTCGCCGCCGCGGCATCGATCGCCGTGACTGCTCCAGGCGTGTCGAGGTCGTTGTCGAGACACGCCCGGACTTCGTCGAGCGCGCCGTCGCCATCGCCTGCTTCGCGCCATGTGGCCAGACGCGCAACACCGGTCGGGAGCAGATGGTCGAACCACTCCCACCCATCGCGGTAGTGGTGCGCCACGATGATGAGGCGAATTGCCATCGGGTCGTAACCCTCGGCGATCAAGTCGCTCACGTAGCGGAGGTTGCCGAGCGACTTTGACATCTTGACGCCGTCGAGCTTCACGTAGGACTGATGCATCCAATGCCGCGCAAGCGGCTGACCTGTCGCCGCCTCCGACTGGGCAGCCTCGCACTCGTGGTGCGGGAAGATCAGGTCCTCGCCGCCGCCATGGAGGTCAAGGGTTGTGGTTTCGAGTTCGCGCATCGACAGTGCCGAGCACTCGATATGCCAACCCGGACGCCCCGGGCCCCACAGCGACTCCCACGACGGCTCGTCGGGCAATGAGGGCTGCCACAGGACGAAGTCGAGCGGATCACGTTTGTTCGGGTCTTCAACGTTTCCGCCGCGTTCAGCTGCATACGCCAGCATCTGCTGGCGTGAGTAGCCGCTGATCTGCCCGAAATGCTCGAACGACGCAACATCGAAATAGACAGCTCCGCCCGCCTGGTACGCATGGCCGCTTTGCAGCACCTTGTCGATGAAGCCGAGGATGTCGGGAATGGCACTCGTCGCTCGGGGTTCCGACCACGCCGGCAACTGGCCGAGCACTCGCATGTCCTCGTCGAACTTCGCTACCTCTTCGGCTGCGAGGTCGAGATAGTGGACACCCTTCTCTCTCGCCTTCGCCAGGATCGAATCGTCAACGTCGGTGATGTTGCGCACGCAACGGGTCTCATGGCCGAGGTCGCGCAACCGGCGTTGCAGTACGTCGTACGTTATGAAACAGGCGGCGTGGCCGATGTGCGTGGTGTCGTAGGGGGTGACGCCGCAGGTATAGATCTTGACGATCGTGTCCGGTTCGAACGGCACGACCGAACGTCGAGGGGTGTCATACAGCTTCATCGGCACGGCGAATGTTCTAGACGACGGACGACGGGTGAGTGCACCTCGTGCCCTCAGGAGGGCCGAGTTTCACGCATCAATCCCGGTCATACGCAACGCCGACCGAGTCTTGTAACGCATGTTGAGCTGGAGGAGCACGGCCGCGAACGCCTCGATTGGCGCGGCGTTCGACAGCCCGCCCGTGTCAAGGGGCCGACAGCCCGGGATCTTCCGGACGATGTCGGCGGTGATCTCGGTCGCTTTGATGTGATCCGAGCAGATCAACACGTCGCTCTCGACCGGTTCGGTGATGTTGGCGAGTTCGCGCGCCGGGAGGTGGTGGAAGGCTCCAGCTACGAGCGCTCGCGGAACGATGGCCTGGACGCTTGCCGCAACGGACCCTCTCGGAGGAACCAGCGGCTGGAATTCTGGGCCGACCTTGGCGAGTGCATTCGCCATCGAGATCACAACTTTGCCCTTCAAGAGATCGGCCACGCTCAAGGCGGTGGAGGCCGTGGATTCCCACGGGGTGGCGATGACGACGACGTCGGCCGTGGCCGCGCCGGTGTTGGTGTCGGCCGTCAACGCCAGCTTGTGATCGGGCCAGCGCTCCAGGATCGAATCGACCGCCTCCATCGCCTTGTACTTCGATCGGGAGCCGATCACCACCTCGTAGCCAACAGACGCAAGTCGAGCGGCGAGCCCGCTTCCGGCCGGGCCGGTACCACCAAGGACTGCGATTCGCATCCGGAGACTCTTGCCGATCGGGCCGGTCGGCGCCAAACGAAAAGCCCGTGACCTCGGGCTCATCGAGGGTTGCCGGGCCTACTGACCACCCGTCGATTCGCTGCGACGTAGCCTGCACAGCGGCACTGCGGTCCAATCCGGGCTGGCGTCGGTGCCGGTTCGAGTGTCTGGTCCGAGTGGCTGGCCTGAGTGGAAGGGTTCGCTATATGGGGTTGCTCACAGGGAAACGCTTGTTGATCACCGGGGTGCTGACGGATGCGTCGATTGCCTACGGGGTCGCCCAGACTGCCCTCGACGAGGGTGCTTCCGTCGTGCTGACCGGTGCCGGTCGCGGACTCTCGCTCACGGAACGCATCTCCCGCAAGCTTCGACTCCCTGAGGGAATGGGGCCTATCGAGGTGCTCGAGCTCGACATCACGTCGGCCGAGCAGATGGACGCCGTCGTGGTTCGCCTCACCGAAAAATGGGGTGCTGTCGACGGGTGCCTTCACGCCATCGGGTTCGCCCCGCAGTCGTGTCTCGGCGACGACTTCTTCGCCGCGTCGTGGGAAGACGTCGCGACTGCCGTGCAGATCTCGACCTACTCCTACAGCGTGCTGGCCAAAGGCCTGCGTCCACTGTTCCAGGCGGCCGGGGGAGGCGCGCTCGTCGGCCTCGACTTCGACGCCACGGTCGCCTGGCCGGCCTACAACTGGATGGGTGTCGCCAAAGCGGGGCTCGAATCGCTCAACCGATACCTCGCCCGAGAGCTCGGCCCCGACGGTGTGCGCGTCAATCTGGTTGCCGCCGGTCCGCTGAAGACACTGGCCGCCAAGTCGATCCCGGGGTTCTCCAGGTTCGAGGACGTCTGGACCGAGAAAGCACCGCTCGGATGGGACGTGAAGGACTCGTCCGCAGTGGCGAAGGCCTGTTGCGCGCTGCTCTCCGACTGGTTTCCGATGACCACCGGAACGATGATCCATGTGGACGGCGGCTTCCGGGCGTTGGGGGCGTGATGACCGAGGTGTCCGGTGCCGGCCGTCGAATTGGCGTTCAGCCGTTCTCCCGCGAGATGGTCAAAGACCACCTCGATCGCATGGAACTCAAGTTCGTCACCGATGACGACGGTGACTTCACCGTCGACTTCAGCCTCAACGACGAAGAGGAGATCGTCCTAAGGGTCCTGATGAGCGCCGAAGGTCCGAACGAGGACATCTTCGTGATCCGCGGCGTCACCAACCTCGTGGTTCCGAAGACGCTGTGGCCCAAGGTCATGGCCGGCTGCAACCAGTGGAACCAGGAACGCCGCTACCCGAAGGCCTACCTGTTCGTGCCCGAGGATGAGGAAACCCTGTTCGGGACGATCCATCTCGAAGGCCAGTTCCCCCTCGGTGCGGGTGTCACCCAGCCGCTCGTCGACGAGCTCATCACGACCCTCGTGCAGACGTCGTTCGCGTTCTGGCAGGATGCCTTCGAATCCGGTCTGCTCGCCGAGGAAGCGATGCCGGAGACACCGAACGACTGATCGCAGGCCGCGAAAGCTTGATCAGCGCGCGTACTTCGGGTTAGCGATGGCGACTCGGATGTTCACCACTCGTCGAAGCGAACCGAGAAGCTCGTCTGTGCGATCGTCGAAGTCGCCGGTCTTGATGCGGTCGGCGAGAGACCGCTCGTCGGTCGTTCCCGTGGCCGTCTGCATCGCTTGCTGGGCCTCGTGCAGGCTCTCACCGAGAACCAGCTCGCGCTCCACGATTCCGAGGACGTTCTGGGCGACACGTGCGTGGAACGAGATCCGCCCTGTGGTGGCCGGCATGACGTCGAGTTCGAGGTAGCGACGAACGGCATCGACCAGGAGGCGGGCCGTCGGGAATCCGACCTCGTCACCGCCTTGCGCCGCGGTCATGGACTCGGCAATTGGCGCCAGGGTCGCCATCGGCAAAGCGGGAGCTCCGAGCAGATCGAGAAGGTCATGTTCCTGCTCGGCGATGCGGCGGCCTATCGCCGCGAGTTCAACGCCACGCATCGCGCCTGACACGTGGGCGTTGGCCTGAAGCACGCACATCACCCCCCACATCAGGGTTCCCGCAACCAGCCACCAGTGGACCCGTTCGGCATTCACGTCGTGGCGACCGTTGGCTAGATGATATGCGCGCAGAAGTTCGTCGATGGTGCCGAGTCCGGCGACCTCGGCATCGTTGCCGAAACGCCACGACCGCACGCAGAGCCATCCCAGGTCCTCGGCCGGATCGCCAAGGTGAGCGAGTTCCCAATCAAGGACGGCTACCAGGCCGGTCTCGTCGACGATCACGTTGCCGAGACGGAAGTCGCCGTGGACAACACATGGCTCGACCGGCTGCGGACGATTGGCCGCCAGCCACCGAAACGCCAGTTCGAACGTCGGTGACGGGTGTCCGAGCTCATCGAGCATCTCCCGGTACTTCTGGATCGGATCGATCGGCGGCAACCCGGGCACGCTGGCGGGCGCGATCGCGTGGAGACGTGCCGCTGCTTCCCCCAGCTGCTCGACCAGCACTGATCGTGTGTATGCATATGGTTCGTCGCGGAGGATCTTTCGGGCGATGGTCTCGCCGTCCACGTGGTCCATGACGAGGAACCCGGTCTCGAGCACATCGGGGTCGGCGTCACCGCTGGCCCGGAGAACAGGGACCGGTACACCGGCGCCGCTTGCTGCGGCGAAGAGGCGGGCCTCGAGAAGCATGCCGCCGACGCGAGACGGAACGGCGACCAATGCTGGTGGGTCCCGACGAAGGATGAGCGCCGTGGCGCCGTCGTGGGTTGCCGCGTCGAACGCCCACGTCTCGCGGCTCGCCCCACCGGAGAGACGTCGCAGGTTCGACACCTCGGTACCCAGCAGCTTCTCCAGGCGGCCCCGGAGATCGTCGGTCGTGCTCACGGCATTGAGTGTGTCAGCGCAAGGCCGCAAGGACCCACTTTGCCGGTCGTGTCCTCGGCGCCGGCTAGGGCCGGCTAATGCCTACGCTTGCTGGCGATGACTGAGCGGCGACGATCTCCCTCCCGACGGTTCTTGGCCGCTGTCCCTTTGGTTCTGGCGTTGGTTGCCAGCGTGGTGCCGTTCTTCAACTCGAACAACGGGACCAACGCTTCACCGTCGGCCGCGTCGGCCGATCGACGCTCCTCGTCGTCGGCACCGGTGTCGGCCCCCGCCACGTTCGCACCGTCGAATCGGGTCGATCCGCGGCTTCGCCGGATCGGTTTCGCGTCGCAACGAGGCCTGGAGTCGCATTGGCGCAAGCACGGTGCCGAGTTCGGGCGGCCCACGATCGCCCAGTACCTCGCACTGGCCCAGGACCTGCGCGACGCGCCCCTGTCGAGCCGAGTTGTCGAAGCCCCGCAAGCGAACGGGTCCTACGCTCGCTTCGACCGAACCGGCGGTGCGTTCCTGGCCTTCAACCGCGACCTCACCATCCGCACGTTCTTTCGCCCGAACGACGGCGAGGCGTACTTCCGGAGAGCGATCAACCGGCGATAGGTCCGGTCACGGCCGGGTCGTGGGCGGCCCGGACAAGTCGGCCGGAACGACTCCGCCGAACGTGATTCCTACCGCGAACTGCTTGTTCCAGGTGCTGATCGAGATAGTTCGACGATTCGGTCCCGGGGTGGCTGTCACCGGTACCTCCCAATCTGGTGAGTGCGAATCCTGGCAGACGTCCCGAAGCCATCGCTCGACCCGGGTGGGCTCTCTGGTGACAGTCCGCCTGCGCGCACATCGGGCGAATTCACGCGCACATTGGCGATTTCCGCGCCGAAACCTGACGATTCGGGGCGAGGTGCGCGTGGATTGGGGCGAGGTGCGCGTGGACACTGCGAGGGTCGTCTTCGGCGAAGCGGGTTGAGTCGGCGCAGCTAGTCGACGAGGCGGAGGCCGGTGGGGGCGATGGAACTTTCGACCTGGGGGAGGTCGACGACGAATTCGGTGCGGTGGGCGGGGAAAACGAACTCGCTGAGGAGGATGGCCTTGCCGTCGGTGTCGTTGGTGATGCGCTCGCACCGGAGCACCGGCGAGAGGGGCGGCACGCCGAGAAGCTTGGCGTCGTCGTCCGATGCGGCCGCCGCGCCGATGGTCTGGGTGGCGCCGCCGACTCGGACGGGGAGCACGTCATAGAAGGTCGTCCGCTCAATTGCCGCACGGGAGATCTCGGCGCCGAGATACTCGGGAACCCATACCGTCACCCGGGCGAACGGGGTGCCGTCGGCGAGATTGAGGCGGCGTACCTGCAGGACGGTGTCGACATCCAGTACCTCTCGGGCCCGCTTGGGGGCACGGACGAAGCCGAACTCCAGCACCCTTCGTTCGGGGGTGATGCCGTTCTCGGCGAGCTGGTCCTCCAACGTGCCGAGGCGGCCGAGTGACTGGCGTAAGGGTGTCGCCGCCACGAACCAGCCGAAGCCCTGACGGGAGTCGACCAAACCCTCCTCGCGCAGCGCCGCGAACGCCTTGCGGACGGTAACCCGTGAGGCCTCGTGGGCGGCGGAGAGTTCGGACTCCGACGGCAGGAGAGCCCCGGCGGCGAGTTCACCCGACGCGATCCGCTCGCGTAGGGCGTCGGCGATGGCCTGATACCGAAATGCTCCGCGCTCGCTCACTTGTCCTATACTTGTCTTGTTTTCCTGCCGAAGCAACCACCAGCGCAGATCGAACCGAACCCCGAACCGAGGAGTCCCCCATGGCTGTCGCCGCCAATACCCCGCTCAGCCTTGTCGAGGCGGTCTACGCCAAACTCGGCGCCAACGTGGCCATCGGCCGTCAACGCCTCGGCCGCTCCATGACCCTGGCGGAAAAGATCCTGTTCGGGCACATGCGTGACGCCAACACCGACGAGTTCGACCGTGGGGTCACCTATGGCGACTTCTTCCCTGACCGGGTTGCCATGCAGGACGCCACCGCCCAGATGGCGTTGCTCCAGTTCATGACTGCCGGTCTGCCTCAGGTCGCCGTGCCGTCCACGGTGCACTGCGATCACCTGATCCAGGCGCGGGTCGGTGCCATCAAGGACCTCGAGGTTGCGAACGACACCAACCGCGAGGTCTACGAGTTCCTCCGCTCGGTCTCGGCCAAATACGGGATCGGGTTCTGGAAGCCCGGCTCGGGAATCATCCACCAGGTTGTCATCGAGCAATACGCGTTCCCCGGAGGCATGATGATCGGCACCGACAGCCATACCCCGAATGCCGGCGGACTCGGCATGGTTGCCATCGGGGTCGGTGGTGCCGATGCCGTCGATGTGATGGTTGGCCTGCCCTTCGGAGTGCGCTACCCGAAGCTCATCGGCGTGAAGCTGACTGGCAGCATGAGCGGCTGGACGAGCGCCAAGGACGTGATTCTCAAGGTCGCCGACATCCTCACCGTCGAGGGCGGCACCGGCGCAATCGTCGAATACTTCGGGCCTGGTGTGGCCAACATCAGCGCCACCGGACGGGCCACGATCTGCAACATGGGCGCCGAGATCGGCGCCACCACGTCGTTGTTCCCGTATGACCACGAAACAGCGCTCTATCTCGAGGCCACTGGGCGTGGTGATATCGCTGACCTCGCCGACAAGCACACTGATCTTCTGCGCGCTGACGAAGATGTGGAAGCAAATCCGTCGAAATACTTCGACCGGATCGTCGAGATCAATCTCGACACCCTTGAGCCACACATCAACGGTCCGATGACGCCGGACCTCGCCCATCCGGTCTCCAAGGTCGGAGCGAATGCGAAGGCCGCAGGTTGGCCGCTCGAATTGAGCAGCGCGCTTATTGGTTCGTGCACGAACTCGTCGTATGAAGACATGACGCGGGTGGCGTCGATCGCTCGGCAGGCTGCGGCGTCGGGACTCACGGTGAAAACGCCGCTGCTCGTCACCCCCGGCTCGGAACGGGTGCGGGCCACCATTGAGCGCGACGGCATCCTCGCCGACCTCGAAGCCATTGGCGCCACGGTGCTCGCAAATGCGTGTGGGCCATGCATCGGGCAGTGGAAGCGTGACGACATGGCCGACGGTACACCGAACTCGATCATCAACTCCTACAACCGCAACTTCCCCAAGCGCAACGACGGCTACGGCTCCACGAACTCGTTCGTCGCTTCGCCCGAGACCGTCATTGCATACGCGCTCGCCGGCACGCTCGACTTCAACCCGCTCACCGACGCGCTCGTCGCCACCGACGGCTCTTCCGTCATGCTGGCCGAACCGGTCGGGGAGAAGCTCCCGGCAAAGGGCTTCGAGTCCGGCGACACCATGTTCGAGGCGCCGCCGGCCGACGGTTCGGGTGTGAGCGTGAACGTGTCGCCCACGTCGGACCGTCTCCAACTGCTCGAACCGTTCTCGGTGTGGGACGGCAAGGATTACGAGAAGCTTCCCGTCCTCATGAAGGCCAAGGGCAAGTGCACCACCGACCACATCTCGATGGCCGGGGTGTGGCTCAAGTATCGCGGCCATTTGGAGAACATCTCGGGCAACCTGTTCATCGGCGTGAACAATGCGTTCACTTCCGAGCCGGGCATGGGCTGGAACACGCTGACCCAGTCCGAGGCGATGATTCCCGACGTCGCCAAGGCGTGGGGCACGAGCGGCGTTCGTTGGGTTGCCGTCGGGGATCAGAACTACGGCGAAGGCTCGTCTCGCGAGCACGCCGCCATGGAGCCCCGCTTTCGCGGTGCGGCCGTCATCATCACCCGCAGCTTTGCCCGCATCCACGAGACCAACTTGAAGAAGCAGGGCGTGCTCCCTCTCACCTTCGCCGACCCGGCCGACTGGGAGAAGATCGGTCGTGACACCCGGGTAAGCGTTGTGGGCCTGGCGGCGTTGGCACCCGATCAACCGGTCAAGGTGCTCCTGCACCAGACCGACGGTTCCGTCGACGAGATCAGCTGCAAGCACACGATGAACGATGAGCACCTGGGCTGGTTCCGCGCCGGCGGTGCCCTCAACCTCATCCGAGCCGCCGCCGCCAATCGGTAACCGTCGACGACCTAGAGTCGGTCGGGTGCGGTGGCGTCGACGCGAGAACGTGAAGGCCCCTCGGGGCACACTTCACCTCTCCGGGTTTCCCCGGGGTCGCATCATCACCAACGCATCACCAACGCATCACCACGCCGGCGGCAAGCCCACCACTGGGCGCTCCGTCCGGCACGACGGGTCACTGCCGGGTCCTGCTCGGGCGCATCTCGTGGACGGAGTTCGTGAACCCTACGGTCGGCGGAATACTCCGTGCCGATTTCGCTCGAATCAATGAGGTGCGCTGAACACGCCGCCCATTGCGACGCGCTACGTCCGGTCGGCGAGGGAGCCGTTGAGACGACGCGTCGGTGGCACCCGACGCGGTGCAGTGCCGGTGGTTGCCACCGACGGGTCGCCGTGCTGTTGTTTCGGCTCAGCCGACATTTCGCCTTGCCCGACGGTTGCCATGCTGGCGCGCTTGGCCGCCTTACCGGCCTTGCCTTTGATTTTCGGCCGCGTCGCCGGTTCTTTCGCCGCAAGGAGTGCGGCAGTTGCGTAGTTCGTTGACGCAGGCGGGGTCCGAGGAGGGGTCGGCGGTTGCAGCGAATTTGTGGCTTCGTTCGCGACGCTTTCCGGAGTTGTCTGCGCGCGTACCTTTGGCTTCTTGGCTGCCTTCGGAGCCTTCGCATCGGTCTTGAGCGCGGCTGCCTCCGTCGGCTTCGACGATGGGTTCTCGGTCGTCGTTGCGTCACTCGGCTTCGCGTTCGTCGGCTTGGCGTCAGCCCCCTTCGCTACCTTCGCTGGCTTGGCCGCGCTCGTCCCGGCCGCAGGCCGGGCGTTCGATGCCGACTTCACAAGACCATGCGGGGTGGTCTTCGCCAACTCCTCGGCGGACGCCTGGCGAGCGACGTGCGCTTCAGGCGGGAGAGTCGCCATGATCGCAGCCATCACGCGTTCGGTGTCCGCTCGCACGGTTTGCTCCGACGACGCGGCCCGAGTGAGACCGGTAACCGCAGGGCCGAACGTCACCGACACGTGACGCGGGTCGGTGACCTGCCAAAGGTTCGGCACCTTGGCTGACCGAGGCCATACCCGTTCGGTACCCCAGACACCTGCGGGTACGACCGGAACGTCGGGAAACAGCGTTGCGAGTCGGGCGACACCGGTCTTGCCGCGCAGGACTGGATCGAAGAACTCTTCACCCCGAGGGATGGTGCCCTGCGGCAGGATGACAACGCATTCCCCGGCTTCCAACCGTTCGGCCGCAGCGCGGATCGGGGCGTCGGAACCAGTGCCTCGATCCACTCGAATGCCGCCCATGGCCCGCGCGATCTGTCCGACGACGGGGGCGTCGAACACCTCTTTCTTGCCGAGGAACCGGGCGTTTCTTCCAGCCTTGGCGATGGCCAGCGAGATCACGAGGGGATCGAAGTAGCTGCGGTGGTTCGCGGCGATGATCAACGGACCGGTGCGCGGGATGTGGTCCACCCCTTCGAAGGCGAATCGCACCCCGGGAAAGAACTCGGGGCGGGTGAACTGGCGGAAGAGGTCCATCGGCTCGATGCCATTCACCGATGGCACGCCGTCTGGCGTGTCGAGCGACCGCACCGGCCACCGACGCACGGCAGCCATCGCCCGGAGGCGGTAGTCCGGGTTCACCGCAGTCGGACGGCCGACGGCCCCAAGCAGCGGCGCGTCGAAAACCGAATCGGAGTACGCCGCGCTGGCGTCGAGATCGACGTCGTTCTCGTCCGCCCACGCCTTCACTGCGGCGAGCTTTCCGGGCCCCCAGACGAAACCTCCGTCGAGGTTCCCCGTATAGGTCCCGTCGAGTTCCGCGTAGCGGGTGGCGACGACGGCATCGAAACCAAGTCGACGAGCGAGCGGGGCCACAAGGTCGTAGGGCGATGTCGTCGCCAGCACGAGCAAGTCACCGGACTCACGGTGCGAGCGCATGAGCGCCGGGGCATACGGCTGGACCTTCGGGAGGAGGACGCCGGCAGCCCACTCGGCGACGCGAGCCACATCGTCGCGGCGCAGTCCTTTCGCCCGTGACGATGCCCGCTTTGCCAGTTGCATCACGAGGTACGACTCGCCGACCAGATCGAAGAAGCGGAACAGCAGGTCCTGGCCCGGGATGTGCGGGGTCGGCACGCCGAGTTGGGCGAACGCTTCGGCGAACACCGGCCCGCTGGCGCCGGCCAGCAAGGTTCGGTCGAGGTCGAAGAACGCTGCGTTCCTGGTCATTCCCCAAGTCTGTCCCACTCCTCGCACCTCCGTCACCCGAGGGGTTTGCGGCCAGGACGCGATTGACGGGCTGGCGAAGGGGGGACACCAGCCCGTCGTGCGGCCTTCTCAGGTTGGCCGAGAGCGGCTCAGCTGTCGAACAGTTGGTGGTGATGCCGGCGATCGCCGGTGCAGATGACCTGTTACCTACCTACTAGTAGGTAGGCTTGAGACATGCCTTCCACGATCACCGATGTGCGCCCGGAGGACCGGGCACTGCTGGCGGAGCTATCGGGTGCGGCGGAGCGTCTTCTGGAGCGCCACCTCGCCACATCGAAGCCCTGGTACTCCCACGAGATCATCCCGTGGTCTTTGGGCCGTGACTTCGTACCCGGTGAACCGTGGTCGCCCGACGACGTGGTCCTGCCCGATGCGGTCCGGAGCGCGCTCTTCGTCAACCTCCTGACCGAGGACAACCTCCCGTACTACTTCGAGACCATTGACCGGATGTTCGGGAAGGACGAGATCTGGGGTACCTGGTCGCACCGATGGACGGCCGAAGAGGCGCGGCATTCGATCGCCATCCGTGACTACCTCGTCGTCACACGCGCCATCGATCCGTGGGCACTCGAAGACGCCCGCATGGGGCAGATGAGCGGCGGTGAGGTTCCCCAGCCACAGACCGCGTGCGACGGGTTCGTCTACGTCGCGCTCCAGGAACTCGCCACCCGGATCTCGCACCGCAACACCGGCAAACTCCTGCAAGCGGAGATGGAGAGGTCGGAGCATCCCGCCGCTCGCGCTGGTTACGACGTCATGGCCCGCGTGGCCGCCGACGAGAACTTCCACTACCTCTTCTACCGTGACATCACGTCGGCCGCGCTCGAGGTCGACCCGTCGTCGGTCGTGTGCGCCATCGACCGCCAGATCAGCGACTTCGAGATGCCCGGTACGGGGATCGCCGGCTTTGCCGATCACGCGCGAGCAATCGCCAACGCCGGGATTTACAACCTGCCGATCCACTACAGCCAGATTCTGGCTCCGGTTGTTCTACGTCACTGGAACCTCGAAGGCGTCGAGGGGCTCAGCAACGAAGCCGAACAGGCTCGCGATCGCATCATCGCGCTGCTGGGCCGCCTCGAGAAGGCGTCCCTCCGGATGAATGAGCGCACGGCGCGACGGGCAGCGCGCGCCGAGGCCGACGGCGAACCGGCTCGCACCGTGATTGCCGACGAAGACCTCGTGACCGTCTGAGGATCGGGCGCTTGGCGCGCCCGTCGTATGCGGCCGGGTACATGACGCTTCGTCCGTAGTGCGGCTAAACGCCTCCCAGCGCGGTTGGGAGGTGTTTTGCCCCCATGGATTGGGGCAACCTCTCTCCCAAGGGCCCGAGACCAGTGCGTTGCGAGCAGTCGAGCGAAGCGAGCGGCGCAGCGCCGGACGAGCGGAGGGGGCAACCTCTCCCAACGCGCTGGACCACTGCGTTGGGAGCAATCGGAGCGGGGTCGGGGCCGGTACGGTGGGGGAGTGTCTGTCGATCTTGATGCCGTGCCGGTCTCGACGACGCAGGCGTTGGCGTTCACCTCAAGGGTCCGAGCCGGGCATAGGGGCATCGTCAGCGCCGGTCTGACTACCCTCAACGGCCGCCTCGACGCCCGCGAGATCGTGGCCTTCGTGATCGAGCAGTCCGATCGTGGGGGCGCCATCGATGCCGACGACGGCGAGGTGCTGGCCGAGGCTGCCCATTTGGCGCTCTTGCTTCGCCGGCCGCTCGTCGGGGTTCTCCACTCGACGGGCGTCGACGTGAATGCCGGGCTCGCTGCGCTCCACGGCTGGGGACGCGCCGCCCGTGCCCTCGCCGACTGCTCCGGCCTTGTCCCCGTGGTGCTCGTGGTCGACGGAGCTGCTGTGTCGGGCGCCGCCCTTCTTCTCGGCCTCGCCGACCTCGTCATCATGACGAGCGTCTCCTACGCCTTCGTCAGCGGCCCGTCGATGGTCGCCGACTTCACCGGGATCGTCCTCGACAAGGACACGCTCGGCGGCGCGTCCACGCACGCCCGCCAGTCCGGCCTTCCCGCCGCTGTGGTCGACGACGTCGCGTCGGCGCTCGACGTCGTCGGGACACTGCTCTCCTACCTTCCCGACCACGCCGATGCACTTCCCGCCGTGATCCCCACCGACGACCCGACGGAGCGCGCCGCCCCGGAGCTCAACGATCTCATTCCGGCCTCGTCGACCGGGAGCTACGACGTGCGGTCCGTCGCCCGGGCCGTGTGCGATGCCGACTCCGTCTTCGAGGTACGGGCCCGGTGGGCGCCGAACCTGGTGACGGCATTCGCAACCGTCGGTGGCCGACCGATCGGAATCGTCGCCAATCAGCCGCTCGCCCTCGCCGGGACGCTCGACATCGCCGCGGCCCAGAAAGGCGCCTGGTTCGTCGCCCTGTGCGACTCCTTCAACCTCCCGATCCTCACCCTGGTCGACACGCCCGGCTACTTCCCGGGCAAGGACCTCGAATGGCGCGGAATGATCCGCCACGGAGCGCAGATGGCTTTCGCCTACGCCGAGGCCACCGTGCCGCGGGTCTGTGTCGTGCTGCGCAAGGCATACGGCGGCGCCTTTATCGTCATGGACTGCAAAACCATGGGCAACGACCTCTGCCTCGCCTGGCCAGGCGCTGAACTGGCGGTGATGGGCGCGAAGGGCGCCGTCCAGATCCTCTACCGCCGCGAATCGGAGGAGGAGCGACTGGTGCGTGAGCTCGACTACGCCGCCGAGTACCTCAACCCGTATGTCGCCGCCGAGCGCGGGTACGTCGACGCGGTCATCGAACCGGCTGAGACACGACGGCTGGTCGCTCGGTCCTTCGACCTGCTGCACACCAAACGCGAGATGATCCGCGGCAAGAAGCACGGCAACTCGCCACTTTAGGTGAATGTTTTCGCCACTTTCGGCTAAAGAACCCACTTTAAGTGGCCGAAAGCTGTCATGTGCCCCGCCTTACCGCTGAGAATCGATCGCCTGTCGCAGGTCCTCGCCGCCGTCGCCGCCTCGCCGTTGCGCTCGTTCTGACGCTCGGCGGGAGCGCCATCGCCACCGTCGTCACGCCGACGATGGCATCGGCACAGGCCGTCGATCGAGATCCGATCGCGCTTGAAGCCGAGTTCATCTCCGGCGTCAACGCGCTCCGGGCGAGCCAGGGGCTGACGCCGTTCATTGTCGACCCCGAGATCCGCACCGTCGCGATGGGCTGGACCGAGAAGATGGCAGCCGCCGGCAGCATCTCGCACAACCCCAACCTTGCCAAAGAGATCACTGCGTCGTGGCGCAAGCTCGGGGAGAACGTCGGTACCGGGCCTGACGCGGCGTCGGTCGAGGCTGCCTTCGAGAACAGCCCCGGGCACCGCAAGAATCTTCTCGATCCGGAGTTCACCCACGTGTCGATCACGGTTGTCCTTCGGGGCGAGCGGATCTTCGTGACCCAGCAGTTCCGGACTCCGTCGGCGCAAGCCGCTCCTTCGGCTTCGACGGGAGCGCCGACGGAGTTGGCACTGGCGGTCGTTCCGAAACCGGCTGCCGTCGCCGTGAAGTCGACGAAATCGGTGAAATCGACGAAGAGCGTCAAGGGGAGCACCCGCCGCACGGTTCGTTCCACGTCGCGGGCCTGACCCCGATCGCCCGCGGCTGTGCCCGCGGAGGAACTCGGTGGGAGTCAGCAGACGCTCACCGCTACGCCGCGAACGAATGACCGTCCGAGCGCGGATTCCGCTCGTAGCGGTTCACGCAGGAACGTCGTTCTTCGTACACTCGGTTCCTATGACCAGGACCTCACTCCGGAAACGACGCGCCCTGATGCTCGTCGCCCCAGCCCTACTTCTCGGCCTCAGCGCGTGCAGCAGCGACTCGGCTGACACCACTGCGGCACCGGTGGAGACCGAAGCCGCCGTGGAGACCGAGGCTGCCGTGGAGACCGAGGCTGCCGCCGAGACCGAAGCCGCCGCCGAGACCGAAGCCGCAGCGGCCGACACGACCGCCGCTGCCGCCGTCATGAGCGCCGACTGCGCAAAGGACAAGCTCAACCTGAAGACCGCCGGCACCCTCACCATCGGAACCGACTCGCCGGCCTATCCACCGTGGTTCTCCGACGACGACCCGACAAATGGGAAGGGTTTCGAGAGCGCTGTCGCCTTCGCTGTCGCCGAGACCCTCGGCTTCACGAAGGAAGAGGTGAAGTGGATCAAGGTTCCCTTCAATTCGTCGTACGCGACAGGCAAGAAGGACTTCGATTTCGACATCAACCAGATCTCGATCACCGATGAGCGAAAGCAGGCAGTGGACTTCTCCGACGGCTACTTCGACGTCAACCAGGCCGTTGTCGCGCTGAAGGATTCGCCGGCGATCTCCGCAAAGACGGTCGCCGATCTGGCCAAGCTCAAATTTGGCGTCCAGCAGGGCACCACGAGCCTGCAATTCGTCACCGATGTCGTGAAGCCTTCCTCGGAGCCGTTCGTCTACTCGACGAACAACGACGCAAAGGCGGCCCTCGCGGCGAAGCAGATCGACGCCATCGTCCTCGACCTCCCCACGGCGTTCTACGTGTCGGCAGCCGAGATCGAGGGCTCGGTTGTGGTCGGACAGTTCGCCAGCCAAGGTGGCGGCGAGCAGTTCGGGTTGCTGTTCGAAAAGGGCAGTCCGCTCACCCCGTGCGTCAACGAGGCACTCGCCGTGCTGAAGTCGTCGGGCAAGCTGGCCGAGATCCAGACCGCTGAGCTTTCCACGGCAACGAACGCTCCGGTCTTCGGCTGATCGACGTGCTCACCCGTCCCTGCTCGCCGCTTCCGAGGCGCCTGCGCCCAGTGAGCGGCGAGCTCGGCGGTCCCCTCACTGCGCTCTGAATCAGTGAGACAGACGTTGTCGGGGGCACCAGAGCCGCGTCAACCGGCGCCCTACCAGTTCGGCTGCCCCACCTGATGAGCGGCCGCTCGACCCGACGCGGCGTCCCGGCATGGCGTGGCGGCGTCATTGCCGCCACGTCGACCGTCGCGGTGTTCGCGGCCATCATCTTCGGGATCACCTCCACCCCTGGGTGGTCGAAGTTCCACGAGAGCTTCCTGTCGGGCTTTCACTTCCGCAAGAGCTTTCCGCTGGTACTGAAGGGCTTCGCGCTCAACGTTCGGGTGTTCGTCGTGGCGTTCGTGCTCTGCTTGATCCTCGGAATGATCGTGGCCGTCATCCGCATGATCCCGGGACCCGCGTTCTTTCCGTTCCGGCTCATCGCCGTCATATACACCGACGTGTTCCGAGCAGTCCCGTCGATCGTGTTGATCTACCTGTTCGGGTTCGGCGTGCCCGGTCTTGGCCTCGATCGGCCGTGGAACAATCCCGTCATCTGGGGCACGGTCGCAATCGTGCTGAACAGTGCGGCATACGTCGCCGAGGTGTTCCGGTCGGGCATCCGTTCCATCCATCCGTCGCAGATGGCGGCGGCTCGATCGCTCGGGCTCTCGAGGGTGCAGGCGCTGCGGTTCGTCATCGTCCCCCAGGCGATACGACGCGTGATTCCCCCGCTCATCAACGACTTCATCGCGGTTGTGCAGAGTACGGCTCTGCTGTCAACGCTCGGGCCGCTCGAAGCCCTTCGGCGCGCCCAGAACTACGCCAGCTTCCGGTTCAACTTCACCGCCTACCTTGGGGCGACGCTGCTGTTCCTCGCCGTGACCATTCCCTTGGCCCGACTCGGTGACACGCTGGTTGCCCGCCAGGAACGCAGGAGCCGATGAGCGCCACGGTGCCGGGTGACGCACATCTGATCGAGTTGCGCGACGTCTTCAAGTCGTTCGGGAAGAACCAGGTGCTGAGGGGTGTCGACCTAACAGTAAGCGCGCATAGTGTTGTCGGTCTGATCGGTCCATCAGGATCCGGGAAGTCGACCCTGTTGCGATGCATCAACCTGCTCGAGCCGGTCGACTCGGGAAGCGTGTTCGTCGGCGGCGTCGAGCTCACCGCCGGAGGCGTCGATGCCGACGATGTCCGCAAGCGCCGTGCCGGTGTGGGGCGACGAGGTGCTGCTGTGCAAGCGCGCCATCGAGCCGCGCTACGGGTTGTGGACACTGCCGGCCGGCTTCCTGGAACTCGGCGAATCGACTGCTGATGGGGCGATCCGCGAGACCGTTGAAGAAGCCGGGGCACAGATCGAGCTCGGGCCTTTGTTCACGCTGATCAACGTCGTGCGCGTTGGCCAGGTGCATCTGTTCTACCGCGCCAGGATGACCTCGCCCGACCTCGACCCGGGCAGCGAAACGCTCGAAGCCCGGCTGTTCCGCGAGGACGAAGTGCCCTGGGACCAGATCGCTTTTCGCACCGTGCGTGAAACCTTGCAGCTTTTCTTTGCAGATCGCAAGCGCTCTCACTTTGAGTTTCACGCGGCCGATATAGCCTGACGGCCTGCCATGAGTGTGACTGCACCTGCTCGCCTTCGCGAGGACCTGATCCATCCCGACCCGCTGCTCGACAGCCTGGTCGAACTGTGCCGTTTGCACGGTCAGGCGGCGTCGCGGGCGTCTCTGGCCGGGGGTTTGCCGCTGGCGGGCGGCCGCCTGACGCTGGAACTGGCAGAGCGAGCCGCCACGCGCGCCGGCATGGCCGCGCGGCTGCAGCGCTTGCCACTCGACGCGATCGACCGCGCGGCGCTGCCGGCGATCCTGGTCCTCGAGAACAACAACACCTGCGTGCTCGTCGGCTGGACCGACCAGGGCGACGCGCGCGTGCTGCTGCCGCAGACCGGCCAGGGCGAGATCACGCTGGCACGCGCCAACCTCGCCGAGCGCTACAGCGGCATCACCCTGTTCGTGCGCCCTCTGTTCCGCTTCGACAGCCGCACGCGCGAAGTGCGCGCCACGAAACGCGGCCACTGGTTCTGGAGCGCGGTCGGTGCGCAGCGCTTCGTCTATCGCGACGTGCTGTTCGCGGCGGCGCTGGTGAACGTCTTCGCACTCGCGTTCCCGATCTTCTCGATGAATGTCTATGACCGCGTGGTGCCGAACAACGCCGTCGAAACGCTGTGGGCAATGGCCATCGGCATCGTGATGGTCCTGTGCGCCGACCTGTGGCTGCGCAACCTGCGCAGCCGCTTTGTCGACGAGGCCAGCGCGCGCATCGACGTCACGCTCTCGGCACGGCTGATGGAGCGCGTGCTCGGCATGAAGCTCGCCAACCGGCCTGAATCGGTGGGCTCGTTCGCCAGCAACCTGCGCGGCTTCGAGTCGGTGCGCGACTTCATTGCGTCCACGACCGTCACCGCGCTGATCGACCTGCCGTTCGCCGCGCTCTTCATGCTCGTCATGGTCTGGCTGTCGCCGTGGTTGGCTGTGCCCGTGGTGCTGACCTTTGCCGTGATCGTGATGCTCGGCTGGGTGCTGCAACACCGCCTGCACCAGTTGGCCGAGACCACTTACCGCGCTTCGGCGCAGCGCAATGCGACTCTCATTGAAAGCCTGACCGGCATCGAAACCATCAAGGCCCAAGGCGCCGAAGGGGCCATCCAGGCCAAGTGGGAACGCGCCAATACTTTCCTGGCGCGGACCAATGTGCGCATGCGTGCCCTCTCCGCGTCGGCCTCCACCGGCACCGCGTGGCTGACGCAGCTGTGCAGCGTGATCACGATCATCGTTGGCGTGTACCTGATCAGCGAGCGCCAGTTGACGATGGGTGCGCTGATCGCTGCGGGCATGCTCAGTGGCCGTGCGCTCGCGCCGGCGGGCCAAGTGGTGGCGCTGCTGATGCAATACCAGGGCGCGCGCACCGCGCTCGAATCGCTCGACAAGCTGATGGCCCAACCGGTCGAGCGCCCCGGCGCCGACGAAGGCGCGGCGCCGTTCATCCAGCGCCGGGAGTTCAAAGGCGAGGTCGAGCTGCGCAACCTGCGCTTCTCGTACCCGAATCGTGAAGATGCTGCACTCGACGGCATCAGCATGAAGATCCTGCCGGGCGAAAAGGTGGCCTTCATCGGCCGCGTCGGCTCGGGCAAATCGACCATCCAGCGTTTGGTGATGGGCCTGTACCAGCCGAACGACAAAGACGGCGGCGCGGTCCTGCTCGACGGCATCGACCTGCGCCAGCTCGACCCGGCCGACGTGCGCCGCAACATCGCGCATGCGGCGCAGGACGTGATGCTGTTCCACGGGTCCCTGCGCGACAACATCGCCTTCGGCCTGCCGCATGTGGATGACAGCGCCATCGTCGCCGCGGCCGAGATCGCCGGCCTCTCGGAGTTCGTGCAGCGCCATCCGAAGGGCTTCGACCTGCCAGTCGGCGAGCGCGGCGAGCTGCTCTCCGGCGGCCAGAAACAAGCCGTCGGCATTGCGCGCGCGATGCTGCACAACGCACCGATCCTGCTGCTCGACGAGCCGACGAGCGCGATGGACTTTTCCACCGAAGCACAGATCACGCAGCGCATCACCGCGTTTGCGAAGGACAAGACGGTGCTGCTGGTAACGCACCGAACGTCGCTGCTGTCGATGGTCGATCGCGTGATCGTCATCGACAACGGACGTGTTGTTGCCGACGGCCCGCGCGAGCGGATCATGGAAGCGCTGCAGAGCGGGCGCATCGCAAAGGCCGCCTGATGAACGCCGCCGCCCTCCGTTTCGTCTCCGTGCTCGAACGCATCCGTGTTGTGCTCGACCCGATCACGCGCCGTTGGCTCGGCAGCCCGCTCGACGACGTACAGGCGGCCGAGGCTGGCATGCGCCCCTTCGAACTCGAAGCCGATGCGCTGATTTCGCGCCAGCGCACGCACCGCGCGCAGAAGATCGTGCGCGCAGCGCTGGCCGTGACGGTCATGCTCGTCATCTGGGCGGCACTGGCGCATGTCGATGAAGTCACACGCGGCGATGCGCGTGTCATTCCATCGCGGCAGCTCCAAGTCGTGCAGTCGCTGGATGGCGGCATCGTCTCCGAAATCCTGGTGCGTGAAGGCCAGGTGGTCGAAGCCGGCCAGTTGCTGCTGCGCGTCGAAGAAACCCGCGCCACGGCGGGCGTGCGCGAAAGCGCGGCCACCGGCATGACGCTGCGTGCGCGAGCGGCGCGGCTGCGCGCGCTGGCCGAAGGCAAGCCGTTCCAGCCCCCCACAGCGGCCAACGACGAAGAGCGCCGCGTCATCGAAGAAGAACGCCGCCTCTATGGCGCGCGCCTGAACGAACTCGACGCCCAGCTCGCCGTCGTGCGCCAGCAGATGGCGCAGCGCCAGCAGGAGCAGAGCGAAGCGCAGGCCAAACGCACGGCGGCCGTGCGCGGGCTCGAGCTGTCGCAGCAGGAACTCGCGCAAACGCGGCCTCTGCTGACCAGCGGCGCGGTCTCGCAGGTGGACATCCTGCGGCTCGAGCGAGACATCACCAAATTCCGCGGCGAGGTTGAACAGTCGGCGGCGCAGATCGCGCGCGCGCAGGCTGCCATGGGCGAGTCTCAGCGCAAGTCGCAAGAGGCCGAACTCGCGTTCCGCAACGAGGCCCGCATCGAGCTCGCCGACGCCACCGGCAAGCTCAATGCCCTCACTGAAAATGCCGTCGGCCTGGCCGACAAAGTGGCCAAGAGCCAGATCAAAAGCCCCGTGCGTGGCCGTGTGCAGCGCCTCTTGGCCAACACCGTCGGCGGCGTCGTACAGCCGGGCAAGGACATCGTCGAGATCGTGCCGCTCGACGACACGCTGGTGCTCGAAGCGCGCGTGCAGCCGCGCGACATCGCCTTCATCAGCCCCGGCCAGCAGGCCACGGTGAAGTTCAGCGCCTACGACTTCTCGATCTACGGCGGCCTTGAGGCCAAGGTCGAGAACATCAGCCC
>JANOHI010000434.1:0-1494 GCA_031406385.1 Acidimicrobiia bacterium
CCTCAGAGCCGCTCGCGTGTCCGAAGAGAAGCGATCGCGGCAATGAAGAAGTTGTACCCGTGACTGGTTGAAGCAACGTCATCAACAAAAGCCGATGGCCCGCGCGATTCGAGGGCGATTCAACAGTTCGGGCGACCGACACCACCAGCGCGGTGGGCCGCTCGACCGATGCCTTCCTCGGTGTTGGCACCGTTCGGCGGGCCATCGCCCGCAGACTGTTTCGCCGGCGCATCCCGATGGGCGCGGGTCGCAACGAGCACAACCCGCTATAGATCCGCACAAGGCCGCGGTCCATGACCGAAGATGCTTCGCCACGAAGTACGACGCTGCACCAAACGACATCGTCCATCCGGCGGGGGGCGATGCTGGCTGGTGGGAGACGACGATTATCGAAGCACGGGCAGCCCGAACTGGAGCCCCACCTACCGGAACTGTCCCAAAATGTCGCCCAGGAACCGGAACCACACTGTCCACTATGAGGCGGAACTGCGCACAGCCAATGGCGGGATGCCAAATGGCGGGATGTCAAGTCCCGGTACCCGTTTTACGGTCGGGTTCCGGTACCTGCTTTACACCTGGCGAGGGGATTGTTAGGCGGCGTTGATCCGGCGGGCCCTACCGCCGGGGTTGGCGAGGGCACCGTGTTCACGGGTTCGGTCATGGCGGGCCGGGTGGGAACGTATGAGGTGTTTCCCGACACTGATCTCGACCCGGTCACCGACGACGGCGACCTGAACTTGGCGTCGCTTGTACATGGCGCCGGCGTAATAGTTCTCCCCGGCGAAGCACACGTTCCCGGACGAATCAACCTTGCGGGTCACCGACACCAGCGTCGCTGACGACCGTGGCGGCTCAGCCGGGGGTGCGGGTTTCGGTTTGGTTTGGCGATGCAACGCTGCGGCCTGTTTCGCCGGCGCGTGCTTGCGGGCGTGAGTCCGGACGAGCACACCATCGTGGTAGATGTTCACGAGTTTGCGGTCCATGACCAACACAACGTCCAACCCGACGTGTGGCTGGCCAACGACATATGACGCAGCACCGAACGACACCGTTCCTTTTCGGGAGACTCGTCGGGTTGCCCCGGCCGGCATCGAGCCGTTCAGATCGACATCGGCAACGGTCGGTTTCGGTCGAGGGTTCTCCGCAGTAATCGCACGCAGTTCGAAGCGTCGGACTGGTGGCACGTTCCCGATCGATTGATGCGGCCGGTCCTCGTTGTAGGTGACCACCCACGCATCCAACTGGGCTTGCGCATCGGCGGTACTTTCGAAGACTTTGCCGGTCAGGAACCGTTCACGCATCGTGCGATGCCACCGCTCAATCTTGCCGGTCGTGGTCGGCGACCGTGGCGCAGTCAACAAGTGTTTGATCCCGTTCTCCCGGCAAATACGGTCAAACAGGACTTCGCCAGTGCCCGGTCCGAACCCGTGAACACTTTCCCGTTGTCCGTCAAGATCTGCTCCGGGACACCATAGGCGCGCATAGCTTTCACCA
>JANOHI010000457.1:0-13428 GCA_031406385.1 Acidimicrobiia bacterium
CCCGTGACCGGCCAGGCCCGGTTCTTGGCAACCACCGTGACATTGGCGCCATGGGCGCGTACCGCCAGTTTCAGGTCGTTTCCGGCGAAGGCGCCGGCGGACAGGAAGGCGACGGTCAGGATAAAGGTGGCAATCGGGCGCGGGCCCGCAGGTTCGTCGCCTTGCCGACGTAGATGATCGTGCCTCCGAGATCACGGAACACATAGACACCGGGTCTTCTCGGGAGATGGTTGGTAAGCGCAAGCTTGTGGGCCTGGGGGTGGCGGTTGATCGCCGGGAGCTCACTCAGGTCGTCGAGCCCGAGGACCCCGTAGCCGGCGGCGCGCTCGAGCAGGAAGAAGAGCAGGTCGGCGGTGGCGCGCACGTCGGCCAGCGCCCGGTGCGTCGGCTGGTGGGTGAACGCGAAATGCGCCGCCAGCGTGCCGAGCTTGCAGTTCGCTACCTCGGAGCGGACGAGCCGACGCGCCAGTGAGCACGTGTCGATGCGCCGGTGCGAGAGTGTCGGGTAGTTGTGAGCGCGGAGCGCAGCGTCGAGGAACGCGATGTCGAAGCGGACGTTGTGGCCGACGAGCACCGCCCCGCCGATGAACTCGAGCAGCGCGGGGAGTACCGACTCGATGGGCGGTGCGGGACCGATCATTGATTCCGTGATGCCGGTGAGGTACGTGATGAACGGCGGTATCTCCACGCCAGGATTGACGAGGGTGGAGAACGTGCCGGTGCAGATGCCGCCTTCGTAGCGCGCTGCTGCCACCTCGGTGATAGCGCAGTCGCGAGGAGACGCTCCGGTGGTTTCGAGGTCGATGACCACGAAGGTCACGAGGGAGAGCGGTGTGCCGAGGTCGTCGAGCGACTGCTGTCCGAGAGGTGAGCGCGCTCTGGTCGCTCCTGCTGTTCGAACGCCCACCCGACCCATCCTAGGCGAACAGCTGTTCCATTCGTCGAATGCCCGTTCGCTCAGTGATCAGACGAGGAGGCCGCGACCGCGCAGGAGGGGTTCGATGCCCGGGTCGCGTCCGCGGAATGCCCGATACGCCTCACCCGGTTCGATCGTGTTGCCGGACGAATAGATGAACTCGCGCAGGCGCGCCGCCGTGGGGGCGTCGAACGGGTCACCGGCCTCAATGAAGGCGTCGTGGGCGTCGGCGTCGAGCACTTCCGCCCACAGGTACACGTAGTACCCCGAGGCATACGACGAGCTGGAGAACAGGTGCAGGAAGTGCGGTAGTCGATGGCGCATGATCACCGCCGGAGGCATGCCGAGCTCGGCCAGTTGCGAGCGCTCGAACTCGGAGATGTCAATCGCTGCGGGGTCGCTCTCCTGGTGCAGCGCCAGGTCGAGCAGCGCGCACGACGTGTATTCGACGGTTGCAAAACCCTGGTTGAACTGGGCGGCGCGACGGACTCGATCGACGAGTTCGTCGGGAATGGTCTCACCGGTTTCGACGTGGCGTGCGTGGCGCCGAAGCACCTCGGGCTCGAGCAGCCAGTGTTCGTAGAGCTGCGATGGGAGCTCGACGAAGTCGCGCAGGACGTTCGTTCCGGCGAGGCGGTGGAACGGCGAGGTGGACAGCAGGCCGTGGAGGCCATGGCCGAACTCGTGGAACAAGGTCCGGCCGTCCTCGATGCTGAGCAGGGTCGGTCCGATCTCGGCCTTCGCGAAGTTGTTGTGGTTGGCAATGACGGGCAGAGCCTGATCGCCGAGGAGATAGTCAGCGCGCATACGGTAGGAGGACATCCATGCGCCGCTGCGCTTGGTTGGCCGAGCGAAGTTGTCCGAAAGGAACACGCCGACCACCTGGTCGTCGCCGCCTCGGACTTCGAAGATGCGGACATCGGGGTGATACGTGGCGATATCGGGCCGCTCGGTGAAGCGGATGCCGAAGAGGCGGCCGGCGCAGTCGAACGCCGCCTCAAGGACGCGGTCGAGGGAGAAGTAGGGCTTGACCTCATCGTCGTGCAGGTCGAATGTGGCGCTGCGCATCGCTTCGGCGTAGTACCGCCAATCCCACGCCTGGAAATCGGTGTTCCCATCGCGGCGCGCCAGTTCGCCGAGCTGCTCCTGCTCGGCCAACGCCGCGGCACGCGCCGGCGCCCAAACGGCGTGCAGCAGATGAGCGACGGCGCCTGGTGACTTGGCCATCATGTCGTCCGTTTGGAATTCGGCGAAGTTCGCATAGCCGTGAAGCGATGCGAGCTCACGGCGACGGATCAGGATGTCGGTGATCAGCTGTCGGTTGTCGGACCGGCCACCGTTCTCGCCGCGCGCCATCCATACCGCGAAGGCGGTCTCGCGGAGATCGCGGCGGGTCGACGTCTCCAGGAACGGCACAATGAGCGAACGGGAGAGTGTGATGATGTGGGCTCCGTCGGCCAATCCGGCGTCGCGGGCCGCACCCCGGGCGGCGGCGAGCAGCCACTCGGGGAGGCCGGCACGATCGGCTTCGGTCGGGAGTTCGAGGTGCCAGCCCGTCTCGTCGGCCAGCACGTTCTGGGCGAACTGCGTCTGAAGCGTCGCCAACTCCTCGGCGAGCGCGCCGACCCGGACGCGTGCCTCGCCCGAGAGCATGGCCCCGCCGCGCACGAAATCGAGGTGCTGGCGTTGCAGCAGACGTTCTTCGACCGGGGCGAGACCGAGCGAGTCGATGCGCCGGTGCAGGGAATCGATCCGGGCGAACACCCCGGCGTGCAGGGAGATCGAGGCGTGGTGGGCGGCGAGACGAGGCGCCATCGCCCGTTCGACGGCCTGCAGGTCCGGGCTGGTCTCGGCCGAGCACAGATTGCCGAAGACCCTCCCGACGACACCCAGTATCGCCCCGCATCGGTCGAAGGCCACGCAGGTGTTCTCGAACGTCGGCTCGTCGGTGTTCGCGGCGATGGCATCGACTTCCGCGAGGTGCAGCGCCATAGCGTGCGTGAGCGCCGGTTCGAAGTGCTCGTCGTCGAGCGCG
Source organism: Acidimicrobiia bacterium (assembly GCA_031406385.1). Classification (GTDB taxonomy): domain Bacteria; phylum Actinomycetota; class Acidimicrobiia; order Acidimicrobiales; family JANYDT01; genus JANLQX01. The sequence continues at coordinate 2,952 of JANOHI010000457.1, forward strand.
GCGAACGGTGGAAGGGCCAGCGGGCCTGTCCACTCCTGGAGCAGCGGGTTGTCGGCAAGGGTTGTGTCCAAGGGGCGGCGTCCTTCAGGCGTGGCGTCCCGTTCAGCGTAGGGGCGAACTCCGCGGTCCCGAGAGTCCGTCCCGATGCCCGTGTCCTGGACCAGCCGGGGAGGCTGTCCTCAGCGCGGTGCCGAGGCTGCGGTCGCGTAGCGCCGGAGGATGCGGCGCCCGAGCGAGGTCTTGTGGACCTCGTCGGCACCGTCGTAGATGCGCGCGGCGCGTTCGTGGCGGTACCAGTAGGCCAGGATTGTGTCGTCGGTGACGCCGAGCGCGCCGTGCACCTGGATGGCGCGGTCCACCGCTTCGAGCATGGTGTTGGCTACCTCGAACTTGATGGCGGAGATCTCGTCTCGCGCAGCACTGGCACCGAACCGGTCGATCATCCAGGCGCAGTGCAGCGTTTGCAGTCGCGCGCCGCGGATCTCGGCGTCCATCTCGGCCACCCAATGCTGGATGACCTGCTTGCCGGCCAACGTGCCGCCGTCGGCGTCGATGACCCGCTCGTTGGCCCGGGTGCACATCATGTCGAACGCTCGGGCGGCGATGCCCAGCCAGCGCATGCAGTGATGGATGCGTCCTGGTCCGAGGCGGTCCTGGGCGATGAGGAACCCGGAACCCTCGGGGCCGAGCACGTTGGTACGCGGCACACGACACGACCGGTAGATCACCTCGGCGTGGCTGGCGTGACCGGAGCCGGCATGGCCCATCACGCTTACGTTGCGGACCAGGTTGAACCCGGGGGTGTCGGTGGGAACGATGATCATGCTGGCGCGCTGGTGCGGCGGCGCGTCCGGGTCGGTGACGGCCATGACGATGGCGAACGCAGCCCCGTCGGCCGACGAGGTGAACCACTTTTGGCCGTTGATCACGAAGTCGTCGCCGTCGACGGCGGCGGTGGTCGCCAGGAGAACGGGGTTCGAGCCTGCCGTTTCCGGCTCGGTCATCGAGAAGCAACTGCGGATATCACCAGCGACGAGGGGGCGAAGGAAGCGTTCGCGCTGTTCCGGCGTGGCGTACTTGTGGAGGATCTCGACGTTGCCGGCGTCGGGTGCCTGGGTGCCGAACACCGTCATCCCGAGCGGGCTTCGCCCAACCGCCTCGGCAAACAGGCCGTGGTCGACCATCGATAGGCCCAGCCCACCGAGATCCACCGGATGGTTCGGTGCCCAAAGGCCCATCTGCTTGACCTTGGCCTGGGCGGCCCGCACCCCCGCTTCGAGCGAGGCCGGGTCGCCGTGGAGCATCTCGCCCTCGAGCGGGATCACCTCACGCTCCATGAACTCGCCGATCATGGCGAGTCTGACCGTCATCTCTTCGGACACGTCGAAATCCATCGTCACTCTCCTCGGTCGTCACCGTAGGGACACCGATGGCTGGCGACCAGGGCCCTTGGTCCCGAGGTCGGCTCCGGTCCGGATGGTCTGCCGGGTTCTTTGTGCAGCACCCTCACCGTTGTCATACCCCCTTCGGCACACTCGGACGTATGGCTACTTCACTTACCTTCCCAACCCCGGTGAACCTCGCGAGCCGTCGGCACCGGGTCACCTCCGATACGACGAAGGCGGCTCGTGACGAGGCACGCCGCCGCCACCCGTCGTCGCGGCAACCCGAGCCACGTGCCGATCTCGTCATCTCGTGCGCCGACTGCACCCTGCAGAACTCCTCGGCGTGCGGCGATTGCGTGGTCACCTTCGTGTGTGGTGCGTCGGTGGCGTTGACCTCCGACGAGGCCCGGGCGTTGGCGATGTTTCAGGAGATCGGGTTGGTTCCCGGGTCGCAGCATCACGAGTTCCATGCCACTGCCGCCCGTTGAGGATATGCGCCCGTTCGTGGCGATCCTCCGTAGGCTTCGCCGGTGGCCACTGCTCCGTCGACGCCCTCGCCGCCGGGCCCGCGCCCGTTCGATGGTCCACGGACCTCAGGGCATCGGAATGCTCCGCACGCAGTTGCTCTGCGTGCGCGGCTCTTCGCACTGGGGAGCGCCGCCGGGCTTGATGCGATCGGCGCCACCACGGCCGAGGTCTTCACCGACGCCCGCGAGGCTCTGCATCAGCGCAAGGCCGACGGTCTCCACGGCGACATGGCGTTCACCTTCAAGAACCCGGATCGTTCGACCGATCCCGGCGCGGCCCTGCCGGGAGCTTCCACCCTGATCGTTGCCGCACGGTTCTATCGGCGGGCCGACGAGGAGGCCGGCAACGCGCCGTCGGGTCGCATTGCGAGGTACTCGTGGTCGGATCACTACGCGCCATTGCGTGCCGGCCTGTCGCAAATCGCTGAGGTGCTGCGGGCCGAGGGCTACCGCACAAGGATCCTGGCCGACGACAACACCCTTGTCGACCGTGCCGCCGCCCATCGCGCGGGCATCGGGTGGTTCGGCAAGAACGCCAATCTGCTCATCCCCGGCCGGGGATCGTGGTTCGTGCTCGGGTCGGTCCTGACCGACGCGACGCTTCCCGTTTCCGAAGACGTCGTTCCCGACGGGTGTGCGTCGTGCACCCGTTGCCTCGACGGCTGCCCCACGGGGGCAATCGTCGCCCCGGGGGTGGTCGATGCCCGGCGCTGCCTGGCCTGGTTGGCGCAACGGCCCGGTCGGTTCCCCGAGGAGTTCCTCGGCGCGCTCGGCGACCGGATCTACGGCTGCGACGACTGCCAAGAGGTGTGCCCGCCGAACCGTTCGGTCGATCGGCACGACCCGCCCCCGCCTGCTGAACCCGGTTCCCAGCCGTGGACCGATCTCGTGGCGTTGGTGCTCGACGACGACGCCGCCATCCTTGCCCGCCATGGGCGGTTCTACCTGCCCGAGCGCGACGTGAACGTGCTGCGCCGAAACGCGCTCATCGCGCTCGGCAACACGGTGTGCGTCGAGGCTTCGGGCCGGGTATCAGGTGGCGTGTGGTCGGCGCTCCTCGCCGGACGGGCGTCGTCCGACGACGCCGTACGTCACGCCGCGTCCTACGCGCAACGCCAGATCTTCGGCGCTGCTGCCAGCGATTAGCCCCGCAGCCGGCGCAACCCCTGCTGTCGCGGAAAGCTCTGCGGCGCGCCAGTAGGGTCGCGTCCCGCCATGGCGCATCTCCTCGTCACGAACGACTTCCCGCCGAAGATCGGCGGGATCCAGTCGTACCTGTGGGAACTCTGGCGTCGCCTGCCGTCCGGCGAGGCGAGCGTGTTCACCACCCCCTATGCGGGCACCGCCGAGTTCGACTCCGACGCGCCCTTGCCGATCGTCCGGAGCCGACAGAAGGTGCTGCTGCCAACCCCGGCCGTCACCCGACAGGTGTTGTCGCTGGCCGAGGCCACTCGTTCGTCGTTCGTGGTGCTCGATCCAGCGGTGCCGCTGGGCTGGATCGGCCCGTCTCTGGCGAAGGCCGGCCTGCCGTATGCGGTCGTGCTCCATGGCGCCGAAGTCACCGTCCCCGGGCGCCTCCCGCTCAGCCGACGGGCACTGGCCCGAGTGCTTGACGGGGCTATCCACGTGGTTGCCGCCGGTGGCTATCCACTGGCCGAGGCCGAACGATGCGTCGGGCGTTCGCTCGACGCCACGGTCGTTCCGCCTGGGGTCGATGTCGACAGCTTCCGCCCCGTTGTCGATGACGCCGAACGCGACGAGGCACGTCGGAGCCTCGGTCTGCCGATCGTCGCAGAAGGCGATGTGATTGTGTGTGCGAGCCGGCTCGTCCCCCGCAAAGGCTTCGACAACGTGCTCCGAGCGGCCGCTGCCGTCGCGCAGCGCCGAAGCGCGAGCGCGATCTCGAAGAGGAACATACGTCCACTTACGGTTGTCGTCGCCGGTGGCGGCCGCGATCGCGGCCGCCTGGAGCGCGTCGCACGGCACATCGGCAACGACACGCTGCTCAACGTCGACGTGCGTTTCCTCGGCCGGGTGTCGGACGAAGACCTTCGCACCTTGCATCGTTGCGGTGACCTGTTTGCCATGCTCTGTCGGAATCGTTGGGGTGGTCTCGAGCAGGAGGGCTTCGGCATCGTCTTCGTGGAGGCAGCAGCATCCGGAACGCCCCAGATCGCCGGCCGTAGCGGTGGATCCCACGAAGCGGTCGTGCACGGTGAGACCGGACTCGTGGTGTCCCCTCGCTCGGTAGATGAGGCGGCCACGGCGATCGCCGGTCTCCTGTCCGACGCCGCACAACGCCGATCCTTTGCCGCCGCCGGTCGCGCCCGGTGTGTCGCCGAGTTCTCCTACGACGTCTTGGCCGAGCGCCTCGGGAGAACGCTGCGTTCCCTGGAGCTGGGTCGCACGCCGTTCGTGCGGTGAAAGGACCTCGCCCGGCAGACGTCGGCGGCGGGCGACGTGGCGTCCGAACAGCTTGCTGAAGCCCCCTGCGACCCGGGTGCCCTGGTGCATCTTCGCAAAAGTTCCTGTGACATCGAATTGCTCCGATTCGCTGTAAGCCGTGGGTTGTCTGAAGGATCGATGGAACAGGAACTTCCGACTCAGTGCACCAGTCGGGAAAGCTACGCTCGGCGCCGTACGCCGCGCCCGCCCATGTGGGTGCCCATGATGCGGAGCCGGAGAACACCCATGTCGGAGCAGACCACCGAACAACTTAACATCGGCGCTTCGATCGACCGCTGCATCGAAACCACCCTCGATTTCGAGCGGTATCCGGAGTGGGCGCCCGATATCAAGGCGGCGATCGTCATCGAGCGCGACGAACAGGGCCGGGGAACCCGAGTGGCCTTCCGGGCGGCGGCCATGGGTCGCAGCGCCGGGTACCTACTCGGCTACACCTACAGCGAGAGCTCCGATGTGATCTCCTGGACGCTCGTCGAAGGCGACATCATGCGCGCCCTCGAGGGCAGCTATACCTTCGTCGAATTGGCCGACGGGTCGACCGATGTGACCTATCACCTCTCCGTTGACCTCGTCGTCCCGATCCCGGGTTTCGTGAAGCGCCGGGCCGAGGGGAAGATCATCACCACGGCACTGCGCGAGCTGAAGCATCGCGTCGAGGCGGCACTCACGACCTGAACATGTTGGGCGAGCCGGCGCTACGGAAGCAGAGCGATCGACTCGCTCGTGGTCCCGAGGAGCCCGGAGAGCAGGAACGCGTTTGCCGCGGCGGCGACGGCGTCGGGATCTTGGCGGCGCGTCTGGACAAAGCGGCGGGCGAGTTCGTTCGTCACGCCGATGATGGCGTGGGTGAGCAGTTCAGGATCGCCATCGGGGATTCGGCCGGAGAGCATTGCCGCCTTCACATGCTTGCTGATGTCGGCGGCGCCGACATCAGCGCCCTGTCGAAGCACGGGAGCGAACGCGACCTCGGTCGCAGCGAACTGGAACAGGTTGAACATGTGGCGGTTCTCGTGGAGCCACCGCATCGTCGCGAGCATGCCGAGCGAGATTTTGTCGAGCGGGTCGTCAGCGCCACCGATGGTCTGCTGCTGGAGTCGCCGAAGCGACAGCTGGGCGTCGCGGAGGATCTCGCAGAAGAGCTCCTCCTTCGAATCGAAGTACCAGTAGAAGACGCCTTTGCCGACGGCCAGTTCATCGACGATTTCCGACACCGCAGTCTGGTGGTAGCCCTGCTCGGCGAATCGCTGGGCGGCGGCGCGCATGAGCGTTGCACGACGCTCTCGGCCGCGTTGGGTCAGTCGTCGCTCCATCCGCCACACGGTAGGTATGAGCAGCGGTGTTCTCCAAACCCGAGCGAATGAGCAGATGACCGATTCCCGAAACCGACCACAGGCTCGGGACAGCGGAACCGGACCGTCGAGGTGTGTGACGGATCGATGAACGGCCCGTGACTTCTCCCGTCGAACCAACGAACCGTCGATGGGGCAGCGTAGGATCCCGAGAATGGCATATCGGATCATGAAGGCGATACTCGGGCCGGTCCTGCGTTTGCTTTTCAAGGTACGTGTCGAGGGTATCGAGCATGTGCCGACTGGAGGACCGGTCATTCTCGCCAGCAACCATCTGTCGTTCTCCGACTCGATTTTCCTGCCGTTAGTCCTCAAGCGTCGGGTCACCTTTGTGGCGAAGGCGGAATACTTCGAGCAGCGCAAAACCGCATGGTTTTTCAAGATGATGGGTCAGATCCCGGTCACGCGCGGCGGTGGGGCAGCCTCGCAGCGAGCACTTGATGCGGCGAAAGAGGTTCTCGTCGCCGACGGCGTGTTCGCCATCTACCCCGAAGGCACGCGGTCGCCTGATGGCCGCCTCTACAAGGGTCGTACCGGCGTTGCCCGTCTCGCCATCGACTGCCACGCGCCGGTGATCGCCGTTGCCATGATCGGCACGCGAGAGGCGCAGCCCATCGGTCAGGTGAAACCGAACTTCGGTTCTCCGGTCACCATCAAGTTCTCGCGGCCGTTGCACTTCACCCGCTTCGAAACCCGTCGCGACGATCCGCTCGCTCTTCGTCAGATCACCGACGAGATCATGTTTGAGCTCTGCGAGCTCTCCGGGCAGCAGTACGTGAACGCCTACGCGCCGAAGAAGGCGTCCGACCAGTCGGTTGGCGAGCCGGCACCCGCCGTCGTTCGCACCTCCGTTCCGAGCCCGCCGAACCCGCACGCGTCGTCGGTGCTCGTTGGCGCGATTTCCGCAAGCACCTGAATCGGACGCCGGTGGATCTGGACCCCGGGTTCGTGCGGTGCGGCTGCGCCCTGGAAAGAACGGCTCACGATGATCTTTGTTGTCCGAATCTGGCTCCCTGATCGCCCTGGAGCACTCGGGCAGGTGGCCAGCCGAATTGGTGCGGTCGGCGGGGACCTCGTGGGCATCGACATCCTCGAACGAGGTGCCGGTAGGGCAATCGACGAGCTCCTCGTCGACCTGCCCGATCCGTCCGTTCTCGATCTGCTCGCCAAAGAACTGCATGAAGTCGACGGTGTCGATGTCGAAGACATCCGTCCGGTCGGACCGGAGGTCCGCGATCCTCGCCAGGATGCTCTGGACACTGCAATAGCGCTCGTCGAGGCCCGAACGGTCGACACGCTGCTCCACGCCCTGGCCGGACGTGCGAGCTCGGGGTTCGAGGCCGAATGGGCCGCGGTGATCTCCTTCGACAGCCCGGAGGCCCTTGCCGTCGTGGGCCGGGCGCCGGAGGTTCCCTGGATCTCGGCGTTCGTCTCGGGTAGTCGCGCGTCGCTACGCGTCGCTGCGGGCGAATCCGGGCCGGCGGACATTGCATGGTCGACCCTCGACGGCGCCGATCTCACCCTGGTGCTCGGGCGCGGCGGTCGCCCGTTCCGAGCCCGCGAGCGCCACCAGCTCACCGCTCTGGTCCGCATTGCGGACGCCCGCTGGCGCGAGCTGGTCCAGCGCCGCTGAACGGCACCGGGGACCCTCTCGGCGGCGTCGAGAACGTCGTGGGTGCGTTCCCTCTACGACGTGACCCAGTTCCGGCTCCGCTCGACCGCACGTGTCCAGGTGTGGTGCGCACTATCGGCGGCCTCGCGTCCGACGCTCGGGGAGAAACGCGCTGACTCCGCCCAGCTGGCGGCGACCTCATCGACGCTGCTCCACACTCCTTCGGCGAGGCCGGCGGCGAAGGCCGCACCGAGCGCCGTGCATTCGGCGTTCGCGGGACGGCAAACGTCGACGCCCAGTTGGTCGGCTTGGAGTTGGAGGAGGAAGTCCATGACCGATGCGCCACCGTCGACGCGCAGTTCCTGCAACGCCTTCCCCGACACCCGCGCCATTGCGTCGACCACATCGCGCACCTGGAACGAGATCGACTCGACGACGGCACGGGCGATTTGGGCGCGCCCGATTCCGCGGGTGAGACCGACAATCGTTCCGCGCGCATAGGGATCCCAATAGGGACTTCCAAGCCCGGCAAAAGCCGGCACGAAGTAGACGCCGTCGGACGATTCGACCGAGGCGGCGAGCGGACCGATATCGGCGGCGGTGTCGATGATCTGCAGTCCGTCGCGCAGCCATTGGATGGCTGCGCCGGTGACGAAGATGGACCCTTCGAGGGCGTAGGTGAGCGGTCCGTTGTCACCGAGGTCCCATGCGACGGTAGTGAGGAGCTCCGCTGAAGGCGGCGGCAGGTCGGGTCCGACGTTGAGCAGGAGGAAGCTCCCGGTGCCGTAGGTATTTTTGGCCATGCCCGGCTTCACACAGGCCTGCCCGAACAACGCCGCCTGTTGGTCGCCGAGGATGCCGCTGATGGGGACGCCGGCGAGAGTCCCACCGAGCGCCTCGGCATGCACCGTGCCCAGACGGCCAGAGCTCGGTCGGATTTCGGCAAGGGCAGCCATGGGCACGCTGAAGGTGTCGCATAGTTCGGCGGACCATGCCTTGGTGCGGAGGTCGTAGAGCATTGTGCGCGATGCGTTCGATGGATCGGTCACGTGCGCGCCGCCGGCCGCGCCGCCGGTCAGATTCCAGACGAGCCAATCGTCGATCGTCCCTACCGCCAGGTTGGGGTGCACCGGGACGCCGCCTTCGCTGAGAAGCCACTCGATCTTCGTGCCGGAGAAGTATGGATCCAGCACGAGACCCGTCGCCGCCCGAACCGTCGGCAGGAAGCCGTCGGCGGCCAGGTCGTCGCAGCGGTTCGCAGTTCGACGGTCCTGCCAGACGATCGCCTTCGCGTGAGGCACGCCGGTCGAACGATCCCAGGCGACGACTGTTTCGCGTTGATTGGTGATGCCGATGGCGGCGACGGTGGTGCCCGACGCGAGCTGATGATCGACGAGATCGCGGGTGACGGCGACCACGGCAGTCCAGATCTCGGTGGCATCGTGCTCGACCCAACCGGGTTGGGGAAAGAATTGCGTGAACTCCCGATACGACGAGCCGACCGGTCGTCCCGCTTCGTTCATGGCGATTGCCCGGACCCCCGTCGTCCCAGCATCGATCGCAACAACTACGGTGCCCACGTGCCCTCGGCTTCCTCCGGCGTCCCGGACTCGCAAACGGTAGCCGTGTCCGATGGCGATGTCACCCGTAGTGGCGCGCACTACCCTTTCGTGCGCTTGTTGTTCGCGGCTGACGGTCGGCGTGTCCGGTCGCCTGCTCTACCCGGGGGGCTCCTTTGCGTATTGCTCTGTTGACTGCTGGCGGACTCGCTCCGTGTCTCTCGTCGGCCGTCGGGGGTCTGATCGACGCCTATTCGGTGGCCGCCCCGGAAGCTGAGATCCTCGCCTACCGCAACGGCTATGCCGGGCTCCTCACCGGCGACTCGTTCGTCGTCTCGGCGGCCGGCCGCGCCCAGGCCCACTTCCTCCACGGTCTCGGCGGCAGCCCGATCGGGAACAGTCGGGTGAAGCTCACGAACGTGGCCGACTGCGTGAAGCGCGGTCTCGTTGCCGACGGGCAGAACCCTCTCTCCGTCGCCGCGGAGCGGCTTTCGGCCGACGGTGTCGATGTGCTGCACACCATTGGCGGCGACGACACCAACATCACTGCCGCCGATCTCGCCGCCTACCTCCACGAGCACCGCTACGACCTCACCGTCGTCGGCCTGCCGAAGACGATCGACAACGATGTCGCCCCCATTGTGCAGACCCTCGGCGCCCAGACCGCCGCCGAGAACGGCGCCCGGTTCTTCGAGCATTTCGTCTACGAGGGCACGGCGAGCCCGCGTTCGCTTCTCGTGCACGAAGTGATGGGGCGCAACTGCGGCTGGTTGACTGCGGCCACGGCCCGGGCCTACCGGGAACGTCTGCTCGCCCGGGCCGGTTCGCTCGCCCCGGCGTTCGGGATGGACGCTTCGTACCTCGACATCGACGCGGTGTACGTGCCCGAGTCACCCGTCGACATCGCCGCCGAGGCGGCGCGTCTGCGGGCAGTGATCGATCGGAAGGGCACCGCGAATGTGTTCGTGAGCGAGGGGGCGGGCGTCGCCGACATCGTCAACGAGATCCTGGCTGGCGGGGGGGAGGTCGATCGTGATGCATTCGGGCACGTTCGCCTCGACAAGGTGAACGTCGGAGGGTGGTTCACGAAGAAGTTCGCCGACCTCGTCGGAGCGGACAAGGCGCAGGTGCAGAAGTCGGGTTACTTCGCCCGGTCCGGCCCGGCCAACGCCGAGGACCTGGCGTTGATCGCGTCGATGGTGGATCTTGCGGTTCGCTCCGCTCTCGGCCGGGTGAGCGGCGTCATCGGCCACGACGAGGAGCGCAATGGCGAACTTCGCGCCATCGAGTTCCCCCGTATCAAAGGCGGCAAGCACTTCGAGCCGTCCACCCCCTGGTTCCAGGCACTCCTCACCGACATCGGCCAGATCGCCCCGTAGCCCGCGTCCACTAGGAGAGAGATTGCCCCTCTGCTCGGTCGGCGCTGCGCCGCTCGCTGCGCTTCACTGCTCGCCACACGAGTGGCCTTAGCCTGGGAGAGAGATTGCCCCCATATCTGGGGGCAACACGCCTCCCAGCGCCGCTGGGAGGCGTTCTACCCCACGTGGTGCCGCGTCGGAAGCGGCGGCGGGCAAAGCTG
>JANOHI010000462.1:0-10805 GCA_031406385.1 Acidimicrobiia bacterium
AGCACTTTTTCGCGGCCAACCGCTTTCTCACCTGCTCGGCCTCGCCGATCTTCGACCACGCCAAGACCACGAAGACGGCCCACGAACTGAAGATACTCTGTAACCGTCAACTCCTGATAAACCGGCGGAGTTTCAGGCAAATAGCCAATTCGGCGTCAACATCGGCCACCAGCACCCCAAGCTCGTCAAGGCCATTCAGGACCAGGCGGCGAAGCTCTGCACGATCGCGCCCTTCCATGCCAACGATGCCCGCAGTGAGGCCGCCCAGATGATTGCCGAACGGGCCCCCGAGGGCCTCAACAAGGTGTTCTTCACCAACGGCGGAGCCGACGGAATCGAACATGCCGTCCGGATGGCCCGGCTCCACACCGGGCGGTCCAAAGTCCTCACCACCTATCGCAGCTACCACGGCGCCACCAGCGGGGCGATCATGATGACGGGCGATCCTCGTCGGTGGGCGAGCGAGCCCGGCACGCCCGGCTACGTGCACTTCTGGGGTCCGTACTCGTACCGGTCCGCATTCCACTCCTCGTCGAACGAAGAGGAGGGAGTGCGGGCACTCGAGCACCTGCGCGACGTGATCATGGTCGAGGGACCGAACACGGTCGCGGCGATTGCGCTGGAGTCCGTCGTCGGCACCAACGGGATCCTGGTTCCGCCGAACGGCTACCTCCAGGGGGTGCGCGACATCTGCACCGAGCACGGGATCGTGATGATCGCCGACGAAGTCATGGCCGGCTTCGGCCGCTGCGGCGAGTGGTTCGCCATCAATCACTGGAACGTCACGCCCGACCTCATCGTGTTCGCCAAGGGCGTGAACTCGGGCTACCTGCCGATCGGCGGCGTGGTGATCTCCGATGCGATCGCCGCAACGTTCGCGGAGCGCGTGTACCCCGGGGGCCTCACCTACTCTGGCCACGTCCTGGCGTGTGCGTCGGCGGCCGCGAGCATCAAGATCTTCGAAGAAGAGGGCATCATCGAGCATGCTCGCGGGCTCGGCCGTGTGATCGGCCATGAATTGTGCGAGATGGCGTCTCGGCATCCGTCGATCGGCGAGGTACGTGGACTCGGCGTGTTCTGGGCCATCGAACTCGTGAAGAACCGCTCGACCCGCGAACCGCTGGTGCCGTTCAACGCATCGGGTCCCGCCGCCGCACCGATGACGGAGCTCGTCGTGGCGTGCAAGGCCAAGGGCCTGTGGCCCTTCACCCACTTCAACCGCATCCATGTGGTGCCGCCCTGCACCACGTCGGTCGAGGATGTTCGTCACGGTCTCGCCATCCTCGACGAGGTCCTGTCGCTCGCCGACGCCCGCGTCGAAGGCTGACCGCCCGTCCCGGAGGTCACGGCTCGCATTTGTGTTCGGCAGATGAACTGCCGACGAACGTCGTGTTGCCGCCGCTGCGGGCAATCGCAGGCCCCCGTACCCTCGTCCGATGACGACTCCGGACTCCCCCTCGCCCACCGCCGACACTTCGATGGCGGTATTTCTCAGCGGACTCCCAAAGTGCGAATTGCACGTCCACATCGAGGGCACGCTGTCGCCCGAGCTGAAGCTCGCGTTGGCGGAACGCAACAAGATCTCCCTCGATCAAAAGACCGTCGCCGAGGTCGAGGCGTCCTACGTGTTCGACTCGCTCGCCAGCTTCCTGGCGATCTACTACCCGGCAATGCAGGTGCTGCAGACCGAGGACGACTTCTTCGACCTCGGATTCGCGTACCTCACGAAGGCGGCATCGCAGGGGGTGCGCCACGCCGAGATCTTCTTCGATCCGCAGGCCCACACCAGCCGCGGAGTTCCGTTTCCGACGGTGATCGGCGGCCTACGTCGCGCCGTCGTCCTCGCCGAGCGTGAGCTTGGTGTCTCGGCCGAGCTGATCCTGTGTTTCCTTCGCGATCTCACGGCCGACTACGCAATGGCGACCCTGATGGAGGCGTTGCCGTACAAGTCGTGGATCATCGGTGTGGGGCTCGATTCCGACGAACGCAACAACCCACCGTCGAAGTTCGCCGCCGTGTTCGCCCGTGCCCGAAGCGAGGGCTTCTTCCTGACGATGCACTGCGACATCGACCAGGTGAACTCCATCGAGCACATCCGCCAGGCGGTCGAGGACATCGGCGTGGACCGCATCGACCACGGCACGAACATCGTGGAGTCACCTGCCCTGGTCCAGGCCGTGAAGACCCGCGGAATCGGCCTCACCTGCTGTCCGGTGTCGAACAGCTTCGTCACCAGCGACATGAAGGCAACAGAGATCGTGCAGTTGTTGGGCGAAGGGGTGCGGGTCACCGTGAACTCTGATGACCCGGCCTACTTCGGCGGGTACATGACGGAGAACTTCGAGTCCTTGGCGTCGTTCGCGGATCTTTCCAAGCAGCAGGTCCGTGACCTCGCCGCCAATGCCTTCTCCATTGCGTGGGTCTCGCCGAGCCGTCGAGACGCCTTCCTGCGCGAGCTCGACGACTACTGCTCGCCGTTCCTGTAGCGGGGTCGTTCGTCGCTGAGCCATTCCCATCGGTAGGGTACGGGCATGCCCCTTCTCACCCGACGTCTCGGCCGCACCGACCACCACTCGTCCGTCGCCATCCTCGGCGGCGCGGCGTTCTGGAGGGCCACGCCCGAGGAAGCGGCAGAGTCGTTCGCGCTCGCACTGGATCGGGGCGTGAACCACCTCGACATCGCGCCGAGCTACGGAGCGGCCGAGGACGCCGTGGGACCGCTGGTGCCGGCGGTGAGGGATCGGCTGTTCGTCGCCGCCAAGACCGGTCGGAAGAGCACCGGCGGTGTGCGCGCCCAGCTCGAGACCACGCTGACGAAACTCGGCTGTGATCACCTCGATCTCTACCAGGCGCACGGTGTGACGAGCCTGGACGATCTGGAGACGCGGAGCGACGCGTTCGCCGAGATCCTGCGCGCCCGAGACGAAGGCCTCACGCGCTTCGTCGGCGTGACCGGACACGACCTCGGTACGCCCAAGGCCCAGCTCGAGGCGGTCCGCCGCTTCGATCTCGACACGGTGATGTTCCCGGTCTATCCGGGCGTGTGGGCCGACCCGGTCTACCGTGCAGACGCCGAGGACCTCCTCGACGAGTGCGCGCGCCGAGACCTCGGCGTGATGGTCATCAAGGCAGTGGCCCGTCAGCCGTGGGGCGACGACGAGAAGACCCATGGCACCTGGTACCGGCCGTGGGACACGCCCGAAGGCATCAGCGCGGGAGTCGGGTTCGCGCTGTCGACACCGGGGGTCCACGGGTTCTGCACGCCCGGCGACCTTCGGCTCCTCCCACCGGCGCTCGACGCGGCGGCGGCGTTCGACCCCAGCGCCGATCCACACCGCGCCGAGCTGCTCTCCGAGGCCGCCGCGTGTCCGACGATCTTCCCGCTCGCGCAGCACGCCGGCGGCTGAGGGCTTCGTCGGTGGAGTTGAACGGCTCGGAGCTGAAGGCGACGACCTACGACGTCGATCGCCATGTTGCCGTGGTGACCCTCAACCGACCGCACCGGCACAACGCGTGGACCGGCCGTATGCACGCTGAGTATCGGGCCTGCCTCGCGCAGGCCGATTCCGACCCGAACGTCCGCGCCGCCGTCGTCACCGGCGCAGGCTCCGCCTTCTGCGTCGGCGCCGACACCGAAGCGCTCGCGAAGCACGCCGAGAAGGAACGCTACGACGACGGTCTCCGAGAGGCGCCGGCCAATCCCGGCTATGGCCTTGACCCCACGTTCGACCACCACTTCGCCTGGCACTTCGGGCTGCGCATCCCCGTGATCGCCGCCATCAACGGAGCGTGTGCCGGAGTCGGCTTGGTCCTCGCGTGCTATGCGGACTTACGGTTCGTTGCTGCCGACGCCAAGCTCACCACGGCAGCGCCGAAGATCGGGATCCCTGCGGAGTACGGGCTCTCGTGGTTGCTTCCTAAGCTCATCGGCCTCACTCGCGCCAACGATCTCCTGCTGTCGGGCCGGGTGGTCCTCGGCGACGAAGCCGAGCGGCTCGGACTGGTGAACGCATCGATGCCCGGATCAGAGGTGCTGTCCCACGCGATGGACTACGCCCACCTGCTCAGTGAACGCGTGTCTCCGGCGGCCGTGCAGGCGACGAAACGACAGATCGCCCGAGATCTGATCCGTTTCGACCTCGGGGCCTCGATCGACGAAGCCGAGGTGCTCATGAGCGCGCTCATGGGAGGCCACGAGTATCGCGAAGGCATTGCCGCCCTCCGGGAGAGCCGGCCGCCGTCGTTCTGACCGAAACCCGTGACGAGCGCTACTGCTTGCCCATCTCGGAGCGGTGCTCGGCGGCGGCATCGGGACCGGGCTCGTCACCGAGGAGCCGGACCTCGACACGGTGCAGCGTGCCGGTGAACCGAAACGGCGACTCGTAGGTGGTACCCACCGGGGCGGTGTTGTCGCACCCGACGTTCAGACCGCCGAAGGGCATCCATCCCCGGATGATCCGCGGGATGTGGACGGCACCGACGACCGCACCGTCGACGGACAGTTCGCCCCGCCCGGAGACTCGGTCGAGCTTCGTCAGCCTCCAGGTGATGGTGTGGTCACCAGGCGAGAGCGGCTCCGTGGCCCGCACCTCGTGCCGTTCCAGCGGGAAGTGATAGTGGAAGCAGGCGCTCCCGTCCTGGACGAACATCGCGTACCCACCCCACCGGTCACCATCGGTGACGAGTGCCCCTTCGGCACCGCCCTCTGGCACAGTGATATGCGCGCTGACGGTATGACTGGTGTTCTGAAGTCGCGGCGCGGCGTCTGAGGGCAACCGCTCGAGTCCCGGCCAGAGTGTCCACTCGGTGCGGACCGGCCGACGCTTGCGGGTACCGCCACCGGCCCGTTCGTCCACGGGCAACACGTCATACTTCGCCGCTTCCTCCCACCAGCGATCGACGAGTGAGCGGAGGATGTCGGGATTGGCCTCAGCGAGATCGGTGGTCTCGGAGAAGTCGTTGTCGAGGTGGTAGAGCTCCCACCGGTCGTCGTCGATCGACGTCCGAGCGTCGTGCAGGGTCACGGCCTTCCAGCCATCGGCGACGATGCCACGATGGCCGAGCATCTCGAAGTGCTGGACCTCCTTGCGAGTCGGCGAGTCGGGCGCCGCGAACGTGTACGTCATCGGCGTGCCGTGCAGGGGCATTTGGGCGACACCGTTCACCGTCTCGGGAAGATCCACACCGACGATGTCGAGCACCGTCGGGGCAAGGTCGCTAACGTGATGGAACTGGCTGCGCAAGGTTCCGGCCGCGGCGGCCGGAAGACCGTTCGGCCAATGGATGACGAGAGGGTCGCGGACTCCTCCGCCGTGCGTGTTCTGCTTGTAGAACTTGCACGGCGTGTTGCCGGCGATCGCCCAGCCAAGCGGATAGTTGTTGAACCACTGGGTCTCGCCGATCTCGTCGATGAGGCCGAGCGACTGCTCGAGGGTCATCGGCGCTCGCTCGAAGTACCGACCCTGGTGGAGGGTCCCGGCGTGGCTGCCCTCTTGCGATGCACCGTTGTCGCTCATCACCACGAAGATGGTGTTCGTAAGTGCACCGATCATCTCCAGCGCGTCGATCATGCGGCCGATCTCGCGATCGGTGTGCGTGACCATCGCAGCGAACGCGGCCTGAAAGCGGACGAAGAGACGTCGTTCCTCGGCCGACAACTCGGCCCACACCGGCACTCCCGGATTGCGGGGAGGCAACTCGGTCGATGCGGGCACGAGCCCCATCGCCTTCTGGCGCTCCAACCGATCGACTCGGGTCGCGTCCCAACCCTTCTCGAACACCGGGACGTACGCGTCGATCATCTTCTTCGGCACGTGGTGAGGTGAATGGCCGGCGCCGAAGGCGAGGTACAGGAAGAACGGTTTGTCCGGGGCGACCGACTGCTGATCACTGACGAGACGAATCGCCTTGTCCATCAGGTCCGTCGTGAGGTGATAGCCGGGTGTGTCCGGCGTCGGCACGTGATGGTTGTCCTCGGTCAGAAACGGCTCCCAGTGGTTCATCGCGCCGTCCATGAACCCGTAGAACCGATCGAAGCCGCGCTGGGTCGGCCACTGGTAGAAGGGGCCGGAGGGGCCGGTGTGGTGCATCGGGGTGAGGTGCCACTTGCCGACAGCGAAACTGTTCCAACCCTGTTCGCGCAATACTTCGGGCAGCAGTGCGGCGTTGCGGGAGATGGCTCCCCGGTATCCGGGGAAGCCGAGGTCGTAGTTCGCGAGTGTGCCCATACCGACGGCGTGGTGGTTGCGTCCGGTGAGCAATGACGAGCGCGTCGGCGAGCACAGCGACGTGGTGTGGAAGTTCGTGTACCGAAGCCCGCCGGCGGCCAGCCGGTCGATGTTGGGAGTGGCGATCTCCGAGCCGTAGCAGCCGAAGTCGGAGTAACCGATGTCGTCAAAGACGCAGAACACCACGTTCGGGGTTCCCGGCCTTGGCGACGGCTCGGCGGGCCACGCCGGGTCCGACTCCGTCATCGTGCGGCCGACTCGTCGCGGTGAGGTCTCGGTCATCGTTGCCTCCAGGGGATCAGGGCGGAGGGTGTCGCCTCCAGCGATTCGAGAACGCTAGCCATCCGGCTAACTGCGTGTCGACTTCCGACTCCGGACGGGCGACGGTTCCGGTCGAGCGATCGCTTCGTACAGCACCGCCAACGCGTCCTCGACATCCCCCCGCTCACGGTGGCTCACTCCGACGGAGTCGAGCAACGCGGGCCCGAACGCGTTGTAACAGACCTGCATGGAGACCATGGCGATCACCCGGGCCTTCGCGGCGACGAGTCTCTGCTCGTCGGAGCCCTCGCGACCGAGTCGCTGGCGCACGGCTTCGACCAGCGCGGGCCCGATGGGGAACTCGCCGGCGTACTGGATCGTTTCCGGATAGTCGACCTGCGAGCGGACCAGAGCCCGGAAATACGGGTCGCGGTCGGTCAGCAGTCCGAGCGCGGCGGGATCTCCGTGCGCCGCGAGGAAGTCGTCGTGCAGGGCGGCGAGCCCCGCTGCCAGCGCTCCGTCCTTGCCACCGAAGTGGTGATGAACGAGTCCGTAGTTGACCCCGGCCTCGGCCGCAAGATCCCGACCCGTGATCGCGCTGGGTGCCCGATCCGGCAGGAGACGCTTCGCCGCATCGACCAATCGTTCCTTCGCACCTCGGGCGTCACCTTGCGTGGCGTCCCGGGCTGAGGGGGAAACGCGCGGCTTCGATGACGACCCGGTCCCGCTTGCGATCTTCACGCCCATGTGGTTAGCCTAATGGCTAACGTGCTACATCGAAAGCTCCTGAAGGGACGAACCATGGCTGACGCGGTGAAGGATTGGGCGACCGACTACGACGTTCTCGACCCGGCGTATGTCCGGGATCCGTTCCCGATCTGGGACGAGCTGCGCGAACGCTGCCCGATCGCCCGCACCGACCGCTGGGGAGGGTCGTGGTTGCCGACAACCTACGCCGGCGTCACGTCCATTGCCCGGGATGTCGCGCACTTCAGCTCTCGCGAGGTCGGCGTGATCCCTCCCGCGGACGGCGCGGACGATGGACTCCTTCCGGCCGGCGTACCGCCGATCAGTGCCGACCCGCCTGAGCACACGTGGACTCGGCGACTTCTGCTCCCCTGGTTCTCGCCGACCCGCGTCCTCGACTATGAGATCTACACGCGCGAGCTGTGCCGCAAGCTCGTCGCCGGGTTCGCCGACGCGGGACGGGCCGACGCTGCCGTCGACTACGCCCAGCAGATCCCGGTGCGGGTCATTGGCCTGGTCCTCGGGGTCCCCGAAGAGCTCTCCGACACCTTCACCGGTTGGGTTCGCGACGTGCTCGAGTTTGCCCACGATGAAGAGCGGCGCACGCGCTCCCGCAACGCTGCGGTCGGCTACTTCCTCGGGGAGATGGAGGCGCGTCGTGGTGGCGACGGTGACGATCTGATCAGCGTGCTGCTGCGCACGGAGGTCAACGGTGAACCGGTGCCCGACGGCCACATCCTCGGCACCGTGGCGCTCACCCTCGTCGCCGGTGTCGACACCACATGGTCGGCCATCGGCTCGGCGCTGTGGCACCTGGCCACGAACCCCGAGGATCGGCGCCGCCTCGTGTCCGAGCCCGAGCTGATGCCCACGGCCATCGAAGAGCTCCTCCGCGCGTACTCCCCCGTCACCATGGCGCGCATCGTCACCGAGGACACCGAGGTCGCTGGCTGTCCCATGCATGCCGGTGATCGGGTCATCATGAACTTCCCGGCGGCCAACCGCGATCCGTCGGCGTTCCCCGATGCCGACGCCGTGCAGATCGATCGGCTCCTCAACCGTCACGTCGCGTTCGGCGCCGGCATCCACCGCTGCGCCGGCTCCAACCTGGCCCGCATGGAGATGCGCGTTGCCGTGGAGGAATGGCTGGCGCGCATCCCCGAGTTCACCCTCGATCCCGCCGGCGAAGTCACCTGGGCCGGAGGCCAGGTGCGCGGCCCGCGCAGCATCCCGGTGTTGTTCCCGTCCGGCAAGAGGTGACGCACACGAAGGTGCTTGCGCTCGACGTCGATGGCGTACTTCTCGATCCCGAACGCGGCGGCGCCGGGCTCTGGACAAACGAGCTCACGCGGCGACATGGGATCACCCGTGGCGAGCTGCGCGATGCATTCTTCTTTCGTTGCTGGGACGATGTCCTGAACGGACGCCGCGCCATCGAAGAAGCCCTCACCGAAGCGCTCGATCGCATCGGTACATCCGTCGATACGGAGAGCGTCCTGACGTGTGTTGGTTCGAGGCGGACTTCGTTCCGTTCATGCCGGCAATCGCACTCGCGCGGTGCTCGCCAACGTGGAAACGGCGGTCGCCAGCGGCTGGCAGGGTGTGCACGCCGCAGAAGGATGCCAGTGGACTATCGAGGCCGACCGGCTGCTCTCCGACCAGGCGTAGCTCACGATTCTTGATTCGCGCGCTTACGGATGAGAGCGGCGTCGGTAGCTGAGACTGGTGGCAGATCGCTTGCCGATCCTGTGACTCGGCCGTAACGTCGAGTCGTGACATCAGTGAACGAGCTCGTAGCGATCACTGCTGTGCGCATCACCACCACCAGCGGCCGGGTGAGGGTCATCGCCGAGGATCGCCGCGATGTCCGCGTGTCGGGCAGCGCCGAGGTCACCCAGGAAGGGTCCACGCTCACGTTCCAGGGCGGTTCGGGCTCGCTTGAGGCGCGGGTGCCCATCGGGGTCGACGTGATGATCGGCACCACGTCGGGGCGAATCGCCGTCGAGGGTCGAGTGGGCAGCCTTTCGGTGGTGTCCACGTCCGGCCGGATCACCGCCGAACACGCCGGATCGCTCGACGCCCGATCCGCCAGCGGCCGCATCAAGGTGGAGCGAGTGGACAGCGAGTGCCGGGTGCGTTCGACGAGCGGCCGGGTCACCGTCGAGGCGTGCCAGGACTGCGACGTTTCGACGACGAGCGGCCGAGTCGAGCTCGCCGCCGTCACCGGTACGGCTCGAGCGCACTGCATCAGCGGGCGGATCGGAATCCGCATGGTGGATCCTCATGATGTGGTCGCCGAGACCGTCAGCGGTGGGATCTCCGTGTCGGTGCCTTCGGGCGCCCGGGTGTGGCGCACCACAGCGGACGCGCCCACGCCCCCACCCGACAAGGACTACGACTGCACGGTCACCGCTCGTTCCGTGAGCGGTCGGGTCGACGTCGCCTCGCGATGACCGTGCTCAGTTCCTCAGTGACGGTGGTCGGCTCGATCATGTTCACCGATCTGGTGGGGTTCACCGAGTACAACGGCATCGTCGGCGACGAGGTTGCGGCCGGCCTGCTCGACCGGCAGAGAGAGTTGGTCACCGAAGCGATCGCGCCGTATTTCACCGGCCGCGTCGTCAAAGAAATCGGTGACGGTCTGATGCTCGCGTTCGAGTCACCCGTGGAAGCGCTCGCCGCGGCCGTGGGCATCCTGTGGTGCATCGAACGCGCGCGGGCCGACGGCAGTTTCCCTCTGGCGATGCGCATGGGGATGCACCACGGCCAGGCGATCGCCCGAGGTGACGATCTGGTCGGCCAGACGGTGAACATCGCCGCCAGGGTCGCCGACCTCGCCGGTCCCGGCGAACTACTGGTGTCCGACAGCGTCGTCGCCGCCCACGCCGGGCTTGCCCCGGCCGCAGCCCTGTCACCCATCGGGCCGGCCCGGGTGAAGGGCGTCGACGAGCCGATCTGGCTCCACCGGGTCACCGCCGGCTGACTCCCGTCAGCGTGACTATTACGCGCGCTTACGGGCGATCGTGAGACCGTCACCGATCGAGAGGATGACCGACTCCAACCGGGGATCGGACGCGACGAAGTCGTTCACTGCGCGAATGGCCACGGTGTTCTCGTCCGTTGCGTCCGCATCGACGATCCGTCCGTACCAGATGGTGTTGTCGATGAGGAGAAGACCGCCGGGACGAAGCCGGGGAACGAGCTCGGCGATGTAGGCGAGGTAGTTCGGCTTGTCGGCGTCGACGAAGGCGAGGTCGATCACCGCGTCGGTTGGCATCGCCTGCAGCGTGTCCAGAGCCGGACCGATGCGGAGTTCGATGCGATCGTCCACCCCGGCCCGACGCCAGCCTTCACCGGCGATCTGCGTCCACTCCTCGCTGACGTCGCAACAGATGAGCCGCCCTCCAGGACGAAGACCCTTGGCGATCGCCATCGCCGAGGTTCCGGTGAAGGTGCCAACCTCGACGGCCAGCTCGACACCGGCAATCTGCGTGAGCATGGTCATCAGCGCGACCTGATCGTTGCCGATCTGCATCTGGGCAAAGCTGCCGAGCGTGGCGGTCTGGTCGG
>JANOHI010000465.1:0-3754 GCA_031406385.1 Acidimicrobiia bacterium
CCCAAAGCCACGCTGCATCACAAACCACACCGTTGGGGCGGATGACCTATGCAGTTGACCGGCGACGCGTGTCGATGCCCTGGCGTGGACCCGATGGAGGCAGTGAGAACCGATGAGGCGCGGCGCCTCCACCGAGTCCCCCTTCCTCCTCGGCGATGCCCGATGCTCGGCCGGTCAACGTGAACATGGCGAACGTCGGTCTGGCCTTCGGGCTCGTCGCGTTCGCGTTCGTCACATGGCGCGCCATCAAGGAGGCCAGGGCGAGAACCGAAGGCTGGCAGGGCTGGGTCGTATGTGCGGTGTCGCTCGGCGCGTTTGTGCTGCGCGATGTCACCGATTCGGGCTCGGTGTTGGCGTGGCGCGCCGCCAGTGGTGCCTTCGCGGCGATCGCCGGCGCCGCCGCGTTCAGTGCGCTCTACCTCCTCGCTGATCAAGGGTCGACGAAGCTTCAACGCACCCGGGAGGCCATCGAGGCAGCCCTTGTCGCCGGTGGCCTGTTCGTGAGTGCATGGGTCGTCTTCCTCGGCGATCTCCTCGAGGCATCGGAGCGCGGCGCGTTCGAAAGGGTCATTCTCGTGGCGACTCCGTGCGGTGCGGCAACCGTTGCTGCCTACGCACTCCTGGTCGTTCTGCGAACACCACGGGGCGGGCGGGCGAGCCTGATGAGCTACGCGTTCGGCACCGCATCGATTCTCGTCGCGGAAACGTTGACCACGATCGACCGTCTTCACTCCGCCGTTGCCGACGATCGCAAGCCGCTCGCCCTCGCGTTCTCCTTTCTCGGATACTCGCTCTTCGCGCTGGGCGCGATGCAACCGACCACCGTGCCGGCAACTCGTCTCCCGAGCGTTCGCGGGAGCAGCTTTCGCTGGACGTTCTGGCTCCTTCCTTCATCGTCGGCGCTGGCCCTGGCCCTTCCTCGTCTGCGACCCGGAATTGCCGATCCCACGCTTCTGAGGATCGCGGGAGTGCTCATCGCAGCTCATCTCGCCCACCAGTGGTTCATGGCCGTGGAGAACCACCGGCTGGTGAATGACCTCGACCTCCGCATTGCCGAGCGGACCCATGAGCTCGCCGGGCGCGAGGTCTACTACCGAGGTTTGTTCGAATACTCCACCGACGTCGTGGCCGTCGTCGGTCCGGACTACCGGTTCCGCGACCACACGCCGTCGCTTGTCAGCGTCCTCGGCTGGAAGCCCGAAGAACTCCAGGACATCCGAGTCGACGACCTGCTCGCCGGACTGGGGGCACTCGATGCCCTCGATGCCTACCGACGGATCTTCGAGGAGAACAGCCGGTTCGAAGCGGTGCACGACCGACTGCTGCACGCCGACGGAACGTGGCGGGACGTCGAGATTCATCTCGCCAATCACCTCGATGACCCCGTCGTTCAGGGAATCATCGCGACGACGCGCGACATCACCGACCGTCGCCGACTGGAGAGCGAGCTGCTCCATCAGGCGTTCCATGATCCGCTGACCGGCCTGGCCAATCGGGCGCTGTTCCGCACCACTCTCGAGCGGTCCGTGGAGATCGCCGCCGCCCATCGACACACGGTGGCGGTACTCCTCCTCGACCTCGACGGGTTCAAGGCGGTGAACGACACGCTCGGTCATTCGGCGGGTGACCAGGTGCTGCGGATCTTTGCCGACCGGATGCGCGGTATCGCCCGGGTCGAGGACACGCTGGCCCGTCTCGGCGGCGACGAGTTCGCCATCCTCGTCGAGCCGGGCCTCGATCCTGGTGCCGTCGCCAAACGGTTGGTGGCGGTATTGAGCGAGCCGGTCCTCCTCGATGGCAACCTCCTTGAACTCTCCGCGAGTGTCGGTATCGCCGACACCCGTCACGCGTCGACGGTCGACGACCTTCTTCGGAATGCAGACGTGGCGATGTACGCGGCGAAGCAAGACACGAATTCGTCGTCAGTGCGGTTCGATCCGTCGATGCACGAACGCTCGGCGCGTCGTATCCAGCTTCTGGCCGACCTTCGGGGCGCGATCGACCGCAGGGAGTTCGAGGTCTGGTTGCAGCCCATCGTCGAACTCGCCGACGGCGCGGTGCGTGGCTTCGAAGCACTCGTGCGCTGGGCCCATCCGACGGAGGGGATCCTCTACCCCGGGGACTTCGTCCCGCTGGCCGAGGAGAGCGGTCTCATCGACGTGATCGGTGACATGGTGCTGCGTCGGGCGGTCACCGAGGCCGCTCCGTCGCTCATGGCCAATGGCTGGTACGTGTCGGTGAACGTGTCGACCCGCCAGCTCGACTCGGCGCAGCTGCTCGTCACGACCCAGGAGCTCCTCCGGACCACGGGTCTCCCGCCAGAGCAACTGGTCCTGGAGATCACCGAGAGCGCGGTGATGAGCGATCCCGAAACGGCCCTCATCCGGCTCGAGCGACTCTCGCGCCTTGGCGTCCGGATCGCGCTCGACGACTTCGGGACCGGCTACTCCTCGCTCGGCGTGCTCTCGAAGTTTCCCTTCAAGGTGCTCAAGGTGGACCGTTCGTTCGTGCGAGCGCTCCACGAAGATGCCACGTCGGCGACGGCGTTGCTCTCCGCCATCGACGAGATCGGCCGAGCACTCGACCTCACCATCGTGGCCGAGGGAGTTGAGACGGACGAGGAACGCACCTCGCTGCTCGGTCTCGGCTATGCGTTCGGCCAGGGCTACCTGTTCAGCCGGGCGATCCCCGCCGCGGAAGCGATCCGAGCGGCGTCGGCAACGTTGTCGCCGGCCGTCGCCTCGCTCTTCTGATCGGTCTTGGTTCACCGGCATCGCATGCCGTACGTTCGTACGGCCGGACCGCGGCCCCGACGGCGAAATGGGTGTCAACCCGCAGGCGGACGTAGCGTTTCGCTCCTCCACCTCCGAAAGGGACGTTTCATGAAGCTCAGCGTGATGCTCAACTACGCCGGCGATATCAAGGGGACGGCCGACGAAGTCTCGGCCCTCGAGAAGGTCGGCCTCGACTGCGTCTGGGTGGCCGAGGCGTACAGCTTCGACGCCATCTCGATGATGGGATACCTCGCCGGCCGTACCGAGCGCGTCGAGATCGGCTCGGCCATCGTCAACGTCTATTCACGCACCGCCTCGATCATGGCCATGACGTTTGCCGGCCTCGACTTCGTGTCGAACGGCCGCATCAACTGCGGGCTCGGTGCGTCCGGCCCGCAGGTGGTCGAGGGCTTCCACGGGGTGGCCTACGAGAAGCCGATGCAGCGCATCAAGGAGTACATGGAGGTGTGCCGGGCCACATGGCGGCGCGAGGTCATCAACTACCACGGCCAGACCGTCGACATCCCGCTCCCGGAGGGCAAGGGCACCGGTCTGGGCAAGCCGCTCAAGCTCATCAACCATCCTCAGCGCGCCGACATCCCGCTGTGGTGGGCGTCGCTCAAGGGCAAGAGCGTCGAGGCCACGGCCGAATTGGCCAACGGCTGGATCCCGATCTTCTACATCCCGGAGAAGGCCGACCTCGTGTGGGGCGATGCGCTGCAGCTCGGTATGGCCAAGCGCGCCCCGGAGCTTGGGCCGCTGCAGATCCTGGCCGGTGGTTCGGTGCTCATCACCGAGGACGAGGATCGCATCACCAAGATGCTCGACGCTGCGAGGCCGACCACGGCGCTCTACGTCGGCGGCATGGGTGCGCGGGGCAAGAACTTCTACAACGACATCATGAGCTCCTACGGCTGGGAAGGCGCGGCCAAGACCATCCAGGACCTCTACCTCGACGGCAAGAAGGCCGAGGCCGCCGC
>JANOHI010000494.1:0-5019 GCA_031406385.1 Acidimicrobiia bacterium
GTGGTGTGGTGGTTGGTGGTGTGGTGGTTGGTGGTGTGGTGGTCGTCGTGGTGGTGGTGGTGGAGCTGGTCGTCGTCGTCGTGGTGGTGGTGGTGGTGGTGGTGCTGGTCGTCGTCGTCGTCGGTGGTGGTGGGTTGGTGAATCCGATGTCGTACGAGTGGTTGTTCTGGCCAGGTGCGCCGGTGGTCAGGTTGATCCGGGCATCGCCGGCCACGTCGAGTGTGGCGTCGGAGTCACGTTCGTCGGCGCCGCCGCCCGGTGAAGAAGAGGCGTTCGCGGTGGTCAGCAGATAGCCGTTCGTGGTGATGACGGACTGCGTCATCGGTACGACCACTGTGAAGGATCCGTTCGCGGTCATCGCCGTGAGTCCGGATCGCCGCGAGGCGCTCGATAACCCGGTGGCGTTGCTGAACAGGTAGTAGCCCTGCGCGTCGGTCACCGCGGTGTCGATGACAGTGACGCCCGAGCGCAGCTCGACACTGACGCCCGAGAGCGGCGCTTCACCCGGGTCCTGCACGCCGTCCTCGTCCGTATCGAGCCACACGCGGTCGCCGATCTCGATCGGCGCGGCATCGCACAGCAGCTCCAGGTCTCCAAGGCCAGCGGCCTTGCCGAAGGTGCCGTTGCCAGGAGTGGCGTCATACAGAAGGGCGCCGTTCAGACGGGCTCCGGTCGTGTTGGAGTAGGTCTCAACACCGCCGGTGTAGGTCGTGCGCGCACCGTCGGCCGGGTCGAATACCGAAGCAAGGACCGACACACCGAACGAGGCGACCGCTCCGGTCGCCGTTTCTTCGTGAACGGTCGGGTAGGACTCCTCGAAGTAGAACTCGCCACCGCCCGGGCCAGCTGTGGTGCCTGCGCCCGCCGTGGCCGGGCTCAGGCCGTCATCGGCATTGGATTCAAGGGTGAAGGTGGCGTTTCCGTTCGATCGGGCCCGAAGGAGATCGCCGCCGGTCTGATACTCCACGAACGTGGACGGTCCGAAGCTCGTCGGGCTCAGGTTGGAACGTCCGAAACGATCGCCGTTACGGTCACGGAATCCCATGATCAGCGCGCCCTGGCTGTCGAAATCGAGACCCGTCAGCATTGGTTGGGGCTCGGAGTAGCTGGTACCGGTAAACGCTGTGAGCGTGTCTGACCACGGGTGCCACGCGCAGCTCGCCGGAGCTGACGTCCAGGTGACCGCACAACCCTTGATGAAGTTGAGCGGGAACGAGAGTCCGGTTGACCACGACGCGCCGTCGTAGACCTCGATTCGTGCCGTGAGGTTCGCCGCGGTGCCCGACGAGGCGTCGCACACGACACCGACGTACAGCTTGGCGGCGCTCCACACAATGCCGAACGGGCGGGCACTGCCCGACACGCACGACGCCGTCGGGATGGCAATCGGGGAACCGACGGTGCCGCTCGATGTCGAGACCGGATAGACGGAGCGGTCGCTGAGGTTGACAACGTAGAGCGTGGACTCGTCGCCCGACAGATCCATGCCGCCCAGACCCTGGGTGCCGACAACGCTGAACGCCTGGTCGTCCTGGCTCGGTGAGGAGAGGAAGGTGAGCCCGCGAGCGGCATTGGTCGCCGAGAACCCGACGTTCGGGATCGTGGCAAGAAGTGATGGCGAACCGGCGGCCGGCGACGCGAAGACCGCTCCGGCGCCGTCCGAGGTGAGACCGGTGTGGCGCTTGACGTAAGCGGCGGCATAGATCATTCCGTTACTCGGCTTGCGGGCAAGGCCCCACACCGATCCGATCTGGCCGAGCGTCCCCCGGTTGGTCTGCGTCGGCGAGCCGCTCACATTGGTCGGGAAGGTGAACAACCCCGATTCCGGCGACACCGTTCCGTCGCTGCTGTCACCGTTCTTGAAGCATGACGTTGCTGCGGCCGGGTTGGACTGGCACCACGCCGCCGGATCGAACAGCCCAACGCTGACCACTGCCCCGCCGTTCGCGAATGAGGTCAGCGGCGTCCCCTTCGGCGCCACCTCATAGCCGGTGGGCTTGGTGACTTCGACGCGGTACTGCGTGGTGTTGTCCGTCCCGGAAATGGAGAACGCTCCGACTGTGGCGAAGGCCGACGACGTGGTCGTTCCGACGCTCACCCCCGTGGCGTCGTAGACGGCGATGCTCACGCCGCCGATCCCGGGCTCGCCCGAGCCCTGCGTTCCGTTGCCGTCCTGATCGTCGAAAATCACGCCGGTGATTGGCGCCAGCGCCGCCGTTGCCCGCATGGATCCGCCGAGGAACGGCGCCACGAACAATGGCATGAAGAGGGCGAGGCAAGCGCCGATCCGAACGCCGACGCGCACGCGGGGCGTGAGCGTTCGGAGGAACGATGCAGGGACTCGGGAAGGCTGAAGGTGTGACACGCGGCGGGCCTTTCGCAAACTGCTGGTCCCGGTGCTTCGGCTGTCCGGACAATCAGGTTGAGGAACTTCCGCAGGTTGACCAGGACGCCGTTGTGCCCGGCGCGGCGGCCGGTTCGTCCGGCTGGAGGACGAGATGGTCAGATCGGTGGCCGGCTTGCGCCCCGAAGGTCGTCGAAGAGTCGCTCGGCGCTGGCGTTGGGCAGAGCGTCGGCTCGACGAATGGCCACGATGCCCCGTTCGGTGAGGGCGGGGCCGGGCAAGCGGGTCAGCGGACTCGTTCCCGTCTCTGCAACGACTTCGGGGAGGGCGCACCAGCCGACGCCGAGCCGGACCATCTGGCGGAGCACGTCGGGGTTGGAGGACTCGGCGACAACCTTCATGGAAACGCCTCGACGGGCGAGGGCGGCAACGATCAGCTCGCGGCTCTGCGATCCGCTTGGGTAGGCAACCCAAGGACCCCAGCGCGACGGAGGGACGCGTTTGGGGGATTGTCCCGTGATGTCGACGGCGGGGTAGACAAAGATGCCCTCGTCGAACAATGGTGTCATTTCGACCCGACGACCAAGACGGAGGGTGACCGGGTTGGGCCCGACCACCACGGCCAGGTCGAGCTCGCCCGCCGCCACTCGCTCCGAGAGTGACACGGAGGCTTCGACCACGATCGTCACACTGACCTCCGGGAATCTCGCGCGAAAGGCCGCGACCGCCGGAGCGAGTGATCCGAGCGCCGCCGTGTCGATCATCCCCAGACGTACGGCGCCGCGCTGGCCGGCTTGCAACTCGTTCAGCCGACGGTCGAGATCACCGACGCCGCTCAGGATCTGCTCGGCCACCGTCAGCACCTCGCGGAGCTCGGGGGTCGGGGTCCGCAATCTCGCCCGCCGGTCGAACAGTCGAACGCCGAGCCGTCGCTCCACCTCGGCCACTCCCTGGGAAAGAGCCGGCTGGGTCACGCCGAGACGACGTGCCGCCTCCGACCAAGTGTCCGCCCGTGCTGCTTCGCGCACGTAGAGCAACTGGTGGACCGAGAGGTTGGGGAGCTCGCGCATCTCGACAGTCTCTCAAAGAGATACTTATGTCGTGTTCATTTGCCTGAGTAGATCCTTTGGTCAAGGCTGAGTCCCATGACTCCCGCAACCATCGCTCCAGCCTCCGGCCGACTCGGCATCCTCACGCCCGGCATGGGTGCTGTTGCCACCACGCTCTATGCCGGCGTGCTTGCCGCCCGCCAAGGACTGAACAAGCCGATCGGCTCGCTGACCCAGATG
Source organism: Acidimicrobiia bacterium (assembly GCA_031406385.1). Lineage (GTDB taxonomy): Bacteria > Actinomycetota > Acidimicrobiia > Acidimicrobiales > JANYDT01 > JANLQX01. Next base: position 3,634 of record JANOHI010000494.1, read on the forward strand.
GCCCATATCCGACTCGGTAAGCGCGAAGACAATCGCAACCCGATGATCAAGGATTTCGTGCCGCTCGCCGGGCTCGATGACATCGTGTTCGGTGGCTGGGATCCGATCTCGTCGAATGCCCTCGAAGCCGCTCGGACCGCCGGCGTCCTTTCCAACGAGGACCTCGCTCCGCTGTCGCGCGAGCTCGAAGGCATCGTCGCCATGGACGCGGTGTTCGATCAGCGCTGGGTGTCGCGCCTCGACGGCAAGCGAGTGAAGACGGGCGACTCGAAGTTCGACCTTGCCATGCAGCTCATGGCTGACATGGAGCGGTTCAAGACGGAGAACAACTGCGACCGGCTTGTCATCGTGTGGTGCGGATCCACCGAGGCGTACCAGGCGCCGACCGCGGTGCACGACACGATCGAGTCGTTCGAGGCCGGCCTCAAGTCCAGCGACCCCAACATCTCGCCTTCGCAGATCTACGCCTACGCCGCGCTCATGTCAGGCGTTCCCTACGCCAACGGCGCGCCGAATCTCACCGTCGATCTGCCGTGCATCGTCGCCTTGGCTGAGCGTCAGGGTGTGCCCATCTGCGGCAAGGATTTCAAAACCGGTCAGACGCTGATGAAGACCATCCTTGCTCCGGGATTCAAGGCTCGCATGCTCGGCCTGCGCGGCTGGTACTCGACCAACATCCTCGGCAATCGCGACGGCGAGGTGCTCGACGACCCGGAGAACTTCAAATCGAAGGAAGTGTCGAAGCTCGGTGTGCTCGACACCATCTTCCAGCCCGAGGTCTACCCCGACCTCTATGGCAACGTCGACCATGTGGTGCGCATCAACTACTACCCGCCGCGTGGTGACAACAAAGAAGGCTGGGACGCCATCGACATCTTCGGATGGATGGGCTACGAGATGCAGATCAAGGTGAACTTCCTCTGTCGCGACTCGATCCTCGCCGCGCCGATCGTGCTCGACCTCGCCCTGTTCATGGACCTCGCTCATCGGGCCGGCAAGGGCGGCCTCCAGGAGTGGCTGAGCTTCTATTTCAAGGCACCGCAGTCCGAGAACCCGGCAGGTCCCGAGCACGACATCTTCATTCAGCAGATCAAGCTGAAGAACACCCTGCGTGAGTGGATGGGCGAGCAGCCGGTCACCCACACCGAAGGCTGAGTGCGTCGTTCTCGGAGTTCGGGGTTTGGGTTGCTCTCGGAACAACGCAAACCCCGAACTTCCTACGAGATCCTCCGACTGCCCGTCGGAACCGTCCGGCGTGCAACGGCCGCCCCCTTCCAACTTCATCAACCAAGTCCCGGCTGCGAACGTCAGTAAGGACGACCGATTCGACGCCCCGAAGCTGCCGACCTGAATGATCTCGATTTTCGTGTGAACGGTTCTTCGGCG
>JANOHI010000001.1:0-17783 GCA_031406385.1 Acidimicrobiia bacterium
CGGTGGCACCAGCGGCACCGCCACCATCAACCTGGCCCGCCAGTGGCTCGACGCCTCGGCCCCGAAGACCAAGGTGCTGGGGTTCCTCGATCCCAACGTCCTCTACCTCGCCACCCACGACTTCATCTGCCACAAGCTCGAGATCGCCAATGATGTGCGCAACCTCGATCCGGAGGCGTTGGCCGATTCATTGGAACGAAACGCCGATGTGATCGTTGGCCTCAAGGTGCGCACGTGTCACATCGGTGACCCTGCCGTTTCGCCCTTTCTCGACGCCGCAAAGGCGGCGACCGACCTTCCGATCATGGTTCACTTCGGGCGGTTTCCCCACACCCCGGTCATCACCCCGAAGGCGTTGCTTGCGCAGCTTCGGCCGGGCGACGTCATCACCCATGCCTTTCGTGGTGCGGGTGGACTCATCGACTCGGGCGGCAAAGCAATTGCGGAGTTCCGCGACGCCGTCGACCGCGGCGTTCGGCTTGATATCGGACACTCGGGGACCGACTTCCGGTTCCGTGAGGCGAGGCGTCTCTTCGAGCAGGGCTATCTGCCGGACACGATCTCGACCGACCTGAACATTTTCAACATCAACGGTCCCGTCTACAACCTTGCCGAGACCATGTCGAAGGTCTGGGCACTTGGCGCGGACCTCCATTCCGTCATCGCGATGGTCACGTCGAACACCGCTTCGACGATCAATCGGTCCCATGAGCTCGGATCGCTGGCGATCGGACGCAGCGCAGAAGTGAGCGTGCTCCGGATCGTGGAAGGAGAGATCGGGTTGTCGGACGGCCACGAGACCGTGATGACCGATCAAGCCCTTTCTGCCGTCGGGTGTCTCCGGGCCGGAGAATGGTTCCCGGCTGCTCCGCAGGCATCGTTCGCCATGGCCGGCGCGACCTGGGTGCCGGGCGGCGACGACGAGGACTGGTGAACCTTTGACCGATGCGCTGACCCAGCACAGTCTCCGGGCCACTCTGGCGACCTTCTGGCATCCCGTCTGCACCGTCACCGAACTTGATGCCTCGCCAACCGGAGTCGTCGGTCGGCGCCTGCTCGGCCATGACTTGGCGATCGCCCGCTTTGGCGACGGTTCGCTCGCTGCGCTTGACGATCGGTGCCTGCACCGATCGACGCGCCTGTCGGTTGGGTTCGTCGAGGCCGAAGGCCTTCGTTGCGCCTATCACGGCTGGAAATGGGACGGGTGCGGCCGGTGTGTCGACATTCCGGCGATGCCGGAGACCCCGATCCCGCCCAAGGCCGTCATCGGCGCCTATTCCGTGGCGATTCGATTCGGCCTCGTCTGGGTGCGGCTGGTCGACGGAATGGACACCGAAATCCCGGCCTGTCCGGCCTTTGATGACCCGGCGTTTCGGGTACTGCCTGGGGAGCCCTACGTCTGGCCGGTCGCTGCGCTGCGCCGAGTGGAGAACTTCGTCGACCTGTCACACTTCGCTTGGGTTCACGACGGCAGCCTCGGACGACGAGACGATACCGTCCCTCCGCTCCCCGTCGTCGAGCGGATCGACGGTGAGCTCCGCTTCACCTACGACCCGCCGGAGCTGACGGCTGACTCGTCGGCGATGTACGGGTTTTCGCACTACCGGATGCCGATGCCGTGCACCGTGAACATCGACTTCCGAATGGCTGACGGCGCGAGACGCGTGCTTTGGATGACCGCCTCGCCGATCGATGACACCACCACTCGCTCGTTCTGGTTCATGGCTCGTGCGGACGACCTCGATGGACCTGACGAACCGCACATTGCGTTTCAGCGGCTGGTGCTCGACGAGGACGAACCCGTTGTCTGCAACCAGGTTCCAGGTGAGTTCCCGATGGACGTGGGCGCTGAGCTGTCGGTTCGAACCGACCGGGTCTCGATCGAGTATCGACGATGGATCCGCGAGCTCGTGATCGCGGCGAACGACGGAGCGGCCGCCTTCGACGGAGTGCTGCGCAAGCCGGCGCTCGCAAACGCCGACCCGTCGACGTCATGAGTGTGTCGGTCACCGGTTCCGGTGTGGATCTCGCATGGACGACGGCGCTGCCGAAGGTCGAGCTGCATTGCCACATCGAAGGCACGATGCGGGCCACCACGGTTGCCCAACTGGCCGAAGCGAACCGGATCGCTTTCCCGGTCGCGGATCCACGGGACCTGTATTCGTATGCGAACTTGACCGAGTTCCTCGATGTGTTCTGGCTCGTGCAGTCTGTCTTGGTGGTCCCCGATGACTGGGAGCGACTCGCCTTCGAGAGCGTCGTCGACGCTGCACGCGCCGGTGTTGTGTACCGCGAAGCGTTCTTCACGCCGGCCCGCCATCTGCTGGCCGGACAGCGGCTCGGAGAGATCATTGCGGCCCTCGACCGTGGGCTCCACGCCGGCGAACAGCAGACCGGCGTTCGCTGTCGGCTGATCTTCGACATTGACCGGGAGTATGGGCCGGGTCCCGCTCGCGAGCAGGTGGAGGAGCTTGTTGCATTGCGGTCAGCCGGAGCGAAGGGAACGGAGCGGGTGATCGGGGTCGGCATGGATTCAACCGAAATCGGCGTTGATCCGGCGACCTTTGCCGACGCGTACATGCTGGCGGCTTCGGCGGGGCTGCGTCGCACGGCTCACCAGGGTGAGAATTCGCCGGCTTCGGCGATCGCCACTGCTCTGGATGTCCTCGGGTGCGAGCGAATCGATCACGGGATCTCCATTCTCAGCGACGGCGAACTGGTGAAGCGCGCCGTCGACATGGGGCTGCCGCTTACGGTCTGTCCGCGTGCGAACGTTCGAATCAACCCTGATGTGTGCGCCGAACTGGCGGACCATGTGTTCCCGGATATGCGCCGGGCAGGTCTTCTCGCCACGTTGAACACTGATGACCCCGGACTCACCGATCTCGACCTGGCGGGCGAGTATCTGGCTGTCGCAACCTGCTTCGGCTACGGACGCAAGGACCTTGTTGCGATGGCGGTCGACGCAGTGGATGCCTCGTGGGCGCCGGAAGACGAGAAGCGGGAACTCCGTCGTTCCGTTCTCGCCAGCTGAGATGTCGTGAGCATTTCCGGGATGCTTCGGGGCTGCGGCAACCGTTTCGTTGCACGAAGTCGTTCACGAACTGACGAGCTCCCGTCATCAACCCGAAACAGAGCCATCGGAAACTCTTTGGACGCACCCAGCGCTCCTTAGGAGGAATCATCCGTGTCCGACCCCGTTGACCGCCGAACCTTTCTTGGCAAGACCGCTCGATGGAGCGGTGTGCTTGCCACCTTGTCACTCCCGGGGGTTCTGGCTGCCTGCAGTGACGATTCGTCCGACACGACAGCAGCGCCCGTCGAGACTGAAGCCGCCGTCGAGACCGAGGCAGCAGCTGCGGAGACCACCGCCGCGGCAGCAGAGACCACCGCAGCGGTAGCAGAAACGAGCGCAGCGGCAGCAGCAGCGTCGTACGGCAAGATCGCAGTGCAGCTCAGCTGGTTCAAGAACATCGAGTTTGCCGGCGACTACATCGCTGAATCGGAGGGGTACTTCAAGGAGCAGGGCTTCGAAGGAAGCGAGCTCATTGCCGGTGGACCGGATGTCGACACGCTTGCGCTCATCCTTTCGGACAAAGCGCTTCTGACGTACACCGGATCGGAGATTGTCGCCGGCGCCATCCGCGACAACGATGCGCCGCTCAAGATCATCGGTGCGAACTTCCAGGACAACCCGTTCTGCATCCTCTCCCTGGCCGAGAAGACCCCGATCAAGACCGGAGCCGACATGATCGGCAAGACCATCGGCGTACAGGCCGCCAATGAGCCGGTGTGGCAGGCGCTGCTGAAGATCCTCAACACGACGGAGGGTGACGGACCCGATCAGATCAAGAAGGTCCCGGCCGGCTTCGACCCGGCGCCGCTCCTCTCGGGCGAGGTCGACGGGTTCTTCTCCTTCGCCTCCAACGAGCCATACGTGATCGCCGAGAAAACCAAGAAAGACGGCAAGCCGCTCACTCCGGTGATCTTGCTTCTCGACACCCTTGGCTTCAAGCTGTACCAGCAGCTCTACGCAGTCACGGAGAAGGCGTTCACGGAGCGCAAGCCGGAGATCGTTGCCGCCATGACGGCGATCGCCAAGGGCTGGCAGAAGTCCATCGCCGATCCGGAACTGGCCAAGAAGCTCACTCTCGAGGTCTACGGCAAGGAGCTCAACTTGGAGCCGGAGTCACAGCTCGGCGAGCACTACGAGCAGTGCCGCTTCATCGAAGGCGGCACCGACGTCACCACGAAGGGCATCTTCTCTATGTCCGACGCCGACCTCGCCGAAAACGCCAAGACCCTGGGTCTACTCGGACTCGAATTCGACATGGCGAAGTACTACACCAACGAGATCATGGATGAGGTCTACAAGAACGGCATCTCGCTCGTCGAGGGTTACACGCCCGGAATGAGCAAAGACTTCCCGGCCGGACTGTCCTGACACCATCGCGATGACTGTGACCGAGATCGACCAAATGGTGGACATTCGCGACGCCGACGACGCCTCCTCCCCTGGGCCGTCGAGTGGTGCGGGAATGCACATCGAGGGACTCTCCAAGTCCTTTCGGCTTGGTCGGTCAACCATCACGGCCATCGACCACGTTGACCTGAAGGCCGAGGAGGGTGCGTTCATCGCCCTTCTCGGACCTTCGGGTTGCGGGAAATCGACGGTGCTTCGCATCCTGGCGGATCTCGAGACGCCATCGTCGGGCACCGTGCTGGTGCATGGCGAGCCGCCTGCGGTGGCCCGCCGGAACCATCATCTGGGCATCGCGTTCCAAGATGCCGCGCTGCTTCCATGGCGAACGGTGGAGGGAAACATCCGCCTCGCTCTCGAGGTGACCGGAAAGAAGGTTGCGCCGAGGGCGGTCGAAGATCTCATCAAGCTGGTCGGTCTGGAAGGGTTCGAGAAGGCCCGCCCGGCACAGCTGTCCGGTGGCATGCGTCAACGCTGCGCGATCGCTCGGGCGCTGGTCACCGAACCGGCGATCCTGCTCCTCGACGAACCGTTCGGCGCGCTCGATGAGATGACGCGCCGGCGAATGAACCTCGAGCTGCAGCGCATCTGGATGGAACGGGTGACGACGACGCTCCTCGTCACCCACTCGATCGACGAAGCCGTGCTTCTGGCCGATCGCATCATCGTGATGTCTCCCCGGCCGAGCAGGGTCGTCGCCGACATCACCGTCGATCTTCCCCGACCGCGGACTGCGGCAATGCAACGCACCCCCGAGTTCCACGCACTTGTCGATCACGTGAGCGACGTTCTGTTCGGCGCTGGTGGCGACACCGAGGCGCATTGAACACGGCGAATACAGTGTCGACTTCGAGTGCCGTTCAACGCCGTCTTTCGGAGATCGGTCGTCGTCTCCGGGGAGCCGCGCCCTCATTGGCTCTCGTCGCCATACTCCTTGTTGCGTGGGAGTTCGCGGCTCGCGTCCTTCTCGAGGGACGTAGCGTTCTTCCACCTCCTTCGCAGGTGGTAAGTGAGCTTACGGGTAATTGGTCGTCTTACACCGTGCACATCAAGGCCACCGCTGCGGGTGCGGCATGGGGTTGGTTGTGGGGAAATGCGGTCGCCATCGCGATCGGACTCTTCACGGTGATCGTGCCATCGCTCGAACGGTGGGCGCTGCGCATCGCGGTCGCCGTCACATCGCTGCCGATCATCGCCTTGGGTCCGATCTTCCAGGTGACGCTCAATGGGAACGCCCCAAAGATCACGCTCGCGTCCCTCGCCGTGATCCTGTCGACCCTGGTCGGAACGATCAGCGGATTGCACGCAGCTGATCGAACGAGTCTCGAGGTGATCTCGGCCCTCGGTGGCGGAAAACTCACACAGTTGCGCAAGGTTCGGCTCATGGCCAGCCTGCCACCGCTGTTCACCGCACTCCGGATTTCCGCGCCGGCTGCGGTGCTCGGAACGATCATCGGTGAGTTCCTCGGCCGGGTGGAGACTGGCCTCGGGGTCGCGCTCATCAATGCGCAGCGAAACGTACAGACCGAACGCGTCTGGGGTGTCGCCGTCGTGGCCACCGCGGTTGCCGGCATCGGGTATCTCGCCATCGCCGCCGTCGGACGATCACTCACCACGTGGGCCCCGAAGGAGGCCGGTCAGTGAGCGCGACCGCACCCCTCGCAGCAGAAAACGTCGGTCGTCCCATCGCCGACGAGAACTCGCTCGCGGTGTGGCGGATTGCCCTCGGACGGACGGCGAACGCGCTTGTCGCGTTCGTCTTGACCGCCGCAGTACTCGTCGGGCTCTGGTATCTCTTCTTGAAGGTGGCCAATGTCGGGAGCTACGTCGGCAAGACCCCAACCGATGTGTGGGACTACCTGACCGATCCCACACGGGGAGCCGAGCGCCGATCGGAGATCTGGTCGGCGACGGGGGAGACGATGTGGCAGGCCGGTCTCGGCTACATCGTCGGTACGCTTCTCGCTGTCGCCGTCTCGGTGATCTTCGTGCTCTCGAAGGCGGTCGAGCGAGCAGTGATGCCAATTGCGCTGGCCCTCCGTTCGATCCCGATCGTCGCCATGATCCCGCTGCTCGCCTATCTCTTCGGACGCGATCTGTTGGGTTCGATGATCGTCGTTGCGATCATCGTGTGGTTCCCCACGCTGGTGTTCATGACGTTCGGTCTGCGGTCGCTTTCCAAAGAGCAGTTCGACCTGCTCAAGGCGCTGCATGCCTCGAAATGGCACTACTTCCTGAAAGCTCGCGTTCCGGCGGCGCTGCCGGCGTTTTTCGCGGCAGCCAAGGTCACGGCGCCCGCCGCGATTCTCGGCGCGCTTATCAATGGGTGGCTCACGACGGGCGACGGGCTCGGAAATCTCATGCTGTTGTCCACGACCTCGAGCAAATACGCCCGACTCTGGGCCGCGGTTGTCGTCGTGACACTCCTGTCGATGCTTCTCGTTGCGTTCGTGACGGCGCTCGAGAGCGCAGTGCTCGCCAAGTATGCGCCGGACCGTCTCGCCGAGCGCTGACCGATGGACGCTCTGGCGATCGGCGGACTGCGCAAGGCCGAGGTGCATGTTCATCTCGAAGGGTGCTTCGAGGTCGATGACCTCGTCGCGCTCGCCGCGACCCATAGGGAGCAGTTACCCCGACCGGCCGATCGGCTCTTCGAGTTCTCCTCGTTCGACAACTTCCTCGACTTCCTCTCGTGGTCCTGCTCGCTCGTACGGACCCGTGACGAAGTGCACGCCGCGGCATATCGCTATGCCGAGCGGGCCGGCCGTTCCGGTGTTGTGGTCGCCGACATCATCGTCAACCCGACCCACTGGCATCCGTGGAATGGCAACTTGGTCGGGCTGGTTGATGCCCTCGATGCCGGGTTTTCCGACGCGGAGTTCGACGGCTTACCACCCGTTGGAGTGTGCGTCAGCGTTCTCCGGCAGCAGTCGGCGGCCGAAGCACTCGGACTCGTGGATCGGCTGATCGAGATCGCCCATCCCCGAGTGGTCGCCCTTTCGATCGATGGCAACGAGGCCGTCGCGGGTCGGACCGGCGCTCGTTTTGCCGACGCATTCCGCAGAGCAGGTGAGGCCGGCTTCGGTCGCACCGTCCACGCCGGTGAGTCGAGTGGGCCCGAGGGAGTTCGCGACGCCATCGACGTGCTCGGAGCCGATCGGATAGACCATGGGGTCCGGGCGATCGAGGACCCGGCGCTGGTGCACGAGTTGGCGGATCGCCGAATGCCGCTGGGTGTCTGCCCGTCGTCGAACATCACGCTCGGCATCGTTCCATCGCTCGCCGAGCATCCGATCGATGCGCTGCGTCTTGCCGGCGTGCCGGTAAGCGTCAACACCGACGACCCGGCGTTTCTCGCCAACGATCTCGTCAGTGAATACGCGATATGCGCGCAGATGTTCAGCTGGTCCGACGAAGTCATCACCGGTCTTGCGCAGACAAGCCTCGATGCGTGCTTCATGGCTGCGCAGCGAGGGCTCTCCACCGGAGCGCTCCTGGCCGGGAAACGGCGGTAGGGGAAATCGTGGCCTTCCTCGCGGCAGACCTTCTGCCAACCCCCGAACAGCTGCAGCGTCTTCGTCTGGTCGCCAACGGCAGCGAGGCGGGAGACCGAATCCTTCGGGGCGGGCGGGTGCTGTCGGTTCACACCGGGGAGATCTTGGATCGCGACGTGGTGATCGCTGGGCGGCACATTGCCGCGTTGACCCCGGTCGGTCATTTCGACGCCCCCGAGGTCATCGACGTGGCGGGTCGATTCGTCACGCCGTCGTTCATCGACGCCCACATCCACATCGAATACACGATGCTCCCGCCTGGCGAACTGGCTCGTCTCATTGTGCCGAAGGGGACCACGACGCTTCTCGCCGATCCGAACTGCATCGCGAACGTGGTCGGTGCCCGAGGAATGGACTTTGTCGGTTCCACCTCGGCGCCGATGCGGATCTTCCAGCAGATCTCTCCGGAAGTGCCCCGACTTCCGGGGATGGAGCTCGGCGGCGCGGTCGTCGGGTTCGATGAGGTGCGCGATCGGGTCGCTCGACCGAATGCAACAAGCTTGGGTGAGGGCAACCCGTTCAACCTTTCGCTCGATTCGGCGACGAACCAGTGGCACGCGTTGGCTGCCGGAAAGCGCATCACGGGGCACACTGCGCGGCTGAGCGGCGAGCCGTTGTGGGCATATCTCGCCGGTGGCGTGGGTGACGATCACAATGCGGTGACGACCGAGGAGGTCCTCGAACGCCTGCGTCTCGGAACGTTGATTGCGGTGATGTCCGGGTCGATGAACGACAACTGCCCGAGCGTGCTCGCCGACCTCGACGCGCTCGGATCGGGTCTGCACCATCTGTGCTTCTGCGCCGACGACAAGCACGTGGATGATCTCCACGAGCAGGGTCACATCGACCATCACGTGCGCCAGGCCGTCGCTGCCGGCGTCGAGCCGTGGATGGCGATCCGCATGGCCACGCTCAACGCAGCGATCCACTTCCGCCTCGACCATCTTCTCGGTTCGGTCACACCGAGCCGCCTCGCCGATCTTCTCGTCCTCGACGATCTGGCCGACCCACGTCCGTCCATGGTGTTCGTCGGTGGAGACCTTGTGGCTGCGGATGGAGCGCCGACCTTCTCTGTGGATGACGACATCCCGGAGTGGACCCGCGGGACCGTTCGGCTCTCCCCGACGCTGAGCGCCGCGAACTTCGCGGTTGCCGCACCGGATCCGTCGGCACCGTCGGTCTGGGTGCAGGCCTCGGAGATGTACGACGGGTACTTCAAACGGGCCTTCCACGCGGAGCTCCCGGTGGTGGGTGGTGTCGTGCAGTGCGACACGCAACGCGATGTGCTGTCGATCGCCATCGTCGACCGTCATCACGCGACGGAGACGGTCGGCCTCGGCTTCGTTCGCGGGTTCGGCCTTCGTCGTGGAGCAATCGCCGCCACCACGAACTGCGAAAACCAGAACCTGGTCGTGCTGGGTACGTCGCCCGAGGAGATGCTCCATGCCGCACGCGTAGCCGAATCCATCGGCGGGGGCTACGTGGCGGTGGCGGACGGCGAAGTGCTCGCCACCTGCCCCCTACCGGTTGCCGGGATCATGAGCGATCAGCCGTGGGAAGTCGTTCGTGAACAGTCCATCGCGGTGAACGAGGCAGCCGCATCGCTCGGCGCCGTACTCGCCGCTCCTTTCATGATCCTGGCCTTCGTCGGCCTTGCCGGAGTCCCCGATCTCGGCCTGACCGAGAAGGGCCTGATCGACGTGGCGACGCAGTCGTTCGTCGATGCCGTCCTCACGCCGCTTCCCGGTCTCGTCTGCTGCCGCTGCCCCGTGCACGGCGAACCCGTCCACGAGTTGTTCGATCCCCGAGGAGCCCTTGTCCTATGACCCTTCCGCCCCTGCTCGGCTCGGTCATCCCGGTTCCTCGGCTTCCTGATACCGAAACCGCTGCCCTCACCAAGCTCTGCGCGCATATTGACTCGTTGGAGAAGCTGGCGGCTGGGAACGATGTGCTCGGTCGCTACCCGACGGAGAGCGTGGCGATGCTTCGGGAGACCGGCATCCTCGGGTTGGGTGTGCCGATGGAGTTCGGTGGCGTCGGGTCCGGTCATCGCGCCTCGCTCGAAGCACAGGTTCGCCTTGGCATGGCGGACTCGGCCGTGGCCCAGGTGTTCAAGGTGCATGACGAACTGGTTCGCGAGATCTTCGTCTACTGCCCTCCGGGCCTTCGGGGTCCGTTGGCTTCCCGCATTCTTGCTGACGGACACATCATCGGACTCTCCGTCGCCGAGACGGGGAGGAAGGTCGACGACCCGTGGACGTCAGTCGTGCTCCCGACCGCCGACGGCTATGAGATCAACGGGACGAAGATCTACACGACCGGCGCGGCGGAGGCCGACGAGGTCGCCGTGTGGGCGTTCAATCCGACGGTTCCGGGGATCGACACGAACCCACTTCTGGGCTTTCAACTGTCGCTCGTCGGTCGCGGTACACACGGTATGACCGTGCATCGTGACTGGGACGCGCTCGGTCAGCGGGCAACCGACTCCGGCACCATCACCTTCGACCACGTCGCTGTTCCGACGGAGGCACGGGCGAGCGAGCCGGGACGCGCTCCACTGCCACAGAACGCCGTTCGCTATCAGGCGGGATTTGCCGCGGTCCTCGTCGGAATCGGACTCGGCGCAGTTGCTGCGGCCGCGCCGTTCGTGCGCGACCAGGCTCGACCATGGCCGTCGGCCGGTGTCGACGCAGCAACGGATGATCCGATGGTCCGACGTCTGTGCGGTGAGCTTGTGACTGATCTCACGGCGGCCTACCACGCGACCATGGCGACGGGTGATCTGCTCGATGCATTCGAACATGGTGAGATCTCGCGGACGGAACTTGCCGTTCCGATCTACGCCGCCAAAGCCGCAGCGTCACGGGCTGCGGTCAGGGCAACGTCGGAGATCTTCGCGCTGCTCGGCACACGCGGCGCGGCGAGGACAAACGGGTTCGACCGTTACTGGCGCAACGCCCGCACGCTTTCGCTCCACGACCCCGTCGATTGGAAGCACGAAGAAGTGGGTCGTCATGTGCTGACCGGCTGGGATCCTCCGCCAGGGATCTATCAGTGAGCCGTAGCGATCCCCGTCGGCTCGTGGTCGGAGGGCACGCCGACGCCGAGCGGTACCGGGCGTCGTGGCTCGACGCGTTGGCGCCGTACTGGCACATCGTCGCTCGCTCCGCTGACCTCGCGCCCGGCTCAGTGGTGCCGGTGGAACTGCTCGGGCGACCGTTCGCGCTGTGGCGCGGAGGCGATGGCTCGCTTGGAGCCGTTGCTCGCCAGTGCCCGCATCGTGGTGTCGATCTTTCCCTTGGCACAATCGATCCGCACGGCTGTCTCGTATGCCCGTATCACTCGTGGTCGTTCCGCTCCGATGGGTCGTGCGTTTCGATTCCCCAGCTCGACAAGGGACGCGCTCTCGGCCGCTTTGCGTACGACGTGCAACTTCCGTGCTCGGTCTTTCTCGGTGGTGCGAGCGGTCCGGGATCGGTCATGTTCATCCATTCGACGCCGCTCGACGTCGATCGCACCATGGTCTTCTGGGGCTGCGCGTTCCCGCTCGATGTGGCGATCGACGACGCCCAGTATGCGGCGATCGAAGAAGCCGTGTGGGCTCCGGACCGGGCGATGGTCCAGTCGCAGGATCCCATCGGTTTGCCGCTCGCTGCTCGTGACGAGCTGCATCTGCCGATGGATCGCTTCGCGTTGGCCTATCGACGCGCGCTTGCTGATCTGGGTGTGCCATCGTCGATCCCGCACAACCTTGTTTCCCCAGGAACGTCCAACCCAGTGTCTACTCCGGAGCCCGTCCATGCGTGACCTCGTCACTCTGCCCAAAGCCCACCTACACATCCATCTCGAAGCGGGCATGCGACCATCGACGCTGGCCGACCTGGCGGCGAAGTACGACATGGTGATGCCGGAGATCCGCGGCTATGGCACGTTCGCAGCGTTCTCGGACATGTACGTCGGCGCCATCGAAGTGCTTCGCGAGCGCGACGACTGGGAGCGGCTCGCCGACGAGATCATGGTCGACCACGTCGCCGACGGCGCCGTGTATCTCGAGCCGGCGTTCGGCGCGATCAACTACCGGCATCGCTTCCCGAGTGACCGTGCCTGCTGGGAGTTCGTCATCGAAGTGTTCGGCGAAGCGGCGGCGAGGCACGGCCTCGCGATCGGCTGGATGGTCGGAGTCGACCGCGTGATGGAGTCAGGCGCCGAGGCCGCCGAACTCGCCCGTCTGGCCGTCTCGCTGCGCGAGCATGGTGTCGTCAGCCTTGGGCTGCACAACGACGAGGTCGGCCACCCGCCGGGAGATTTCATCGACGCGTTCCAGATCGCCCGCGAGGGAGGGCTGCTCAGCACCCCGCACGCCGGGGAGTTGGAGCACGGGCAGTTCGTCGCTGATTCGATCGATCTCCTCGGCGCCCACCGCATCGAGCACGGTGTGCGCTCGTTCGAAGTGCCCGGCCTGGTCGAGCGACTCGCGGAGGAGCGGATCTGTCTCGACGTGTGCCCCACGTCGAACCTGATGCTCTCGGTCTTCCCGACTCTCGACGATCATTCCCTCCCGGCCCTTCTCGACGCCGGTGTGCCGTGCTCGGTGAACGCGGACGATCCATTGCTCTTCGGGCCCGGCCTGCTCGACGAGTATCAGCTGTGCCGCGACCAGCTCGGTTTCGACGATGCCCGGATGGCCCACATCGCGCGCTGCTCCATCGAGTTCAGCGGTGCATCCGATGCGGTGAAGGCATCCGCGCTGGCCGGCATCGATAGCTGGCTCGCAGCGTGATGGCGGCGGGGTAGAAATCGTTCACTCCGTACCGCCCCGAGGGACGGAGCGAACGAGAGCGGCCACCCTGCCCTGCCCCTATCGGCGAAGCCCGATGCGCCGGGCGACGTCGCGTGAACGTGAAGCAGCTTCGAGGAGGACTTCGCGTTCATCGAATGCGGTGATCTCGCGGTTGCGCATCACCCACGACCCGTCGCACATGACCGAGTGCACGTTCGCCGACGTGCACGAGGTGACAAGCGCGCTTACGAGGTCGTGGGCCGTCGCCATGGTTGGCGTGAGCGGGTCGATGAGGACGAGGTCGGCGAGATTGCCAATGCGCAAGGTGCCGAGCTCGTCGCCCATCCCCAGTGCCTTGGCACCCCAGGCCGTCGCCATGTTCAGGACGGTCGACGAGGGAAACGCTGCCGGATCGCCACGGAGTGCCTTCTGCACCATCGATGCCGCCCACATCTCGTCGAGGATGCTCATGCGGTTGTTCGAGGGTGCACCGTCGGTCCCGAGGCCGACGAGACAGCCGGCATCGACGAGGTCGGCAATGCGGGGAAAGCCGAGGATGCGGAGGTTCGACGCAACGTTGTGGGAGACGGCGGCTCCTGATTCGGCGAGCAGCTTGCGTTCCTCGGCATCGATCCACACCGCGTGTGCGCCGAGGAAGCCCGGGCCGAGCACGCCGAGCCGGCTCAGGTGGCGAACGGTCGTGGTGCCCCGTGTCTCTTGCACATGGGCGTTTTCCTCCGGCACCTCGGCGATGTGCATCTGTAGCGGTCGTCCGGCCTCCCTGGCGCGCGCTGCTGTCTGCTCGATCAGTTCGTCGGAGCAGTTGAAGATCGTGCGCAGTGTCCAGGAGAAACGCACCCGTCCGTCGGCACCCCCGTCCACTCGGCCGTACAGATCCTCCTGACGGGCGAGCATCTCCTCGGTCGACGGGGTCCAACCCTCAGGCAACCCGATTCCGGAGTCCATGGCGCTGGCAGCGACGAAGGCCCGGATGCCGGAACGCGCAATACCGGCAGCCATGGCGTCGACGTGCTGCCCGCCGGGATCGGCGAGCAGCGTCACGCCGTTGCGGATCTGCTCCGCGGCACACGCCAGCGCCGAGATCTCGGAGTCGGCGGGCGTGAGAGCGGCTTCGTAGGGCCAGATACGGTCTCGTAGCCAGGTGAGGAGGTCGACATCGTCGGCCAGGCCACGCCCGAGTTGCTGGCTGGTGTGGGCGTGGGTGTTGACGAACGCCGGGATCACGAGGAACTCGGTCGCGTCGATCTCCTCGTCGACCGGTTCCGCCGTCGGAGCGGAGCCAACGTGGGTGATCCGATTCCCGGTGACCTCGACGACCCCGCCTTCGATGCTCTCCGTCGCGCTCACCACGACAAGGGCGGCACGGATGCGTCGGCGGGCTGGCGTGACGTCGGTGACCATGACGCAACGCTATTGCGCTTGATCCTTCGCCGGGCGCAGGACTGCTTTCGGCACGATGAACAGTTCCTTCGTTCTCGCCCCGAAACGGTCAGCGCCGAACGGCAAGCACCGTGCGGGTTTCGAACAGCTGCTCTGCCCAGCGGCGCTTGTAGTCGATGTCCATGCCAAGGTCGTAGGTCTGCATCTGCTCTGTGCACATACGTTGAACCTCGTGCCATTGCAGAAGATTTCCGATGCCGAGGTCCCGGTATTCCTCGACGTAGGAGATCTGCAGTCCCCGGTAGGTGTCACCGAGCACGCCCCCGAGGATGAAGCCGACATCCCGAGCGTTGCCGTCATCATCGAGGGTCTGGGCGAACACGCATCGAAGCGCGCCCGTCCCTCCGAGGTCGCGGACGAGGCGTGCATACAGCGCCGCCATCTCCGGGCTCTCGATTCCTGAGCCCTCGAGTCCCTTCCAGCTTCGGTGCTCAACTGCGTGAAGGCGCGAGATCGTCATCGCCGGGTCGCGCCCATCGTCGATCTCGAACGTGATTCCTCGATTAGCGGAACGGCGCTCGGCCTGGCGGATGTTGCGCCGGTGCTCTCTCGAACGGCGGGCCAGGTAGCCGTCGATGCCGCCGTCGAGGGAGGCCCGGCAGCGAGTCCGTGTCTCGCCGGCGTAGAGCGACACGTGGCGACCGAACGAGCTGATCACCGCGCGATCGAGAGCTTCGCCCTCTGCCATGCCGCTCAGTGCGCATACCTTCCACGACGGGTCGGCGATGAGCCGGTCGGCGATGTGGGCGGTCACCGATTCGGTGTCGTCCACCTCGCAGACGATCGGGGAGCCGAACCCCCACACACGGTCGAGCGGCACGAGCGCCGGGGTACCGTCCGCGCCGGTCATCCGGCCGAAGACGCCGATGCCCGCGCCGTCGGCGAGACAGACCATCTCGTCGTCCTCCGACGCGAAGGAGTCGTGGACCGCCAAACCCCAACCCGGCCGCGAGCACCACGCGTCGATGCCGATCGTCGCTCCATGTGCGGCAAGCGCGACCCACCGACCGAGGACGCCGGGATCGAGTGGGTCAAACGGCTCCATCGGGTTCCAGTCTCGTGGTTGTGCCGGCGGAACGGGAACCAGCGGGCGGCGCCCGGTCGTCGGAGTTGATCATGGACACACCGGTGTCCGCTCCGAGAGGACACGAGATGATCACCAAGCTCACGCGACGACCCGACCAAAGCGCTTCGAAGCCCAGAAGCTTGCGTGCATCACGGGTGTTGCTGTCCGCGGGAGTTGCCCTTGCGCTCCTCGCCGGAGTCGGCGCCTGCAGTAACGACTCGTCCGCACCTGTTGCCTCGGAACGTTCGTCGAGCGATCAAGCCGTTGATCTCAAGACCAGGGAGTCGCTCGCCGCCGAGACCGAGGAGATGGCCATGGGCGGCGCCCTCGATAGGCCGGCTGCGGCTCCCAATGCGCCCGGCGATGTCTCGTCGGGCAACGAAGCGGCGACGGGCATCGGGTCGTTCCCCATCGACCGCAAGATCATCGCGACCGCTGACGTGTCGATTCGAACGAAGAACGTATCGACCGCTGCAGCGACCCTGCGAGCGTCTGTGTCGACTGCTGGAGGTTACGTCGAGACCGAGCAGGCGGTGACCGCACCGGTGCCCTTTGATGACGACGGCGTCGTAGGCGCAGGTCCGGTCAAGACCTCCTCGATCACCATGCGGCTGCGTGTTCCCACGGCCCGCTTCGACGGCTTGCTGAAGCGCCTCGACACGCTCGGGGTGGTCACGAGCCGAAACGTTGGCGCCCAGGACGTCACGTCTGAAGTCGTCGACGTCGATAGCCGCATCATCAGCGCGAAGGCGAGCATCAGTCGTATGCAGGTTCTCTACGAGAAGGCCCAGTCGATCGCCGATGTCGCGGCAATCGAGGGCGAACTCTCCCGTCGTCAGGCCGACCTCGAATCCCTCCTCGCCCGGCAGAAGCAGCTCGCCGATCAGACCTCACTCGCCACCATCGGGGTGACCATGTTCGACGATTCCCTGCCTCCACCGGCCACGCCGAAGACCGGCGTCGCCAAGGCGTTCGACGATGCGATGGAGACGTTCGCCAGCGCGCTGCGCAATATCCTCGTCGCCGCGGCGGCGGTGCTGCCGTTCCTCGTGCTCGGCCTCCTCCTCGGCTTCCCGCTCTACCGGGTTCTGCGCCGCCGCTCGGCCCGCAGTGCTTCGGAGCTCGTGGCCGCCGGAACTGCCGCTGCCGCACCGACGACATCGACCGACGTCTCCTGACGTGGCGGACACGCAGACCTCGGTCGTCGCCTCTCGGGCATTCGGGGCTGGCATCCGGTTGTGTGGTTGGTTGGCGACTTGTGTGGCTGGATGCATACGTCGCCAACTCGACAACCTGGCGCAAGCAACCACAACACCGCTGCGGCCGACACGGGGGTCGACTCGGTAGGGTGCTGGGATGTCTTCCTCACCGCTCGTCCCATCCGCCGAATTCACCGGGAAGGTCGCCATCGTTACCGGTTCCTCCAGCGGTATCGGCCAGTCCGTCGCCGAGCGCCTTGCGTCGCTGGGAGCGCATGTAGTGGTCAACTCGTCGTCGTCGGTCGAAGCGGGTGAGGCGGTCGCCGCCTCGCTTGCCACGGAGGGTCTCTACGTTCGTGCCGATATCTCGGACCAGGCCCAAGGACAGGCACTCCTCGACGCGACGATCGCCAAGTTCGGCCAGCTCGACATCCTCATCAACAACGCCGGCTGGACCTCGGTTGTGCCCCATGCGGATCTCGACGCGCTGACCGACGAGATCTTCCGCAAGACCTTCGAGGTGAACGTGTTCGGCACATGGTGGCTCACCAAGGCGGCGATACCGCTGCTGCGGGCCAGCACCGATCCGAACATCGTGAACATCACCTCGATTGCCGGCATCCGTCCGATGGGCAGCTCGATGGCGTATTCGATGACGAAAGCGGCCCTCAACCAGATGACCGTCCTGCTCGCGAAGTCGTACGGACCCATACGATGCAACGCCGTTGCTCCCGGCCTCGTCGCGACCCCATGGACAGAGGACTGGGACGCAATGCACGCAGGCGTGGCCGCGATGGCTCCGCTCAAGCGGTCGGCCACACCGGACGATTGCACCGAGGCCGTGCTCGCCTGCCTCCGCAACACCTACATGACCGGCAACGTGATCGTCGTCGACGGCGGTCTCACCAAGGTGATGTAGCCCGGATCTCGCGTGGGTGGTTGGCCATCCCGCCAACCACCCGACCTGTCGCCACAGCAGCGTCGACGTCGGCCGCGGTGCCTTCCGGAATCGTGGCCATCACGGCTTCGGTCGACGCGTTGATCACGTCGATGGATCCGGTGCCGGCCGACGGAACCCGCGCCCCGTCGATGTAGATCTTGTCGTAGGTCTTCGTTCCGGAGTCTGTTGTCATGATCCCGACGCTGCGCCCGGGTTCGTCCGTTGGCGCAACCGTGGTTGGTGTCCTGGAGCGGCTCAGCGGATCTGGCGGACTCGGCCCCCCCAGCCCCAAGAGCCGAAGGC
>JANOHI010000063.1:0-2368 GCA_031406385.1 Acidimicrobiia bacterium
TCAATATCGTGAAGCTCGACGCTCCGGGGTTGAACTTCGGCTGGCCGATCATGCAGGGAACCAAGCCGTACCTCAAAGGCACCCCGGCAACACCGCTCGTCGCACCGGCTTTCGAAGTCCGTCACAACGATGTCGACAAGGGCTGCTCCATCGTCGGTGGCGAGGTGTATCGCGGAGCGGCCATCCCCGAACTTGACGGCCACTACTTCTACGCCGACTGGTGCTTCGGATGGATCCGAAGCTTCCGCTACGACGGCACGGCCGCGGTCGACAGCAAAGACTGGAGCACCCAACTCACCACCGACATGGTCTCCGCGTTCGGACGCGATGCCAAGGGTGAGCTCCTCGTCGTCGACTACGAGGCCGGCGCAATCTCTCGGATCATCCCCGTCCGCTGATACCGGGCCCCGTCTACCGCTCCGCGTGCGCCTCGTTGCTCTCAGAGCAACGTCGTGCACAAGGAACCGTCGCCGAAGTCGAGCACGGATGTATCGCGGCCCGCTGCGTGAGTTCGCCACTCAGCCGTAGTGGTATCGCGCCTGCAGGATCACGATGTCGTCCCCGTCGACAAGGGACACGAGCCGGTGTTCCCCGTCGATTCGGCGCGACCAGGCTCCGGCGAGCGCGTGACGGAGTTGCTCGGGCTTCCCGATCCCCCCGAAAGGATCACGGGCAACGTCGTCGAGCAGGCGATTGATGCGCTTCAACGTTGCACGGTCCGTCGCCTGCCAGAAGGTGTAGTCCGCCCACCCATGGGGCGTGAAGACGAACCTCATCGGTCGAGTTCGTGCTGCTGAACCTTTCCTGCACGGGCCTGCTCCAAGCTCTCCAGGAGCCGCCGCACGTTGGCCGGCGACCGCAGGAGGTAGGCGGTCTCCTCGAGAGCCCGGTAGTCGTCGATTCCGATGAGCACAGCATCACCGCGCTTGGACGTGATCTCGACCGGGGTGCGGTCTTCGTTGACCTGCTCGATCAGGGGGAAGAGGTTCTTGCGTGCTTCGCTCGCGGTGATGGCCATCGTGCGTCCCTTCGGAGTCGTACAAGATATGGTACCACTGCGAGGGGAAGACAACAGCCGACGTTCACGATCTCGGCCAGCAGCAACGCGTCACGCCGCATACAACGTCCGAGCCTCCGCGAGCACCTTCTCGCGCAGCATCCGATGAACGGCGCGCTTGGAAACGAGATCGACACGACGACCGAACACCTCAGCGAGCTCGTCCTCCAAGCGATTGATCGAAAAGCCGAGAGAGCTGCCTGGTGCCATCACATAAAGCAGATCGACGTCACTCGTCGGCGTTGCCATTCCTCTTGCCACTGAACCGAACACCGCAAGCTCGGCGACCCCATACCTCACGCAGACATCGGCAAGGCGCGTGGCGTCTACCTCGAACTCCTCGGATAGCTCGATCGAGATGCGAGACATGATGTCAGTCTGCCACCGCGTGACCGCAAAACGGAGGCCGTTTGTCGATTGCCCCTGCCCGGAGTTTCGGTAACAGCTGTGGACCGTGAGGGGCTCGAACCCCCGACACCCGCCTTGTAAGGGCGGTGCTCTACCAGCTGAGCTAACGGTCCGCTGAAGCGGGTCGCCAGCTTACCGGGCAGCGATCAGGCGGCGTTCGGATAGAGGCGAAGGAAGTTCTCGGCGTAGAACTTGTCCTTCACGACCGGGGACGCGTCGGCGAGACACTTCTCGAAGCGGGCGATCGGATCGCGTCCCCCTTCGGTGTGGGGGTAGTCGCTGGAGAACAGGTAGAGGTCGTCGTTGGACTCGGCGACGAGACGGGCGACGTCTTCGAACACGAACGGCGTGAACCCCATCTGCTGGGTGAGCTGCTCGCTCGGCGTCCGCGTGAACCCGGCGAGGTTGTGGTCGACCCGGGCGTAGGTCGAGCAGACCATGTCGAGGCGACGCAGGAGCTCGGGCACCCATCCGGCGCCGAGCTCGACGGCAGCACCGCGCAAGTTCGGCTCACGTTCGAACACGCCATCCATGATCATCGCGCTGAGGAACGTCTCGGGGGCCTGGTGCATGATCGCCGCGTCCTTGCTCCGTACGTTCTCGCCGCCGCCCATCCAGTCCTTCACCGGGGCGCGTCCGTTGTTCATCCACGCCTTGCCGAGCTGCAGCGGGGCGCCGCCGACGTGGAGGAGGAATGGTGTGCCGGACTCGGCGAGGCGGGCCCAGAACGGCTCGAGCTCGACATGTCCCGGCGACTTGTCACCGCACGAGCGATGGGGCACCCACACGGAACTGAAGCCGCCCTCGAGAACCCAGTCGAGCTCGATCAATGCACGCTGGGGATCGTCGAGCGGGATGATCGCCACGCCCATGAGACGGTCGTCGTTCCCGCAGAACTCCTTC
>JANOHI010000105.1:0-15736 GCA_031406385.1 Acidimicrobiia bacterium
GTCCTGGTGCGGCAATCGCCTCGATTCCGGTCGCTCTCCTGCTGTGGAACAAGGCTGAGGAGTGGCGGACCTGGTTCCTCCTGCTCGTGCCGCTCAGCGGGATCTTCTTCCGGGGCATCTCGAAGGACCTCTACGGGTTCATCAAGCGGGTAGTGACGAAGGGCGAGGCTGCCGCGCACGGCGCACCGGCCCGCGGAGCACCGGGCCATGGCGCCCCGGCACCCACCGCGACCATTACCGAGCAGGGAGCCTGATCCGTCATGACTGCGATCCTCGAAGCCAAAGGGCTCACCGTCTCCTACGGCGGACTCAACGCCAACGATGACGTCGATCTCGTCGTGCAGTCCGGCATGGTGTGCGGGCTGATCGGCCCCAACGGCGCCGGCAAGACGACCTTCATCGACGCCATCACCGGCTTCACCCCGCCGACCCGCGGCACCGTGCACTTCGACGGACGCGACATCACGTCGTTGTCCCCCGCGCAGCGTGCCGACGCCGGTCTCACCCGCACGTTCCAGTCGCTCGAACTCTTCGACGACCTCACCGTGTGGGACAACCTCCTCGTCCACGCCGAGCGTCCTTCGTTCACGTCGTTCCTCACCGATCTCGTCCGGCCGAACCGCCGTCTTGCGGCGTCGGAGCAGGCCGAGTGGGCGCTCGACATCATGAGCCTCGGCGATCTGCGCGATCGTCTCACGCTCGACCTGTCGCACGGTCAGCGCAAGCTCGTGAGCGTCGCTCGCGCGTTGGCCAGCCGCCCGAAGGTGGTGCTCCTCGACGAGCCTGCCGCCGGTCTGGACACCGCCGAGTCGCAAACCCTCGGTTCGCATCTGCGTGATTTCCTGAAACAGGACATCACGGTGTTCCTCATCGACCACGACATGGGCCTCGTGCTCAATGTGTGCGACTACATCTACGTGCTCGACTTCGGCCGCATCATCGCTGAAGGCACGCCTGATCAGATCCGAACCAACCCGGCCGTGATCGGCGCGTACCTCGGCGCCGAGGCCGGCGAACTGCAAGCCCAGGAAGGTGCTGCCGCTGCCGCGGCAGCAGGAAGGAACCACTGATGAGTCAGTCCGAAAGCCCGACTTCCCTTGGACGCAGCGGGAGCACAGTCACCGCCCCGCCCGAGACCGTGATCAAGGTATCCGGCCTGGCCGCCGGTTACGGCGGGATTCCCGTCGTCCGTCACCTTGACCTCCATGTCGGCAAGGGCGAAGTGGTGGCGTTGCTCGGCCCCAACGGCGCCGGTAAGACGACCACGCTGCTCACGATCTCGGGGATCCTCCGCCCGGTCGCCGGATCGGTCGAGGTGTTCGGCAAGGAGATCCCGCTCGGCAAGCCGCACCTGGTCGCCCGCAGCGGCCTGGCCCATGTGGCCGAGGATCGGTCGCTGTTCTTCGACCTCACGGTGGCCGAGAACCTGCGACTCGGACTCACCGGCCCGCGAGCGCAGCAAAAGGTCGCCATGGAGCGCGCCATGGAGCTCTTCCCGGCGCTTGCGCCGTTGCGAAGCCGACTGTCCGGACTTCTCTCCGGCGGCGAGCAGCAGATGCTGGCCATGGCTCGCGCGTTGGTCTCGGAACCGAAGGCACTTCTCGTCGACGAGATGAGCATGGGCCTGGCGCCGATCATCGTGGAGCGGATGATCCCGATCGTGCGTCGGATCGCCGATGAGACCGGCACGGCCGTCCTCATCGTTGAGCAGCACGTGCACATGGCCCTGTCCATCGCCGACCGTGGCTACGTGCTGAACCATGGGGAGCTCGTGCTGTCCGGTACAGCGGCCGAGCTGCTGGCGCGCCGTGATCTTCTTGAGGCGAGCTACCTCGGCGGTGAGGTGCACTAGCCGGTTCGCTCATTCGATGCCGCTGCCTACAGACGGTATCGAACTCTCCGCTCTCAACTGACGGCCGCGAGAGATGTTGCGTTCAGTCGCTCCCAGGGCGACCGAACGCAACACCTCCGGACTACTCGACGGCTGGTCAGTTCCAGGAGCCGCCCGACCAGGAGCTGCCCGACCAGCTCGAGCCCGACCACGAGGAGCCGGACCAGCTGCTGCCGGACCACGACGAACCGGACCACGACGAACCGGACCACGAACTGCCGGACCACGAGCTGCCCGACCACGACGACCCGGACCATGACGAGCCCGACCAGGAGCTCCCCGACCACGAACTGCCCGACCACGATGATCCGTTCCAGGTGCCGCCGGACCAGGATGATCCGGCGGCCTGAGCCAGAGCCAGTGCTTTCGTATCGATGGCCCGGCCGAAGATGTCCTTCTCGCCGGTGAGGGTGACGCCGTTGGCCGTGAGGTGATCGGATCCGCGGGCGTCTTCAATCGTGCCGCCGCCCTTGGACGGGGCAAAGGTCTGGGTGAAGCTGGCCGGGGTTTTGCCGGCGAGGTTGGCGAGGTCGATCTCCCCGGCGCCCTGGGCCTGGCTGTCGGCACCGGGAACCTTCTTGGCATTGCTGGCGATGAACCGCTTGACCTGGTCCGGGGTCAGGGTCGGGTACTTCTGCAGGATCAGGGCGACCGTACCGGAGGCGATCGCGGCGGCCTGCGAGGTGCCGGACCCCCGGAAGTACCGGGCATCGATGCGACCTTCAGGGCTCGTGACGTCACGGTACCCGTTGGCGACCCGAAGGCCCTGGAGGTGTGAGCCCACGGCGACGAAGTCGGGGTTCTTGCATTTCGTCCCGCATCCGCTCGAACTCGCCGAATACGCGCCCATCACGTCGTCATTGGGGATCGCCGTGCCCATCGAGTCATAGCCGCCGACACCTATGACGAGGGGGTTGTAAGCCGGGTTCGCCAACCCTGGCGCGCCCTTGCCACGCTGGTAGCCGGAGTTCCCGGCGGCAACGACCACGACGATCCCGCGCTTCCATGCCTGCTCGACCGCATACGAGAGCGGGTCGACAGCAGCTGCCTGCAACGAGTTCGTCCCGTACGACAGGTTGATGACCCGGATGTTCAAGCCGTTGCTGTTCTTGTTCTGGACGATCCAGTCGATGGCGGCGATCACTTGGGTGACGTCGACGCCGCCGTCGGCGGTGCCGACCTTGACACTGACGATTCGGGCATCGGGGGCCATACCGCGGTAGGCGGTGGCTGGGGCATTGGCATACGGTGCCGTAAGGGTGGCGTCTTTCCCGGCGATGAGGCCGGCCATGAAGGTGCCGTGCCCGTTGGTGTCGAGGCGGGTCAGGTTGGGGGCTTGGGATTCGAGGGAGAGGTCGGGGCCGTGGATGATCTTGCCGGGAGTGTCAAGGCCGGGGACCGGTGAGACGCCGGTGTCGATGACCGCGATGTCGACTCCCCGCCCCGTGAAGCCGGCGTTCCACCACGCCGTGGCCCCCGTTTGCGAGGTGAGTGCGGCCATCGAGTACGCGTCGGTGCTGGGGTCGTATCCGGCGGCCGACGCGGGCTGGGCCGCAATGATCGGCACGAGCGTTGTTCCGGCGAGCAGGGCGCCAAGAACCAGGCACGTCTTGGTGCGTCCGCGCAGGGTGTGGCGGAGCCAGGTGACTCCAGACGGGGCGTGGGTAGTGCCGGGGAAGTGATGCATCGTTGCTCCGATTTCTACGGTGGTCTTCCGTGACCACCCCCCCATTGTCGCCACTCTACGTGGTCAAATGGATGAGTCATGAGACTCTGCACCGCTCCTCACCAGTGCACGGTGCTTCACTCGAATGCCCTCCGATGAGCACGTGCACATGGCCGTGCGAGTCGGCCTGCGATGTCGTCGCGACGATCGCCGGGATCCTCTTGGGATCTGCGCTGCGTCCGTCAGGAAGTGGTGTTTGCTGCTGCCGACAACGTTTCCGCGTTGGTCCGGTTCATCGACTTGCGCATCCACGTGGCGAAGGTGGCCTCGTCCATCGGTCGGGCGAACAGATAGCCCTGGCCGGCGTCGCAGCCCATGGATATGAGCGCCTCAAGCTGTTCGGGCCGCTCGATTCCCTCGGCGATGCTGAACTTGCCCAGGTTGTCGGCCAGCGTGACGATGGCGGTGGCGAACGCACGCTGATCTACCGACGTCTCGAGGTCATCCACGAAGGGCTTGGCGATCTTGATGGTGTCGACCGGTAACGAGCGGAGATGGCTGAGCGACGAGTAACCCGTCCCGAAGTCGTCGAGCGCCGTCCCGACACCGATCTCGCGCAACTGGCGAAGAATTTCCACGGCGTGGTCGAGATCTTCCGCCACGAGGTCTTCGGTGATCTCGATACCGAGACGCGCAGGTGTGAGACCGGCTCGATCGAGCGCCGCGCTGATTCGTGCGACGAGTCCGGGCTCGCTGAAACTTCGGGGTGAGATGTTCACCGAGACCCACGGAATGCGCATGCCATCGGCATCGCTCCGAGCGACCCACGCGCAAGCGAGGTCGAGCATGGCCATGTCGAGTTCCGCGATCTGACCCGATTCCTGCGCGACACCCAAGAACACCTCGGGCTCGAGTTGGCCCAGTGCCGGATGGTTCCATCGCACAAGAGCCTCGACGCCAACGAGCTCGTGGTGTGCAAGCATCACAATCGGCTGATACACCGCGCAAAGGTCGTGGTCGAGCAGTGCCTGAGCGAGCTCCGTGCGGAGGTTGTAGCGGTGCAGCGTTGATTCGTGCATCGCCGATTCAAACGTCACCGAGCGGCCTTTGCCCTTGGCCTTGGCGATATACATGGCCGTGTCGGCGTTGCGCATGAGCGCGTTTGCGTCTGCCCCGGGTTCCATGAGTGCGACTCCCACGCTGGCGCGAACCTGGAGGCGGCGGTCACTGAGGCGCACCGGGTCTTCAAGCACATCCAGGATCCGTTGGGCGGCCGCGTGAACGGCGTCGCGATGGTCGGCGTCGGGCAGGAGGATGGCGAACTCGTCTCCGCCGAGACGGGCGACGGTGTCGGTCGGGCCCACGCAGGCCTTCAGCCGTAGGGCGACCTCGATGAGCAGGGCGTCGCCGGTAGCGTGGCCGAAACTGTCGTTGACCGTCTTGAAATCGTCGAGATCGATGAACAGCGTCGCGCCGCGAGCGTGCTCGCACCGTTCGATGGCATCTTGCACCTCGGTGCGGAAGAGGGTCCGGTTCGCCAGGTTCGTCAGCGGATCGTGCGTGGCCTGGAACGTGAGACGTCCTTCCATCACTCGAAGCTGGGCCAGGGACTGCTCGAGACGTCCGTTTTCCAGGGCGATTGCCGTGTGGTTGGCCAGGGTTTCCGCCAGACGGATGTCGTTTGCGTCGAACCCGACGACGTCACTCAAATGGTTCGCGACGACCAGTCCTCCGATCAATCGGGCCTCGCCGATGAGGGGGACGATCATGGCGTCGTCATAGGCGCGGAGCCGAAGGAAGTCGCCGCCCTCGCCGACATCGGACATATGCAGGATCGACGACTGTCGGGACTCGAGTAGAGCGATGAGGAGGTGATGGGTGTCGTCAAGTGCCCCGAAGGCTTGCACCAGTTCCCCGGGACCCACCCGAACGCACACTGGTGCATCAGTGGCTTCGGAAAGGTAGATGAGCTCGCCAGCTTCGGCGTGGAAGGTGTCGCGAACGTGACGGAGCAGCTCCGTCATTCCCGATTCCAGGTCGGACGACTCGTGGAGCAGTTTCGTGGAGCTATACAGGAACTCCAGCGCTTCGTGGCGGCGGCGTTGGGTGGTGTACAACCAGTTCGCCAGGTAGATCCCACCGGTTGGCACGAGAAGCAATCCGGAGAGCGCGGGCTGGGCGTCGACCACGATCACCGCAATGATGCCGAGGCTCACCGTGAAGGCATTCGTGACACAGGCGAAGCCGATCCCGGACGAAAGTTCGGAGAACCGCCACGTGCCGGTGGACAGCGATATGGCGCTGAACACGAGCAGCACCGAGAGAAAAGATCCCGCGAGGAGCGCGGCCGAGCCTTTCACGAGCACGAGTTCGTGGATCGGGGCTCGATCCGGGGCCAGGAAATGGAACAAACCCATCGAGAGGACAACTGTGGCCAGAAAGGATCCCGCGTTGAACAGAAGTTTCAGCGGTCCCTGTTTTCGGTGCAGCCGCAAGGCCATCACGGCGCCAATGATTTGCGCAGTGATCAACGCAAACGGGCTGGCGAAGAAGAGCCCAAGGGCGATCGGTAGTTCGCGCAGGGAGAACGTGTGTGCTTCACCCCGCATGTGGAGGTGTACGACGAAGATCTCCGCTGCGCCGAACATCAGAGCCAAGCTCGGCAGTGTCAGCCACCATGGCCAGCGGCTCGGCCCGTTCCACTGATGCGATCCGCTCAGTGCGAGCATGGCGAGCCCGGAAACGACCCAAAGTGCGAGCGTGAGCAGAACCACGCGTGTGGCGCCGCTCAATCGTGGAGCAGACGCGCCGGATCTTGATGACACAGGCGCGTCGCTCGTGGAGCGTCCATGCTCACCCAATCTCATGGCTCTGTCATTCGGCGGGCTGCGCGTGCAACTTGAGCCAGGCGAACGCACCTTTGGCTTCGGCCGTTCTCCGGTCCAAAGTGCGCCGGACCAGCATGAACCGGACTGGGCGGAGCCATTCCAAGTACGCCGACGTCGACGCCTCGTCTAGGCGAGAGGACCGCGAAGGACGAGTTTCGCGGCGTTGAACCCGCACATCCCGTGCACTCCCCCGCCAGGAGGCGTCGACGCCGAACACATGAACAGTTTCGGGTTCGGTGTCCGGTACGGCCTGCCGACCACTGGTCGGAAGAGCAGTTGCATCCCGTCGTGCGCACCGCCGCCGATGTCGCCACCGATGTACGCGCTGTCGTGGGCTTCGAACCAGGCCGAGTTGGCGACGTGGCGCTCGAGTACAAGATCACGGAACCCAGGGGCGAAACGTTCGATCTGTCGTTCAATCGCGTCGGTCATGTCCGTCGTCGAACCGTTGGGCACGTGGCAGTATGCCCAGAGCGTGTGCTTGCCGGCCGGCGCGCGTGATGGGTCGACGATCGACTGCTGAGCCACGAGCACGAACGGTCGGTCGGGGTGACGACCCGCAGCCACCTCGGCTTCGGCGTGAGCGACTTCGTCGGACGTTCCGCCCACGTGCACGGTGCCGGCCCGCCGACACCCGTCATTGCGCCACGGGACCGGTCCGTCGAGGGCGTAGTCGATCTTGAATGCGCCGGGTCCGTGGCGGAACGCTTCGAGCCGCCGCCGATATCGATCGGGAAGACTGTCGCCGGCGATACGAGCCACCTGCGAAGGGGCCAGATCGAAAAGCACCGAGCGGGCATCTGGAATATCGGCCAGCGACGAAACCCGCCGATTCGTCTCCACGCTTCCGCCGTGTCGGCCAAGCAGTGACACGAGGGCGTCGGCAATGGATTGTGAGCCCCCTTCGGCAACGGGCCAACCGACGGCATGAGCCGACGCCAGCAGCACGAGCCCGAAGCTCGCTGTCATCGGATGCGAGAGAGGAAGAAACGCATGAGCGGCCGAGCCGGCGAACAGCGCACGGGCCTCGTCGCCTTCGAACCAGCGGTTGGCCAGTCGCGTCGCCGGAGCGAGCGCCGGCAGACCGAATCGCGCCAGCGTCAGCGGGTGGCGCGGAAGCTGCGGCAGCGGCCGCATGATCATGGGGAGGAGCGTGTGCCACCGTTCGGACAGCGACGCGATGTGACGGAGCCACGCCCGGCTGTCGACGCCGAGAGCGTGCGCCGTCTCCGCCGCGTCGCGCGTGACCAGGGCGGCTCGTCCGTCGTCGAGCGGATGGGCCAGGGCTACTGGAGGGTGCAGCCAATGCAGCCCGTGTTCGGCCAGAGGGAGCGATGTCATCACCGGAGACCCGACACCAAGAGGATGAATCGCCGAACAGATGTCGTGCACAAAGCCTGGGAGGGT
Source organism: Acidimicrobiia bacterium (assembly GCA_031406385.1). GTDB lineage: Bacteria > Actinomycetota > Acidimicrobiia > Acidimicrobiales > JANYDT01 > JANLQX01. The sequence continues at coordinate 7,853 of JANOHI010000105.1, forward strand.
GAGTTCGGCACTGCGCGTTCCCCCGCCGATCGTCGGTTCGGCCTCCAGCACCACCACCGACCGACCGGCCATGGCCAACGTGACCGCCGCGACGAGCCCGTTCGGCCCTGACCCGACGACAACGGCGTCGATGGATGTTGCGCTCATGTCAGCTCCTCGGAACCCGACTCTACGGCCCAGATCTGATCTTCGACGTTCCGCACCCGTCAATCCCGGCCGATCGTTCTCGGGGTCCGTCCTCAGTCATCAGCCTGTGCCGGTGGTGGCGGAATCAGAACGTCCGATCGCCGTATCATTGCCACCCGAGTGAGTGATCGTGAGCCTCCGGAGGTCGGTCGGAGGGGAGCGTTCTCCGTGGTTCGGCGCAACGCCGTCATCTCGCGAATGCTCCTTGCCTATTGCTGCGTCCGAATCGCTGAGTGGGCGCTGTGGAGCGGGCTGCTGGTCTATACCTACGACGCGCACGGCAAGACCATCACCGGGCTCGTAACGCTCGCCCTGCTTCTTCCGGGCATTCTGTTCGCGCCGCTCATCGGCGCAGTTCTTGATGGCCGACGCCCCAACCGAGTACTCCCTCTCGCTTGCGGGGTGGTGGCAATGAGCGCCGTGCTGGCGACGCTGGCAATTGGTGTCGGTGCGCCGCTTCTCGCAATCGTGGTGCCGTCGTCGACCGCGCTGATGGCCGTAACAGCTCTTGGACCGAGCCTCGCCGTGCTCGTCCCGGATCATGCCCGGAGCCCCACAGAACTCGTGGCGGGCAACGTGATGATCGGACGAGGTGACAGTTTTGGCGCACTATCGGGCCCGTTGCTGGCCAGCGCGCTCCTTGGTCTGAGCGGATCCGTCCTGCTGTTCACCGCATCCTCGTTCATCGCCATATCGGCTTTCGTCTTGACCGTGCCTCTGCTCGCGCTCGACCCCCGAAACCGACCTGTTTCCGATGCCGCCGCATTGGCAATGGTGTCGGTGAGGTCGCGCCCCTCGTCACTTCGGACAGGTCTGCGAGCGTTGATGACACGACCGGGCGCAATTCCGCTCCTGGCGATCGTCTGTGGAGGCCACCTTTTGCTGGGCACCCTTGATCTCACCCTTGTCGTCCTCGCTAGGGAAGCGTTTGCGATGGATTCGAGCGGACCGGGATTACTTGCTGCTGCGTTCGGTTTCGGTGGATTGTCCGCCACCTTTGGGGCGACGCTTCTGGTCGCCCGCAAACGCTTGGCACCGGTTGCCTTGGCCACCCTCGGCGTCGTTGCTGTGGTGCTCTTCGTCCTCGGGAGTTCTCCACGGCTCAACGTTGCTCTCGCAGTGCTGCCGATCGCCGGTCTTTCGGTCGCACTGACGGAGATCTCGGGACGAATGCTCTTGCAACGTGTCGCTCCGCAAAATGCACTGGCTTCCATCTTTGCGACCGTCGAGTCACTCCGCCTTCTCGCCTGCCTGCTCGGAAGCGTCATCGCCCAAGTGGTCATTGCCCTTGCCGGAGTGCGAGCGTGTCTGTTCGCCACTGCCGCGATTTTCGCCACGATGCTCGTACTGACAACGACAGGCCTGCTCACGGTCGACGCGGATGGTGATGCGCCAGTCGTGACCATGCGGCTTCTCCGGAGGATTGATATGTTCGCTTTGCTTCCCGGTCCAGCGCTCGAGGGGGTGGCCCGCGCATGTCAGCCGCGGCGCGTTGCCGCCGGTGTGCCAGTCGTACGTGAAGGAGATCGCGCCGACAGCTACTTTGCGATCGCCGCCGGCGACGTCGACGTCTCCATCGCCGGACGTCATGTACGAACGATGGGCCGCGGTGAAGGATTCGGAGAGATCGCTCTCCTCCGAGACGTGCCACGCACCGCAACCGTGACCGCGCGCACGCCACTCGATGTGCTGGAGCTCGACCGGGCGGCCTTCTTGGAGATCCTGAACGAGTACCCGGCTTCGCAACATGTCGCAGTCGCTGTCGCTCAGACCTGGCTCGAAGCCGACAATGCCGACGATGTCCCGGTTTGACCCAGCGAACGGATCCCGTCTGAAAAACCGTCCTCGTCCGGCCGAGCGCCGGCGGTGCACTCGGCGTACGATGATGGGAAGGATGCGACAACTTCGAGTCGCATCGCACCAAGGAGTCAGCAATGCGCGTCGACGGTGTCTTGCAGGGCAAGGGATCCCAGGTCGCCACGATCGGCCCCAGCCAAACGCTGCTCTCGGCTGCGGCTGAGCTCGGAAAGCGGAGGATCGGTGCGCTCGTCGTGGTCGCCGGCGATGGTGCAGTTGCCGGCATTGTCAGCGAACGTGACATCGTGGCGGCTATTGCACGAGAGGGAGCAGCCGTCCTCCAGAGGACCGTCGCCGAGGTGATGACCGCCGAGGTGATCACGTGTTCGCCGAATGACACCATGGAGCAATTGATGAGCGCCATGACCGAGCAGCACATCCGTCATCTCCCGGTCGTCAGCGAAGGCGCTCTGGTCGGAATCGTCAGCATTGGTGATGTCGTGAAGCGACGGGTCGCCGAGATCCAAGACGAGGCAACGGCGTTGGGCGACTACATCACCCACGGCCGCTGAGACCGCGCAGCCAGCGCGCAAGGGCACTTGGCCTTGGCCGCCGCGATTCCATGCGGTTCACGTCGAAGGGCGTCCGCGGCGAGACGTCCAGAACGGGTGATCCTCTTCACTACAGCGCCGTCTCGCCCCGTCGCAGTCCGGTGCGCTACCTTCGAGTCGCAAGGGCCATCGGGCCGAGAAGCGAAACCGCCGGGTTCCGACCGGTCACGTGCGACGAAAGCGAATCACGTCATGGACATTTCCATCACCGACGAACAGGCAGAGTTGCTCCGTGAAGTGCTCGACCTAACGATCCGTGACCTCCGTTACGAGACCTCCGACACCGACCGACCCGACTTCAAGCGGGCGCTCAGGGCTCGGGAAGCCACACTCCGAGAGCTGATCGCCCCGCTCGGCGGCATGCTGCCCGACGCTCCAATGGACTAGCTGCGTCCAAGAGGTGGCATCGAACCTTGGGGACGTGAGACCTACAGCCAACTGCACCCACCCTGATTGCTAGGTCGATTGACCTTTGCTGAACGGCTCTCCTCAAGGTTCGCCACGATTTCCCGATACCTCTCCCGTGTACGGGAACGTTCTTGGAGCAGGTTTGGTAGCGGCGCCGGCGACCCTTGCATTCACCGGAGTCGGACAGACGTTCATGACCGTCACCGTTTCTGTTGCCACCTCGGGCATCGTGCTCGGGATCGTGCTGCTCCGTACCGCTCGCGTCTCGCTGTTCAAGGCGCCGTCGTTGGACCTCCCGCCCGGGTCCCACGATTAGCCTCAGGCTGTTCGGCCTATGACCTCGATCGTCACGAAGTCGGCGATCGGAGCCCTCGGGCTCCTCTGCTTCACCATCGGGCTCGGCCTGGCGTGCGCATCAGAGATTCCGAGGATCCGGCGAGCCCTTCTCCTCCGTCGACGCAAACGGCGTCACGCTCGCCCGAGCTCCACCGGTCTTGCTGACCGGATGGTGGCGAGGTCGATTCTCCTCACGGTCCTCGCCGCGTTCGCCGCGATCTACCTCGACGTCGGAATCTCGTGGATCGGGGCGACGATGATCGGCGCCATGGTGACGAAGCTGACCATTGCCGAACTTCATCGGCGGCGCGAAAACTTCGGCGCCGCCCCGACCGGGCTGCATGTGTGCGCCGTCATGCCGATCCACAACGAAGACCCGGCCTACGCGGTCGCCGGCGTGGCGTCGATGCTGTCCCAGACCCGTTCGCTGCACCGGATCCATGTCGTCGACGATGGCTCCACCGATGGTGGCGCGGCGGCCGACGCGGTCCGAGCTCATCTCCAAACGCACGCTGGTGCCGTGGAGTGGGAAGTGACGGTGCTTGCGGTGAACGTCGGCAAGCGCCACGCTCTTGCTCACGGCTTTCGCCAGGCAGCAGATGCCGACATCTTCCTCTGCGTCGACTCCGACACGGTGCTGCAGCCCGACGCTGTCGCCGAAGGACTGCGCCCATTTTCGGATTCCGGCGTGTCGGCCGTGGCCGGGCTTGTCTCGGCCCACAACCGGCGTCGGAATCTGCTCACGCGGCTCATCGACCTCCGCTACGTGAGTGCCTTCTTATCGGAGCGTGCCGCGTATTCGGCGTTCGGCGCGGTCCTGTGTTGCTGCGGCTCGTTGAGCTTCTACCGGGCCGAGGTGGTTCGAGCCAACCTTGACGACTTCCTCGGGCAGTACTTCCTCGGCAAGACCGCGACCTTCGGTGACGACCGCCGCCTTACCAACTACGCGCTTCGGTCCGGCAAAGTGGTGCTTGCCGAGCGATCGCGCGCCGCCACGGCGGTGCCGGAGCGACTCTCGCACTATGTCCGTCAGCAGGTCCGATGGAACAAGAGCTTCTTCCGCGAGTCGCTCTGGGTGCTGTCCACCTTCCCGATGCGCAGTGCAGCGTTCTGGCTCACCGTGACCGAGGTGGCCATGTGGATGGTGATGGGCGCAGCCCTCGTCGTCGCCGTGGCGCTCTACCCGATGCTCGGCCACATCACGCACGTTCGGGCCACGTTGGTCTTCGTCATGCTCGCCGCGTGGGCACGCAACAGCGCCTATCTGGAGCATCGACGAGAAGGCGTGGGACGGGGAGACCGGGCGTTCGTCTTCGCCATTGCCCCCATCTACGGGCTGCTCCACATCTTCGTCCTGGTCCCGGTACGTGTGTATGCGCTTCTCACCCTCCGTCAGGGAAAGTGGGGCACGCGCGGTCAGGTCGAAGTCCGGCTCTGATCCACCCGTTGAGTCATTGCTCCTCGACGGTGCGAGCCCAGTCGTCGCCGGGCGGGCTCACCGTCGTCGTTGTCATCACGATCGACTACCGCACTTCGAGGCGACCGGCGGGGGCTTCGCACAACTGCAGCACCATGTTCACCATGGCGTCCCGGGTGGCGGTGGCGCCCCGCGTCCTGGCGTTCGTCCCCTGGTTCGCATCAGTCCCGCGATCGGACGATGCCGCGGCGAGCTGCGCCATCAAATCGCTTTCCATGGCCGACGGCCGTGGCGCCCCGACCGCGTTGCGGCAGGCATCGGCAGCGCCGACGAGCTCCCACGCCATCACCGCTTCGCCGAGCCGACCGGCAAGCAATGCGACGTCTTCGAACAGGAAGGCCAGTGCCCAGTGATCGTCATAGGCCACGAACGCCGTAACGGCCTCCCGGTACGCAGAACGGGCGCCCTGGAGGTCGCCGAGCGCTCGGCACGCGTTGGCAAGGTTGTGATGGCTGATGGCCACCATCCACCGATCGCCGACCTCCTGGTTCAGGCGCATCGCCTCCTCGAATGACGCCTTGGCTTCCGCCGACCGCCCCTCGATGATGTCGATCATGCCGAGGTTGGTGTGCGACACCGCCAGCGCCCAACGATCCCCGACCTCACGTCGGAGACGGAGCGCTTCCTCGTGAAAGCGCCGGGAGCCGACGAGATCACCGTCGTATTCGGAAACCACCCCGAGGTTGGACAGGACCGACGCCGCCGCGCCCCGATCGTCCAGCCGTCGGCGGATTTCCAGGCTTGCCTCGTAGTTGGTGCGAGCAAGGGGATTGTCGCCACGCTGCGCCGCCACCGTGCCGGCCAGGTGGAGCACCTTGCCGCGACCGGCATCGTCGTCCGTCCGGTCGAAGCAGTGGACAGCTCGGCCGAGGTGAGCGATTGCGTCGTCGAACCGTGCCTGTTTTCGGGCCACCTCAGCCAGAGAGACCTCGCACCACGCCTCAAGGGTGGGATCTTCGGCCTCACGGGCCAGCGTTGTGGCTTCCGTTCCCGCGACACGAGCTCGATCCCATGCTCCGGTCAGCTCGAGCACCTTCCCGAGCCGGAGGAGCACGTCGGCGCGGGTCGCGCCGTCGACGAGCGCCGCCAGCCGATCGAAGTAGTCGGCGGCAGCATCGTTGGCGTAGCGAGCCCGGGCGGCTTCGCCCGCCCGACCCAGGTACTCGATCTGCTTGTCGCGCCGGTCGCTGCTGCACCAGTGGTGCGTGACCAGGTCGAGTTCACTCTCGACGACCTCGGGGCCCCGCCCCTCCAGGTCGACGGCCGCCCGTTCGTGCAGATCGATTCGTAGCGCGTGCGGAAGGCTCTGGTACGCCACTTCACGGGTGATCACGTGGCGGAAGAGCCATGAACTCCGCTCGTCCTCATCGGACACCAAGAGGTCCGCCGACCGCCCCACGCGCAAGTGGGTGATCACGTCGACATCGGAACCGAGGTCCGGATAGACGCGACCGACCGTTGGCGCCTCGAAGCGGCGCCCGAGAACGCTGGCAACTTTCAGCGTTCGGCGTGGACCCTCTTCGAGGGTGTCGATTCGACTCAGGAGAAGACTGTGGAGGCTCGCCGGAAGATCGATGGCATCGAGCTGTTCGGGTCGAGCGGGGTCCAACCCTCGTCCGTGCAGGAAGTTGAGAATCTGTTCCAGGTAGAACGGATTGCCCTCGGCTCGCGTGACGACCGCGTCGATGAGCGCAATTGACGGGCGGACGCTTTCGCCGTAGAGCTGGCGGATCTTCGCGACGGCAGCGGCTCGAGCGGCGTCGGGGCCGAGCTCTGAGAGCTCGTATTCCGCAAAGAACGGAAGCGACTCGATTCCGAGGCCACCCCCGGCACTACCGGTGGGACGGTAGTTGAGGAGGAACAGGACGGGAAGCGACTCGGCACCGCGAACGAGGACCTCGAGCAGATCGCGCGAAAGTGCATCGATCCGATGACAATCCTCGAGCACGATGGTCAACGGCGACACCCGCGACCGCTCGCCGAGCACGTCGAGAAAGAGCGACTCGAGGGAGGACTTGCGGAGCTTGGCGTCGAATGCCCGCGTCACATCGGTGTCGGGAACATCGAGTCCGAGCACCGGACCCAGCAGCGGCGCACGCCGCGCCTGGCTCCTGCCAATGCCCGCAAGAGACCGACGCAGCGCTCGTGTTCGGGCTCCGTCGCTTCCCGTCTCGTCGATGCCGAGCAACGTGTGAGCGACCTCGCGCCAAATCACGTAGCTTCCCGTTGACCCCACGACCGAGGCCTCACCGAACGCGACCGGCATGCCATCGGCACGAAGCGTGCGCACGATCTCGGCGATGAGCCGGGATTTGCCACGACCCGCTTCCGCGGAGATCGCCACAACCCGTCCGTGGCCCGAGCGAGCGGCATCGGCGGCCTCGGCGATCGCAGACATCTCCTGGTCACGCCCGACCAGAGGCAACGTGTAGCGGACCTCCCGTTCGCGAGTCGCGAACGCGGTCCCCTCGATGGTCCAGACCGCCACCGGCTCGACTCTGCCTTTGACGGGAAAGGTGCCGACCGACTCCCAGAGAAAACGGTCTCCCGCTTCTCGTCGCACCTCGTCGGTAACCCGAATCGTTCCGGGTGCCGCACCGCTCATCAACCGAGCCGAAAGGTTCACCGCATCGCCGAGGCACGTGAACGTACGCCGGAGCGAGTGCCCGTAGGTTCCGCTGCGAAGCCGTCCGTGGGCAATGCCGATCTGGAGGTCCCGCGCGGCGGTGTCGGCGGCGACCGATCGAAGTTCCAGGGCTGCGGCGGCGGCGCGTGACGCGTCATCGCCATGGGTGACCGGCGAGCCGAACACGCCGTAAAGGTACGCGCCTTTATCACCGAGGATGAGCTGAAGGACGTTGCCGCCGAAGCTCGTGAGGACTTCCTGTGCCCGCCGGACGAACGTGTCGAGCTCTTCCGGTCCGGCGTCTGCGTCGACGTCGATACCGCCGAAGCGGACGAACATCGGGTACGCCGAGCGGAGTTCCGTGAGGAACTCGCCTCGGCCGGCGCTGAGGCGTTCGTGCACCACGGGGAGAAGCCAGGGACGTACGAGGGATTCGTCCACCA
>JANOHI010000150.1:0-26389 GCA_031406385.1 Acidimicrobiia bacterium
CGGCTGCTCAACGACGCGATCCGTGTCGACGCGATCACGTTCTCCACGGCGACCGCCAACACCGCGACCATCGATCTCCTCACCGGCTCAACGGGTGGGCAGGCGGTTCAGGCAACAGATCTGAAGGGCGTCGTCGATCTCGCCGCTCGCACCACGGAATGGGCTCGACCGGTAACGATCATTGCTCCGACACCGCAGTCGCCGACCAAGAAACTCCTCTCGTCGCCGCTGATCCGCTACGTGTTGATGGGCCTGGTGTTCATCGCCGTGCTGATGGCGATGCTGAACCTCACCGCCCCGGGCCCGGAGAAGCTGAACCTCACCGGGAAGAAGGCCGACAAGAAGGGCGGCAGCACGCCGGTTGCCGGTCTGGCCGAAAAGATGACCCAGGTGGCTGACAAGGCCATCGCCAAACAAGGCCGGACGAAGGGCATCAATGCGTCCCTTGAACGAGCGGGTATCAACCTCCGCCCGGGTGAATTCGTCGTCCTGACCGTTGCCCTCGGAACCGCATTCAGTGCCGTCGCCGTCCTCAAGTTCGGCCTTGCCATCGGCGCGCCGGTCGGGATCTTCGGCATGCTGATCGGCGGAAAAGTCTTCCTCGCCCAGAAGATCAAGAAGCGTGCCACGGCGTTCGGTGAGCAACTCTCCGACACCTTGCAGTTGCTCTCCTCGAGCCTTCGGGCGGGCCAGTCGATGATGCAGGCCCTCGACTCCGTCTCCAAGGAAGGCGACCCGCCCGCCAGCGAGGAATTCCGACGGGTCATCGTCGAGGCGCGCCTCGGCCGTGACGTGGTCGATGCCATGAGGGCAATGGCGGACCGGGTGCAGTCCGAGGACTTCGGATGGGTCGTTCCCGCCATCGAGATCAACCGGGAAGTCGGCGGCGACTTGGCCGAGGTGCTCGACACCGTGGCCAAGACGATCCGTGACCGGGCCGACCTCCGTCGCCAGGTCAAGACGCTCTCAGCCGAAGGCCGTTTCTCCGCCTTCGTCCTACTCGGACTGCCCGTGGCGATCACGGGCATCATCCGCACCAGCAACCCCGAATACATCGCCGCACTCGGCAATGGCAAGGGCCTCTACTTGGCCGGCGGCGCAATCGCGCTGATGGTCATCGGCGCAGTGTGGCTCATGAAGCTCTGCAAGATCGAGTTCTAGGTAGGGAAGGACCGAGACCAATGAACCTTCCTCTCGTCATCGGCGCTGTGTGCGCCATGGGAGCCGTTCCCATCCTCGTGTGGACGTTCCTGTCCGACTCGTCCTCGTCGACGGTGTCGGCGTCGGAGTTAGTCGGCAAGCGCAAGGGAGATCCAATGGATCTCCGCAGCCAGATCCTGAAGCACTCCGCCCGAGACCGAGCCCTCGCGCCGTTCCTCTCGAAGGTGATGAAGCTCATGCGCCGCCTCACCCCCAAGGGGTGGACGGAGCAGATGGAACAGCGCATCGCGATGGCGGGCCTGAACCAGAAATGGAGCGCCGAGCGGGTGCTGATGATCAAGGCGATCGGCCTGGTCGTCGGTGGGCTCTTCGGATTCAAGAACCTGGCTGGTGGTATCGACGGCATCAAGGGTTTGCTGATGGTCGTGGCACCTGCGCCGTTCGGCTTCTTCCTGCCCGACATCCTCATCAAGAACAACGCCGACAAGCGTCAGAAGCAGATCCAGCTGCAGCTTCCGGACTTCCTTGACCAGATCACCGTCGGAGTGGAGGCCGGACTCGGCCTCGACGCGGCGATGGCTCGAACGGCGAAATCGAACGACGGCCCACTCGCCGAAGAGTTCCGCCGGACACTGCAGCACGTGCAGGCCGGCCTATCCCGCGGCGAAGCGCTCCGCGGACTTGCGAACCGCAACAAGGTCGTCGAACTCCGCCAGTTCGTGGCCTCGATCCTCCAGGCCGAGCAGTTCGGTATCCCCATGGCGCAGGTGTTGCGTGTGCAGGCCGCCGAACAGCGGCGCAAGCGTCGTCAGCGCGCCGAGGAGAAGGCCATGAAGCTCCCGGTGAAGGTGCTCTTCCCACTGGTGTTGTGCATCCTTCCGGCCCTCTTCGTCGTTCTCATCGGCCCCGCCGCCCTCTCCATCATGGACGCCGGCCTCACCGCCAGCTGATCCGCCTCGGAGCGCTGGGAGAGAGGTTGCCCCAATTCCTTGGGGCAAAACACCTCCCAACGCAGCTGGGAGGTGTTTCACACTTCCAGAGGCGGCATTGAGCAAAGCCCTTGGTTAGGACGCTTCCGCTGTGGTGCTCGCCGGCTTGGACGTGGTCGGTCGCTTCGTCGTCGACGCCGCAGAGTCAGCCGAACCGGCAGACGCGGTGGTGGTCGGTTGCTGCCCGGGGAGCGGCGGGACCCCTTCCGATGTTGTGTACAGCGTCACGACCGTTCCCCGCTTGACCGTCGATCGACGCACTGGCCGAGTGAAGAGCACCGGCTGGTCCGGCGCTCCCACCGTGGAGCCGATCTTCAACCCGGCCGACCGCAATGCGACGGCCGCTTCCACCGGGCTCATGTTGATCACGTTCGGTACGACGACGGATGCGGGCCCCCGAGAGACGAGAAGCTTCACCGGCGCGTCCGACGCGACCTCCGTTCCCGACTTCGGGTTTGTGCCGACCACCAGTCCCTTCGGCGTGTTGTCGGCGAACACCTGGACGACGGTCAGGTCGAGCGTCGGGGGAAGCGCTTCTCGTGCCTTGTCAGGCGAGAGGCCGTTTACCTTGGGCAAGACAACAGTCGGCGGACCACTCGACACGACGATCGCGATGACGGTCCCCGGTGGCTGCGCTCCACGGGGTGTCCACGAGATCACCCTGCCTTCAGCGACGATGTCGCTCGGTTCGATCCGAGCGGGACTGGCGAGCGCAAGGTTGGCCGATCGAAGAACCGCCGTCGCTTGATCAAGCGTGAGACCTTCAAGGGACGGGACGGTGACGGGCTCTCGGCCCTTGGAAAGGGTGAGCGAGACCGTCCCTCCTCTCTTCAGTCGACGCGGCGGCTGCGGGTCCTGAGCGATGACCAGCCCCGCAGGAACCGTCTCGTCGAAGACCGCAGCATCCGTGGCGACGGTGAGTCGCTCTGCTTCGATGGCCTGGGTCGCCGCGTCGAGGGTCATCCGCTCGACCCGGGGGACGTCACGCAGCTCCGGACGACGCGACCACAGGATCGCGCCAACCAGACCTCCAACGACGGCGATCAGGACCACGGATGCGATCAGCGAGGGGAGCCGGCGACGAGGTTCACGCGCCGCCACGACCGGATCCCGTTCGATCCGGCGAGGGACGCGAGCAACCCGAGGCGCGTCGACACCATCGGCCCGGGCGGGAGCATTCGGTTCCGAAGACGTGACCTTGGTGTCCGGCGACCTCGTGTTCGACCGGGGTGGGATTGTCTCGTCGTCGAACAGGGCTTGGTCAAACACTGCGGTGACCGGCTCGCCCACGCCCCGCACGTCGGGCTCGGCAGCACGTGTCACTCCCGGACTGCGGACCTCGTTCGCCAAGCTCGGTGCGGCGGCGAGGACCCGGGTCGGATCCCGGCCATCGAGCAGTCGTCCGCGCTGGAGAACCCGAGCGCCGTCGAGCGGCAGCGGTTCGAGAGCCGGGAGGCGTCGTGCGACCTCCTCGAGTTCGCGGACGAAAGTCGCCGCGTCGATCCGGGCAGCGCCATCGCGGGTGCCCGCAGCGTTGATCACCGCACCGAGTTCACCCATGATTTCCGGCGCGCGGAGATCCTCCACCGTTCGGGCGAACGCCGTGCTCTGCCAGTTGTCGCGGGAAAACGGCACCACACCCGTGACGGACTCGACGAGCACGAGGGCGAGGGCATACACATCGGACTTGTCCGTTGCGTTCCCGACAACCTGTTCGGGAGCGAGATAGCGCATCGTCCCGACGGGGGCGGAGTCCGCTTCCGTGCGCGCCGCTTCCGCCTTGGCCCGTGCGAGACCGAAATCGGCGACGTGCGCACGCTGGTCGTCGGTGAAGAGCAGGTTCGCCGGTTTCACGTCACGGTGGACGTAGCCCCGAGCATGGGCGAACGCCAGGCCGCGAGCCGCGTCGAGCCCGAGCCGGGCCGCTTGCGAAGGCGTGAGGCGGTAGCCCTGGTCGAGAAGGTTGCGCAGGCTTCCACCCTCGAGGTAGTTCGTGACCAGATACGGCGGTTCACCAAGCGCGTTCGCGCCGTCGTTGAAATCATGGACGGTGACGATGTTCGGGTGCGTGAGCTGCCCGAGGGCCTCCGCTTCGATGCGGAACCGGCGTAAGAACTCCGGATCTTCGGCCAACGACGCATGCAGCACCTTGACCGCCACCTGACGGGCGATCTGGACGTCGTGAGCCAGATAGACCCGAGCTGAGGAGCCGGTACCGAGTAGCGCGAGGAGGCGATAGCGCTCGTTCAGAGCGCGACCGACCAAATCTCCATCGAAGCCGGACACACACTGAGGGTAGTTCTGGATCTCTGAGAAACTGGGGAAATGGTCAAGCAGCAGGGCGCCGACGCATTGAACTCAGCTCTCCCGGGAACGGAGTCCGTTGGGGGGAATCGGTTCAGAAGCCGTCGCGAGATGCTCGGCCGAATGGGTGTCGCTCTCGCCGTTGCGTTCGCGTTGTGGCTCCTGGTTTCGGGACTCAACGAGAACAAGCCGACGCCCGAGCGGGCGGGCTTTCCTGCCGGACTGGAATCGGTGAGTCCGGGCAACCTCGCCACGAACGTGCCGTCGCAGGCCACGATTGTCGCCGACCTCGAGTTCGGCCAGACCGGGGTGCTCGTGATCAACAGCCGCGAGATCCCCCTCGATCAGCTCGACTACGAACGGGCGACGGGCACCCTCTCGTTCACTCCCGGACCTGACCGGGAGTTCGCGAAGCTCCCCGGCAGCGATGTGAACGCCACGGTCATCTTCTGGCCGGAGCAGGGTGATCGGGAAACCGACGCACGGGAGTTCTCGTGGACGTTCAAGGTCTCGTGATGGCAGCCGTGTCGAATCCTCTCGAACGTTCCGACATGACGGATGATCTCAACGAAACCGTTGACGCCTTCGCCGTGCGCGCCGAGCGATGGCTCCAAGCAAACCGGCATGCCGCGCCGCCGGACTACGGAGCGATCTGCCCTCCGGATCTGATCGAACGGGGTATGGAGTGGCAGCGACTTCTCTTCGCCGAAGGGTTCGCCGGGATCGATTGGCCGGTCGATTTCGGCGGTCTCGGTCTCAGCCCGGCACATCGCGGCGCCTGGGTTCGCGCGTGCGCCCTCGCCGGTGTTCCCCCCTTCCTCAACATGGTCGGCACCGTCCTCGCCGGGGGATCCACGATGCTCTTCGGTACCCCGGAGCAGAAAGCGGAGCACCTCCGGCCGATCCTGGCCGCCGAGCACATCTGGTGCCAGCTGTTCTCTGAGCCGGGCGCAGGGTCCGACCTCGCCAGCCTCTCCACCAAGGCTGAGCTCGACGGTGACGAGTGGGTCATCACCGGACAGAAGGTCTGGTGTTCGGGCGGCCGCTATTCCGATCGCGGGATCCTTCTCGCCCGAACTGACCACAGCGCACCGAAGCACAAGGGCATCTCGTTCTTCCTCTTCGACATGACGCGCCCGGGAGTCGATGTTCGGCCACTCCGCCAGATGACGGGAGAGGCCGAGTTCGACGAGGTGTTCCTCGACGAGGTCCGCATCCCCGCGACCTCGCTGCTCGGACCCGCGCATGGCGGATGGAATGTCGCAATGGCCACCCTCACCAACGAACGCGGCTCGATCGGCTCCGCCGCCATCAGCCTGTCGCGTCGCATGGACAGACTCGCCGAGACACTTCGCCGGGAGGCCGGCGACGACGTCGACGGTGCAACTCGCGACTCGCTCGTCGAGATCATCACCCGCGGACGGGTACTCGCCATGATGGGCGCCCGTCAAGGGCCGGTGGCGTCAACGGCGGCCTCGCTCGGCAAGCTCGGTATCACCGAGCTCATGTTTGCGTCGGCCGAAGCTCGTACGGCGCTCGCCGGTGCCGACGCGATGCTGCAGGACAACGACGCCGCCCGAGCGCTCATCGCCGCACCGGGGGCCCGCATCGCCGGCGGATCAAGCCAGATTCAGCGCAACCTCATCGGGGAGCGGCTGCTCGGCCTTCCCGCGGAACCACGGCCCTCCTGACCACACGAAGCAACTCCGACGCCGGGCGCGCCTCAAGGTTCGTCCGAGGTAGGTCGATAGACCTACCCGTGACGTCGACATCATTCGGATCACGCCTCGGGGAGATCGCGCTCTCGCACCATCTCCCGCACGAACGCGACCGCTGCATCGTCATCGGCCGACGCCACGTGTGCCGCCGATGCCTTGTCCTCTACCCGATCGCCTTCGCGGTCATGTTCCTCGCGCTCGGCTCGTTCGGCTGGCCGAAGGGCCTCGACCCCGTCCTTCTGCTGATCCTCCCGGCTCCTGTTGCCATCGAGTACATCGCCGAGCAGGTCGGCGGCCTTCGTTACGTGGCCCGTCGCCAAGTGCTTCTCACCATGATCGCCGCGCCGGCTCTCGGCACCGGCCTGGCGCGCCACATCGTCTCGCCGTTCGAGACATGGTTCGTCGTTATGGTCGGTGTGCACGGCGGAGCATGCGGAGTCGCCCATCTCATCGCGTCCTCGCGAAACGAGCGGTCGCAACAACGCTCCAGGGACTCGGAGGCCGAGGCCGATCCGGTGCTGGAAGGATTCGAATCAGCGGAGGACTTCCGGCGCTACCTCGACGCCCGCGCCGCGTCGTAGGGTCCGGCGACCCTTCGCGCACGGGTCACCGAGCCGGCAGTTCCCCGGTTTCGAGCAGCCGCACGAACGCCTGCTCGTCCAGCGTCGGGACGCCGAGTTCCGTAGCCTTTGTGACCTTCGCCGCGCCCGGTTCGTCGCCGATGACCACCGCAGTGGTCTTCTTCGAGACGCTTCCCGGCGACTTCCCACCGCGCAATGTGATCGCCTCCTCGGCGCCCTCACGGGTGAAGCCGACGAGCGAGCCCGTGACGACGATCGACATCCCGACGAGGTTCTGGGCGAGGGCAGGCGGCGGGGGGCCGGAGAAGTTGACGCCGGCCGAACGGAGCCGTTCGATCACCGCACGATTCGTATCGGTGGCGAACCATTCGGCAACCGAGTTGGCGATCACCGCGCCCACGCCGTCGACAGCGGCAATCTCCTCGGCCGTCGCCGCGGCCAGCGCGTCGAGCGAACCGAAGGCCTTGGCAAGGACGTGACCCATCGTTCCGCCGACGTGACGGATGTTCAGACCGACGAGGAGGTTGCCGAGCGGCCGCGACTTGGAACCTTCGACGGCGCCGAGGAGATTCTGGATCGAGACTCCACCGAAGCCCTCGATCTTGCGAAGCTCATCAACACGCTCAGGCAGTGAGTAGATGTCGGCAACATCGCTGATGAGGTTGGCGTCGAGAAGCGTGGACACCGTCTTTTCGCCGAAGCCCTCAATGTCCATGGCGCCCCGTGATCCGAAGTGCACAAGACGCGCCCACTGCTGGAACGGGCAACGCGGCTCGACGCATCGCGTGTCGGACTCGCCCTCGGGACGCTCGAGTAAGGACCGCAGATCGCACGGGCACATCGTCGGGAACTCCCAGGCCGGGAGACCCTCGGGGCGAAGAGCGAGCACCGGGCCGACGACCTCGGGAATCACGTCGCCGGCTTTGCGCACCGTGACCGTGTCCCCCGGACGGACGTCCTTGACGCGGACCTGGTCCTGGTTGTGGAGCGTAGCCATTGACACCGTCGAGCCGCCGACGAAAACCGGTTCGAGCACGGCAAACGGCGTGGCCCGACCGGTTCGCCCGACCGATACTTCGATGGAGCGCAGCAGAGTGGTCCGCTCCTCCGGCGGGAACTTGAATGCCGTCGCCCACCTCGGGGCTTTCGAGGTGCTGCCGAGCTCGCGGCGCATCGCCAGATCGTCGATCTTCACGACGACGCCATCGATCTCATAGGGAAGGTCGTGGCGGTGTTGCGTCCAGTGCGCGCAGTAGTCGGCGACCTCGTCAAGCGTGTCCACCACTCGTATCTCCGGACTCACCGGGAATCCGCAGTTGGCGAGGAACGTCAGCGTTTCGCTATGCGCGCTGAACACCGGCCCGCCTTCGATAGCCCCGAGCTGGTAGGAGAGGAAGCTGAGTTCGCGGCCCGCGGTGACGATCGGATCCTTCTGCCGCAGCGAACCCGCCGCTGAGTTGCGCGGGTTGACGAAGAGCGCTTCGCCGGCCTCGGCGCGACGGCGGTTGAGCGCGGCGAACGCCTCGGCCGGCATGAACACTTCGCCCCGCACCTCAAGAAGCGTTGGAAGCGAGCCCAGCAGAGCACCGTCTTCGGCAACGGGGATCAGCCGTTTGGGGATCGCCGGGATCGTACGGACATTCTCGGTGACATCCTCCCCGACCCGACCATCGCCACGGGTCGCCGCCCGAACGAAGACGCCGTCGCGAAAGAGCAACGACATGGCAAGGCCGTCGATCTTGAGCTCACACACGAACCGGGGGGCCACGTCCTCGCCGAGGAGCTTCGCATTCCTCGCTCCCCACCCGCGGAGCTCCTCGGCGTCGAAGACGTTGTCGAGCGACATCATCGGCTGGAGATGCTCAACCTCGGCGAAGGACGTCATCACCGGGAGCCCTCGCACCGATTGAGTCGGCGAGTCGGGCGGAACGAGCTCCGGATGAACGGCCTCAACCCGGCGGAGTTCAGCGAGCAGAGCGTCGTAGTCACCATCGCTGATCGTCGGCGCGTCGAGCTCGTAGTACCGACGGTCGTGCTCGCCGATTTCACGGCGGAGTTCGCCGGCTCGCGCTCGCGCTTCGTCAAGGTCCATCGGGCGAAGGTAACGCAGGACGCGCCTACTGGTGTTCAGGACCTCCAATTCGGGCGGCCGGAGCTCGTTTTCGGTCGACGGAAGGTGGGCAAGGATGGACGACGATGTCCGGCCCGATCAACAGCACCGCCCCTACGCCGCCGCAACGCCCGGCCGTCGCGTCGGAGAACGGTCGGTCCTTCTTGCTCGTCGAACGCATCGCGCCCCACCTCATGCGCGGTGCATGGGCCGCCCTGATCGTCGGTGGATTGCTGCTCGGTCGAGCCGTCGACGGGCGCAGCACGCCGGTAGTCGTCGTGAGCCAGGTTCTCTGGTGGACGGTCTGGGGGATCGGGTTGGTCGCTGTACTCGTCTGGCACCCGGCTGGGCTGGTGTTCCTCCGGTGCGCATCGCCGATCGGTCTGGCGGCAACGATGTGGGCCGTGTCCGAGACGGCGGGCGAAGCGGTCGCCTTTCGCGCCGTCGGTCTCGTAGTTGCGGTGGTTGCCTTCCTGGCGACGCAATGGAACGAGGTCGGGCACCTCTGCGTCAATGGTCCGGCCTACCCGAATGAGCGCCGGTTCCTCCTCCGGCCGGCCGCCGCCCTCGCCGTCGGACCGCTCGCGATATTCGGCGTCTTGACCGGTGCCGGCGTCGTCGTCGGTCCGCTGCTGCTGGCTTCGAGACAGTGGGCTGCGGGCGGCGCAGCCTCAGCTGCGGGCATCGTGCTGGTGCGCGTCTTCGCCAAGGCGCTCTATGCCCAGGCCCGGCGTTTCGTGGTGTTCGTCCCCGCCGGGTTTGTGTTGCACGACGAGTTCGTTGTTCGCGATCCCGTGCTGTTCCAGCGCCGGATCGTGGAGGAGCTGCGCGCCGCACCGGCGCAATCGGACTCGCTCGATCTGACCAACAACGCCGCCGGACTCGCCGTTGAGGCGCTTCTGACGGAGAAGGCGGAGATCGTGCGGGTGACGTCTCGCCGCACGTCGGAGGTCGGGAGTACCGCACGATTCCTGTTCGTGCCTTCGCTTCCCGGCCGCTTGCTCGACGAGGCACGCGCCCGACGCCTCACGCGATAGGCGGGGCGTCGGGGCGGTCACCGCTCCGACATCGCCCGTTACTTCAGGTCCCGCCTAGGCGAGCGCCGCGATGCCACCCGCGATGACCACGTCGCGTTCCCCGGTGTTGTCGACGACGGTGGCGTAAAGCACAACGCTCTGCCCGGGCGCAACCCGCGCCTGCGGTTCAGCGAAGGTCACGTCCAGGCGGTCGCCGACGAGTTCCGCCGCGCAGGCCACAGGACGACCGTGGGCGCTCGTCTGGACCCGCAGGGTACCGTGGAGGAGATCCGGTCCGAGCGGCAACGTCACCGTGTGCAGGGTCACGGCATGGCGGAGCAGCGAAACGCGATCGCCCACGATCACGACGCCA
This sequence comes from Acidimicrobiia bacterium, assembly GCA_031406385.1. Lineage (GTDB taxonomy): Bacteria > Actinomycetota > Acidimicrobiia > Acidimicrobiales > JANYDT01 > JANLQX01. The sequence continues at coordinate 10,253 of JANOHI010000150.1, forward strand.
TTGGCCACGTCGACATCGACCACGTAGCGGCGGTCGCCGGCACCGCTCAGTCCGAGGCCGCGACGCTGTCCGATGGTGACGAGTTCGACTGCATCGGTCCGGCCGACCTCTGCACCGTTCTCATCGATGACCTTCGCCGGACGGAGCGGGATCCGATCACCGAGGAACGCGCGCCGGCCACCCCGGGTCTCGGCGATGAAGCAGACCTCCATACTCTCGGCCTTCTCGGCCGTGCGGAGATGCATCGCCGATGCCTTCGCCCGGACCTCCGTCTTCGTCAGGTCCCCGACGGGGAAGAGCGTCCGGGCGAGCACGTCCTGACCGAGCATGTGGACCACGTAGCTCTGATCCTTCGCTTCGTCGAACCCGCGACCGACGGCGAAGCGGCCATCGGGCATGGCGATGCGCCGAACATGGTGACCGGTGGCCACAGCTTCGAAGCCGAGCTGGGTGGCGCGCTGGAGAAGGCGGTCAAATTTCAGGAACCGATTGCACTCCACACACGGATTGGGGGTCTCGCCAATGCTATGTGCACGTACGTATGGGCCCACGACGTTGGCCGTGAACTCCTCGCCAAAGTTGAACACGTAGTGACGGATGCCGAGTTGCTGGGCGACGCGCCGGGCATCGTCGACATCGGCCACGGAGCAGCACCCGGAATCGGAATCGCCACCCCACAGTTTCAGTGTGACGCCGGCGATGTCGTGACCCTGCTCCTGCAGAATCGCCGCCGCCACAGTGGAGTCGACACCGCCGGAGAGGGCGACGAGGATCTTCAACGAGGGCCCCTGCGGAGCTGACGAAGCACGCCGGGAAGAACAGCAACGACGGCGTCGGCGTCGTCATCATTCGACGCTGCCCCGAGGGTGAGCCGCAATGCCCCGCCGGCTCGTTCCTTATCCACACCCATCGCCAGCAGCACCGGAGAGACATGGAGTGCTCCGCTGGCGCACGCGGATCCGGCGGACGCAGCAATGCCGGCCTCGTTGAGCAGAACGAGCACGGCCTCGCTTTCGACGCCGTCGATGGTGAGATGGGCATTGCCGGCAACCTTCACCGAGCGGTCTGCCACGGTCTCCGTACATCCGTCAACCGCTTCGAGCACACCGTTCACGAGCCGATCACGAAGGCGCGTCACGCGCGCAACAACATCAGCGCGCGTAGCTTCGGTGATCTCCGCAGCAGCTGCCAACCCGGCAATGCCGGCGACATTCTGCGTGCCACTGCGGCGCTCACGCTCCTGGCCTCCACCATGAAGCAGCGGTGTGATCGAGCGCCCCTCGCGGACTGTGAGGACGCCGACGCCCTTGGGTCCACCGAACTTATGGGCCGAGAGTGCAACGAAATCGGCATTCGCGGTGATCGGGCGGAGGTCGAGCCAGACCGGAGCTTGCACGGCGTCAACCACGAGCGTGGCGTTCGGGTGCCGAGCGAGGAGTGCGGCGACCTCCGCGAGCGGCTGCACGGTGCCGACCTCGTTGTTCACGGCCATTACGGCGACGATGACCGGCCGATCGTGGAAACGACCGATGATGGCAGCCGCGACATCGAGATCAAGCACTCCGGATGGGGTGACAGGAAGGGTCACGTGGTCGATTTGCCCGGTGTCCGCAAGCCATTCCGCCGTCACGCGGACCGCATCGTGTTCGATCGCGCTTGTCAGAAGCACCGACTTCGGGGCGCCGTTCGCGAGATCTCCCCTGAGCGCGAGATTCAGTGATTCGGTTCCGCCACCGGTGAAAACGAGTTCACGAGCCCGACAACCGACAAATGACGCGACCGTGTCGCGGGCGTCTTCCAGGACGGCGCGTGCCGCAGCGGAGATGTCATGCACGCCCGACGGGTTGCCGTAGGACCCGCGCAACACCCCCACCATCGCATCGATGGCTGCGGGGTGGAGCGGAGTTGTGGCAGCGTGATCGAGATAGTGCATGTCAATTCGTTCCGGCGACCGGGAGCGGAGCAGCGTGGTCCAGATAGTGCATTGGGTTTCGTTTCGCCGACCGTGCCCACGGTTCAGGTGAAGGTGAAACACCAGCGTAGGACCAGGGGTCAGCTAACCTTGACAGGCAAATGAGTCAACTCCGCCTTGATCCCCTGACCGGCCGCTGGGTCGCGATCAACGCCGAACGACGCCAGCGTCCCAACGAGTTCCAGTCTCGCCGACTCGACGTGGAAACCGATCCCGGCCGTCCATGCCCGTTCTGCCCTGGTCGAGCCGAAACGGAGCCGCCCACGCTCGTGACTCCGGGTGCCGACGGGAGTTGGCGAGTTCTCGTCGTTCCGAATCTGTATCCGGCGTTCGAAGGCCGGGAGCCGATGGTCGTCGAACACCTCGGGCCGGTGTTCACCCAGGCTGATGCGTCTGGGATGCACGAAGTGCTGGTGGTGCATCCGTCACACGACTCCTCGTGGGCCGACGTCGACGACGAGCAGGCGGAATACGTGATGGCGGCCATCGCCGCTCGCGCCGAGGCGCACTCGAAGATGCCGGAACTCCGCTACAGCCAGGCCATCGTCAATTACGGCCGCGAAGCCGGGGCCTCGCTCGTCCACCCGCACGGGCAGCTTCTCGGCCTTCCGTTCGTCCCGGGCGAAATCGTCGGCGAGCAACTCGGCTTCGACCGGTTCTCCGGTGCCTGCCTGTTGTGCACCACGATCGAAGCTGAGCTCGACGCCGGCGCCCGCATCGTCTACGCCGATGATCGGGTCGTGGTGATCTGCCCGTATTGGAGCGGCACGCCGTTCGAGATGCTGGCGATTCCCCGGTGCCACAACGGGCACCTGCACACCGCCGAACTCGCCGACCTCACCGCGGTGGGCATCGGCCTACGCAACGGACTTGCAGCGCTTCGCAGCGGCCTCGGCGACGTTGCCTACAACATTGTGTTCCACTCGGCTCCATACCGCGCCCAGGGCACGTTCCATTGGCACGCCCACGTGTATCCGAAGGTGACCACGAGGGCAGGTTTCGAGCTCGGCACTGGTGTGCTCATCAACGTTGTACCCCCGGAGGACGCCGCCGCGCTCCTTGCGGCAGCACGCGTCTGAGCGTCAGCGCCGAGGCGCGGCGCGTGCGTTCGTGAGATTCTTGGTGGCCTCGCGTATCGTCAGCGCGCTTAGGTCGTCTCGATGGGCCGACACGAACGTGTCGACGGCGTCGGGGTTTCGCCAGGCGTAGTCGCGAAGTGCCCATCCGATTGCTTTGCGGATGAAGAACTCCCGCTCATCGGCACGGGCCAGGCAGAGGCGGAAGAGGCGCCCTTCGTCGGTCTTCGCACCGCGGCCGAGTTGATGGAGGATCGCCACCCGGGCGATCCAGATGTCGGGGTCGGCGACCCAGCGGTCCATCTCGCCGGCGAGCTCGGGATGAGCAACGATGAGGTTGGCGGCGCAGGCCGAGAGACTGTCGACGGTGTCCCACCACGAGCGATTCCGAACGAGCACCTCGATGAGCGGAAGGAGCGTTGCCGGGCCTTTTCTTGACGCCCGCTCCAGCCAGTCGACAGCGACGTAGGCGAACTCGCGTTCGGGCTGCCTCCAGAGCTCCATGACAACGCCGGGGAGCTCGTCGATCGGCGGCTGTCCGAGCCCTCGAATCGCCGCCCGGCGCGCCGGCGCCGGTACGCCCAGAAACGGGGCGATCCCTTTCATGTACGCCGCCATCGGTAGGGCCCGGGCCGGGTCGGCCACCGCGGACAGCGCCGCCCGAACTTCGTCGACCCAGTTCATCCCCCGACAACCGGCTCGAGCAGCAATCGGTCGGCCGCCAGACGGGCCCGTTCGGCACGGAGGTCCGGGATGAGGATCATCGAACCGATCACGATCATCACGGCACACATGGTGCCAACGCCGCGCGGGCTGACGTTGTGATCGAGCAGCCAGAGTCCTACGAACGGCGCGATCACGCCTCGTATGCCGGTGGAGAAGGTGTGCAACGACGAGTAGTCCGCAAGGTGTTCGGGAGGCGCAAGGCGCGACGTCCACAGTGCCCACATCACGTCGCCTCCGGCGGCGGCAACACCGAAGATAACGGCGCCGAGGACAAGACCCGTCATCGACGTGCCTGCGAAGAACATCACGATGCTCGCCGCAAACCCGATGTTGACAAGGACGCGGGCGACGAAGAAGGGAAGGTGGTCGAAGACCCATCCGTAACCCGGGGCGAGCAGGAGACGGAGCACGGCAGGGATGGTGATCGTAAGCGCGCCGATGGTTGAGGAACTCGCGTCCACGCCGTATCTCGGGTTGGCCAGGAACTCGACTCGCAGCGGGATCATCATGAGGTTGGCAAACCCCATGAGCATCCACGACGAGAGCGTGAGCCGCAGCGTCCGGTCGGTTCGCAGGAGGGCCCACCGACGGGCCCACGGGCGCTCACGTCCATCGTCGCGAAGTGACGCGTGCGGCTGCAGCGCCGACCCGCCAAGGGCCCGCATGCATGCCGCAGACCCGAACATGGCGAGGAGCAGCAGTAGCTGCGCCCAGCGCCATGTTCCGGCGTCGCGTCCGAGCAGCCGACCCACGCCGATGGCGACCAGTCCCGAACACGCGAACTTCGCCGCGATGGTCAGTGAGAGCATGCGCCCACGCCGATCGGCCGGGAACTGGTTGGTGAAGATCGTCTGGAGGAGCGCCCATTGCGCGCCCGTCGACGTCAAGGCCACAAGACAGCCGATCACGAACACCGCGGGGTGCGGCCAGAGCAGCGGGGCGACAAGGCCCAACGAGCCGGCGACGAGCATCCGCGCGCCTGCATCACCGGGCGACATGCCACGGCGCGTGGCGTGGGTGAGCGCTACCGGAGCAAACAGCAGACCCACCTGGGCACCCGCCACGATTGTGGCCTTCCAACCGGTGGACAGGTCGAAATGACGGAGGGCGATGAGGAGCAGGAACGTCGACCCGAACGCTTCGATCGTGCCGGCCGGAAGCGCCCGGAGCATCTCGATCCGGAATGATCGGCGCACCGCCCCGGCACTCGGCTGCGGCGGTACCGCTGCCAACCGAGACCCACCGTCTGCCACGAGACGGACAGTGTACGACCGCAACAACAGCCCACCCCATTGTTTGTCGGCTCGCCCCGAGTTCACGGCAAAGATATTCGTTGTGTCCGCGAGCGAATCCAATCGGAAAACCACTGCAGTCGTCCTCGGAGGGGGCGGCGCCACCGGCGTCGCCTGGCTCGCGGGTGTTGTTCACGGTCTCTTCGATGAGGGCGTCGATCTGCGAAGCGCCGACCTCGTTGTCGGAACCTCGGCCGGGTCGGTCGTAGGGTCTTGGCTGGCCACCGGCGTGCCCTTCGAAGACCTCGAGGCCCGGGTGCTCAACGACACCGGCGTCCTTGCGGCTGAGGCGATGTCATTCATCGACCTGATGGCACTGATCGACGTCTTCACCCGCTGGGAGAAGCTGCCCGACACCACGCCCGCTTCGCTGGCCCAGGTCGGTGCAGCAGCCAAGCTAGCGAGGACGATCAGCCGTGCCAGGTTCCGTGAGCTCCTAGACCCGGAACTCCCCACGAGCTGGCCCGCCACCGAGTTCCGCGCCACCGCCGTCGACGCCGACACTGGCGAATTCGTCGTGCTGAGCGCCACGAGTGGCGTCGCCCTGGCCGACGCGGTGGCGTCGAGCATCTGCGTGCCGGGCATCCTCCCGCCGGTCCCCGTTGCCGGGCGGCTGCTCATCGACGGTGGTGTGCGGTCCGGCACGAGCGCGGATCTCGCAGCCGGCTACGACACCGTCGTCGTGATTGCCCCGATCGGATCGCGCACCGACGGTTTGGACCCGTTCGCCGGTCGGATGGCGGCAGCCGAGGTGCGGTCACTGGAAGCAGCAGGCGCGTCCTGCACGCTGCTGTTCCCCGACGACGCCGCCAACGACGCGATCGGTATCAACCGCATGGACGCCACGCTCTCCTCCGCCATCCTTGCCCACGGCCGCCGCCAGGGCCGGGCGCTGGCCTCGTCCATCGGCTGGCCGTAGAGCCCGGGATCTACACGGCTTGCCGCCGCGCCACTCTTAAGAACCTCAGGCTGTCGACCGATAACAGTGCGACGCCGCTACGATCGACCGGCCGCGTCCGAGTGGCTTACCTCCTGATGACCAACCCCGACGTTTCCCCGCCGTTCGGCCTTCGACTCGGCCTCGAAGGACATCCGAGCACCATCTCCGTGCCGACCGGTCCCCGCGCCACGGCCGTGGATCTCTGCCTGTTCGACTCTGACGCCCCGAACGCCGTAGAGACGCGTATCCCGCTGACGAATCGGCTCGGAACGACCTGGTGGGAGGTCCTGCCCGCAGGACTCGTCACCGACGGCACGCACTACGGCATCCGGGTAACCGGTGACGGCCACAATGAGGCGAAGCTCCTTCAGGACCCGTGGGCACTGGCGTTCGCAGGAACGGTCGACTGGCTGAGCAAGCCTGGCGTGCACGCATCCCCGGATCATGTCGATACCGCACCGTTCACCATGCGTTCCATGGCCGTGGACGGCCGCTTCGACTGGGGCGCCGACGTCCGGCCGCGGACCGCCTGGACCGACACGGTGATCTACGAGGTGCACGTCAAAGGTGCCACGAAGACCCACCCCGACGTGCCGGAAGCGTTACGAGGAACATACGCCGGGTTCTGCCACCCGGCATTCCTGGCCCATCTCGTCGACCTCGGTGTCACCGCTGTTGAACTACTCCCGATTCACCAGAACGTTTCCGAGGAACGCCTTGCGCATCTCGGGCTCACGAACTATTGGGGCTACAACACGCTGGGATTCCTCGCACCGCACGACGCCTACGGGAGTGCCGGAAGCGGATCGGCACTGGTGCGCGAATGCAAGGGAATGGTGAAGCTCCTGCACGAGGCGGGGATCGAAGTGATCCTCGACGTGGTCTACAACCACACCTGCGAAGGAGAGCGGGGCGGGCCAGTGCTGGCATTCCGCGGCCTCGACCCTCAGGGTTGGTACCGCCCAAACGACACCACCGGGTGTGGGAACTCGATCGACTCGACCAAGCCCCCCGCGCTGACACTCATCTTGGATTCACTCCGCTACTGGGTCGAGGAGTTCCACGTCGATGGCTTTCGCTTCGACCTGGCGACGACGCTCGGCCGTGGACGTGACGGCCAGTTCGATGCCCAGGGAACCTTCATCAACGCGGTTGCCCAAGATCCCGTGCTGTCCAAAGTGAAACTGATCGCCGAAGCGTGGGACGTTGGGCCCGGCGGGTACCAGGTCGGTTCCTTCCCTCCACCGTGGGCGGAATGGAACGACCGCTACCGCGACCTCGTCCGCGATCACTGGCACAACAAACAGCGGCCGCTCGGGGCCTTCGCCCGCCGGATCACCGGCAACCCTGATGTGTTCTCGGCGTTTGGGCGGCGGCCCTGGTCGTCGGTCAACTTCATCACGGCCCACGACGGCTTCTGTCTCCGCGACCTCGTCGCCCACGACACCAAGCGCAACCACCAGAACGGCGAGGGGAACCGCGACGGGTCGAGTGACAATCGCTCGTGGAACCACGGCGTGGAAGGCGAGACCGACGATCCGGTCATCGTGGCGGCTCGTCAGCGGACGCAGCGAAATCTCCTGGCGACGCTCATGCTGTCGCAGGGCACACCGATGCTGCTCGGCGGCGATGAGCTCGGACGAACCCAGAACGGGAACAACAACGCCTTCTGCATCGACAACGAGACGAGCTGGTTCGACTGGTCGAACGTTGACTCCTCCCTCACGGGATTCGTACGTGAACTTACGACCCTGCGTCGATCGTCGGAGGTGTTCCGTCAAGCGGACTGGCTCGCGGAGAATGACGCCCAGTGGTTCTCCCCGAGCGGCGAACCGATGACCATCAAGCAGTGGGACGACCCCAACGGATGCGGACTCCAGCTCCTCCTGCTCGGATCGTCGCACGACGGCGATCGGCTGGTGATACTCCACGAGTGCCACGAACTGGAGCCATTCACCCTCCCGAAGGGTGAATGGAACGTCGTCCTGACGACCGCGCTACCCGACGACCCCGGCCAGGGGATCATCGACGGGGTCTTCTGCCCCGAGTATCCCTGCGTCGCAGTCTTCACCCGCTCGTAGTCCGGCGCCAGCCGGACCCCTTGGGCGTTCGGAGCGCTTCGGTCAGCCGTGCTGGCCGAGGATGAGCACGCTCAGCGGAGGAAGGGTCAGCGTGGCCCGGCCCAGGGTGTCCGCCCAGACTGCTCCGGCGTTCCCAACACCGCTGCCGCCGAACTCCGATGCATCGGTGTTGCAGAGTTCGCGCCACTCGCCGCCGCGGGGCAGGGTGACGCCGTAGTCCACCCGCACGACCGGAGCGAGGTTGGCGATGCACACGACGGGAGCCGCACCACGCGTGCCCGACTCGCCGGGCCAGCGGACGAACGCGTAGACATTCGCAGAAGCGTCGTCGCTGACGATCCACCCGAACCCTTCCGGCGCAAAGTCGCGCTCGTAGAGCGCGGGATATGACGCCTGAATGTGGTTGAGCGACCGCACGAGATCGCGGATACCGGCATGCGCCGCATCACCGAGAAGCCACCAGTCGATCGTGGAGTCGACGTTCCACTCGTTCCACTGCCCGATCTCGGCGCCCATGAACAGCAACTGCTTGCCGGGGTGCGCCCACATCCACGCGTAGAGCGAGCGCAGGTTGGCCCGCTTCTGCCAGTCATCACCAGGCATCTTCGTGAGCAGCGATCCCTTGCCGTGCACGACCTCGTCGTGGCTCAGCGGGAGGACGAAGTTCTCGGTGAAGGCATAGAGGAGTCCGAACGTGAGGCCGTGGTGGTGATGCTGACGGTGAATCGGGTCCTTCGAGAAGTACTTGAGGGTGTCGTGCATCCACCCCATGTTCCATTTGAAGCCGAAGCCGAGACCGCCCGCCTCAACCGGCCGTGACACCGACGGCCAGGCAGTGGATTCCTCGGCGATCACGAGCACACCAGGTACGCGCGCGTGGACGACGGTGTTCAGCTCGCGGAGGAACTCGACGGCCTCAAGGTTCTCACGCCCGCCGAAGGCGTTCGGGATCCACTCACCTTCCCGACGGGAGTAGTCGAGGTAGAGCATCGAGGCGACAGCATCAATGCGCAGACCGTCGACGTGGAGTTCCTCGAGCCAGTAGAGCGCGTTGGCAATGAGGAAGTTCCGCACCTCGGCACGGCCGAAGTTGAACACGTAGGTGCCCCAGTCGGGATGCTCCCCCTGACGAGGGTCAGCGTGCTCATAGAGCGCGGTGCCGTCGAAGCGACCGAGGGACCATTCGTCCTTCGGGAAGTGCGCCGGCACCCAGTCGACGATCACACCGATACCATGGCCGTGAAGGATGTCGACGAAGCGACGAAAGTCGTCCGGCGACCCGAATCGAGCCGTCGGCGCGAAGTAACCGGTGACCTGGTAGCCCCAGGATCCACCGAACGGGTGCTCAGCCACCGGCATGAGCTCTACGTGCGTGAAGCCGAGATCCTTCACATGAGCGGCGAGCTCCTCGGCGAGCTCGGCATACGGATGGGTCCCGCGCCACGATCCGAGGTGCACCTCGTAAATCGACATCTGTGAACACCACGGGTTGACCGAGCCGCGCTTCGCGACCCAGGCGGCGTCGTTCCATTCGTAGGCGGAGGATTCGATGACGCTGGCTGTCTTGGGCGGAACCTCGGCCGCCCTCGCCAGGGGATCGGCCTTGTGGACGGTCCGCCCATCGGCACCCCGCACGGCATACTTGTAGCACTGGCCGACGGTCGCACCTCCGACGAATGCCGACCAGATGCCGGTCGACGCGACCGGCGTCATGTGGTGGCTCGTTGCGTCGAAGGCGTTGAAGTCGCCGACTACCGATACCGATTGCGCGTCGGGTGCCCACACGGCGAACCACACTCCGGCGGTCCCGTCATGCACTCCGACATGACTGCCGAGGTGCTCCCACAGGCGAAGGTGCCGACCCTCGTTGAAGAGGAACCGATCGATTTCTCCCCATCGGGGGTCCGCGTTCTCAAGCACACTGTGCACCCTACTGGTGTGGTGGGAGGCGGCGACGGGGCCGCCGGGCATAGCTCAACGCAGGGGTTCGATGCCCCAGATCTCCGATGCGTAGGCGCGGATCGTTCGGTCCGAGGAGAACATGCCCATGTTGGCCACGTTACGGATCGCCTTCGACGTCCACAGTGCCTGGTCCCGGTAGTCGGTCTCGACGTGGCGCTGCGCGGCGGCGTAGGAGTCGAAGTCGGCGGCGAGGAAGTATTCGTCGCCGTGGTCCATGATGAGCCCCACCAGCGGGGCAAAGGCACCGGGGTCCTCTGGTGAGAAGAAGCCCGATCGCACCAGCTCGAGGGCCCGTCCGAGCGGGGATCCTGCACCCAGGTACGAGGAGGGGTCGTACCCGCGTGCCCGCAATGTGGTGATCTCGTCGACGGTGTTTCCGAAGATGTAGATGTTGTCATCGCCGACGCAGTCGCGGATCTCCACGTTGGCACCGTCGAGCGTGCCGATGGTGAGCGCGCCGTTGAGGGCGAACTTCATGTTGCCCGTGCCCGATGCCTCCTTGCCGGCCGTGGAAATCTGCTGCGAGAGGTCAGCCGCGGGGATGAGGAGTTCGGCGAGCGACACGTTGTAGTTCGGAAGGAACAGCACCTTGAGCTGATCATTCACCTGCGGGTCCTTGTTCACCGCGCGTCCGATTGCGTTCGCGAAACGGATGATCAGTTTCGCGACGGCGTATCCCGGTGCCGCCTTGGCCCCGAAAAGCACCGTGCGCGGCACTCTGTCCGACGACGGGTTGTCCTTCAGTTCCTGATACAGCGCCACGCAGTGGAGCAGGTTCAGCAGCTGGCGCTTGTATTCGTGGAGCCGCTTGATCTGCACGTCGAAGATCGATGACGGATCGATGCGCTCACCGGTCGTCAACTCGACGTAGCGCCTGAGGTCTTCCTTGTTCGCCGCCTTTACCTTGCGCCACTCCGCGCCGAACGCCACGTCGTCAGCATGGTCCTCCAAACCCTTGAGACGGTCCAGCTCAGTCGTCCACGACGGCCCGATCTTCGTGTCGATGAGCGCAGACAGTCCGGGGTTGCACGCACGCAGCCAACGCCGCGGCGTGATGCCGTTCGTCTTGTTGTTGAACTTCGCCGGAGAGAACTGGAAGAAGTCGTTCACGAGACCGCTCTTGAGCAGCTCGGTATGCAGCGCCGCCACCCCGTTCACCGAGAACGACCCGACGATCGCCAGGTACGCCATGCGCACCTTGCGTTCCGTTCCTTCCTCGATGAGCGACATGTTGCGGAGCTTCGCATCGTCGCCCGGCCATCGGTTGGCGACCTGACGGAGGAAGTGATGGTTGATCTCGTAGATGAGTTGCAGATGACGGGGCAGCAGCTTCTCGAGCAACGCAACAGGCCACTTCTCCAGCGCCTCGGCCAGCAGCGTGTGGTTCGTGTAGGCAAAGGTGTGGGTAACGATGTGCCACGCTTCGTCCCACCCCAGGCCCTCGGTGTCGACGAGGATCCGCAGAAGCTCCGGAATGGCGATGGCCGGGTGGGTGTCGTTGAGCTGGATCGCGACCTTGTCGGCGAGATCGCGGATGTCGTTGCCCGCAGCCTTGAAATCGGTGAGCAGGTCGGCCAGAGTGGCGGCGCACACGAAGTACTGCTGCTTGAGACGCAGTTCCTTGCCTTCGAAGTTGTTGTCATTCGGATAGAGAACCTTGGTGATGTTCTCGGTGAGCGCGGAGGTGAGGTTGGCGTGGATGTAATCACCGCGGTTGAACGAGCCGAGGTTGAAGTCGTGCAAGGCGCGTGCCGACCACAGGCGCAGCGTGTTTACCGTGGTGGTGCCGTAGCCGGGCACCGGCGTGTCGTAGGGCATGGCCAGAACATCCTCGGTGTCGGTCCACGAGTGCCAGATCTTCCCGGACGGGTCACGGTTGTCGCGGTACGTCTGGACCCGCCCGAAGAACCGGATGGTCTGCTGGCGGTCGGTGCGCTGGATTTCCCACGGGTTGCCCGAACGCAGCCACGGGTCGGGCTCCTCCACCTGGGCACCATCGACGATCCGCTGCTTGAAAATCCCGTAGTCATAGCGGATTCCGCAACCGAAGCCCGGGTAGTCGAGGGTGGCCATCGAATCGAGGAAGCAAGCGGCGAGCCGGCCGAGCCCTCCGTTGCCAAGCCCGGCGTCGAGTTCTTCGTCGAGGAGCTCCTCGAGGTCGAGGCCGAGGCTGCGTAGGGCGAGCATCGCCGAGTCGTTGATGCCGAGGTTGATCAGCGCGTTCCCCAGCGCTCGTCCCATGAGGAACTCGAGGGAGATGTAATACACGCGCTTCGGGTTGCGCTCCTGGATGCGGCGGGTGGTGGCGATCCAGCGGTCGACCTGGGCGTCGCGCACGGCGTAGGCCAACGCCACCTGGAGGTCGTGGCGGCTGCAGTCGTCGATGTGTTTGGCGATCGTGACCTCGACCCGGCGAAGGAACGCGTCACGGAACGCGGCAGGGGACGCGATGAACGACGGGATCGGATCCGTCGGGTCGTCGACTCTGACGCCGGGGGTCGGGACGGCGGTGACGGCGGCTGGGGCGCTCATGGGGCTCCTCGGTCGGATTCCGGCAGTGACCGGCGGGTGGTTCGTAGGTCGAGGATAGGCGTCTCCGCCCGCACCGCAGACGCACGACTACCGACGAACGAAGGGCGTCGTGGGTCAGTGCGCCGTCGTGATCCCACACACCCCGTCACGGCATCCCACATCGGAAAAAACCTGGGGGCAGGTTCGTCCTTCGCCTGTCTGGGATGCACAACCCACTCATCTGGGATGCCGCGGCACTCGCCTTGCCGCCATCGCTCAACGTCCGGTGAACGCGGCTTTTCCGGGACCGTGTTCCAAGAAGCTGGTGATGCCGATCGGGGCGTCCTCGGTGCGGAACGCATCGACAAACCGGTCCTGTTCGAGCGTCAGGCCGTCGACGAGGGTCCCCTCGAGGCCGCCGTCGATCGCCGCTTTGCACAGGCCTTGGACCGCAAGCGGTCCTCGGGCGAACTCGAATGCCCAGGCCAGCGCCTCGTCGAGGAGCGTTTCGGTGGGGACGACACGATCGGCGAGCCCAATGCGAAGGGCCTCCTCGGCCTTCACCTGGCGACCGGATAGGCAGAGGTCCTTGGCTCGGGCCGGTCCGACGAGCCGCCCGAGTCGCTGCGTCCCCCCGCCGCCGGGGATAATGCCGAGCAGGATCTCGGGCTGGCCGAACACTGCGGATTCCGAGGCGATCCGCACGTCACAGGCGAGGGCGAGCTCGCAACCGCCACCGAGGGCGAAGCCGGCGACAGCGGCGATGACCATCCGGGGTAGGGCGGCGAGGGCGTCGAATGCGTCTCGGAGCGCAGCGCCGATGACCCGGGCCTCGTCGGGTCCGCCGAAGCGAGCGATGTCGGCGCCGGCGGCGAAGATCTTCGGGCCGCCGTAGACGACCACGGCGCCCGGGGGGTTGGCGTTGAGCTCCTCGATACAGGCGGCGAGGTCAGCGGTGAGCTCGGGTGAGATGGCGTTGACCTTCGGACGGTCAAGGCGGATCACCGCCACGCTCTCCCCCGAAGGACCGATGTGACGCTCGACTCGAACGAGCGGGGTGGCGGTGTCAGTCATGAATCGGACGTTACCGGCGAGACGCAAGGGAGCGGAAATGCGGCAGAACGCCTCCCAGCGCCCTTGGGAGGTGTTCTGCCCCCACTTTTAGGGGCAACCTCTCTCCCACGCGTTTCGCGCGCCGGTGTTGCGAGCAGTCGAGCGAAGCGAGCGGCGCAGCGCAATGAATGCAGCGGGCAACCTCTCTCCCACGCGTTTCGTGCGCCGGTGTTGCGGGTCAGCCGACGAGGCGGGTGGCGGCAGATTCGGGGTCAAGGGTGCGGGCTTCGACTTCGGCGAGGACGGCAGCTCCGTCGGGGCCGTCGAGAACGCCCCGGGCCCGGCGCTCCAGCTCGACCTGGACGAGGCGGCGAACCTCCGCCCGGAGGCGCTCGACGCGCCGCTGGGCGAGTGAGCCGTCGGCCTTCACATGGGCGCGATGGCCAGCGATCGCCGCCCAGAGATCCTCCACGCCATCACCGTTCGCCGCCACGGTCCGCACGATCGGCGGGTACCACGCGTCGTGTCCGAAGCCGCTCAGCTCCAGCATGCCGAGCAGGTCTCGCTCTGTTTCGGCGGCACCGGGACGGTCGGCCTTGTTGATCACGAACACGTCGGCGATCTCCATCAGGCCCGCCTTGTTCGCCTGTACGGCATCACCCCAACCCGGGTTCACGACGACCACCGTGGTGTCGGCGGCCCCGGCGATGTCGACCTCGACCTGCCCGACGCCGACGGTCTCGAGGAGGATCCACGGGAACCCGGCCGCATCGAGCACCCGCACGGCGGCCGGAGCGGCCACGGCGAGTCCACCCAGATGACCGCGCGTCGCCATCGAACGGATGAACACGCCAGGATCGAGGTAGTGATCGCCCATACGCACCCGGTCACCGAGGATCGCTCCGCCGGAGTACGGCGACGACGGATCGATCGCCAGCACGGCAACCTCGTCACCGCCCTTTCGCACGACGCTGATCAGGCGATCGGTGAGCGTGCTCTTACCGGCGCCCGGGGCGCCGGTGATGCCCACGGTGTAGGCCCTGCCGCCACGGGGCCAGACCAGCTGGGCGGCCTGCTGCGCTTGCGGTCCTCCCTGCTCGACGACGGAAAGCAGCCGGGCGAGCGCGGTCCGGTCTCCTGTGCACGCCGGTTCGAAAAGCTGGGATGGGTCACGGCGTCGCACGGCTCGACAACACTACCGGGGTGCCCGATTCGATCCCGAGCGAGACCATCGCCGACGGATCCCAAGCACCGGATGGGCGACCAACGCGGCGCGAACGGACCGCCACCGCGTTCCGACCGCCGGAACCGATCGGTCGCACCGGCCGAACCTTGCTCCTCTGCCTCGGTGCGATTGCCGCCACCGCCGGCTACCAGGGCTCGCTTCCGACCGTCGTCATGACCTTTGCGGCCGACCAGTTCGGAGCCACCGATGCTCAGCAGAACACCGCGCTCGCCCTGATCCGACTCGACATCTTCTTCACGCTCGTGCTCGTTCGTGCCGCCGATCGCGTCGGCCGGCGACGATTGCTCCTCGTCTGCGCCACCGTCGGGCCGATCCTCACCTCCGTCTGCGCCCTCAGCACGTCGCTCGTCATGTTCACGGTGCTGCAGGTCATCTCCCGCTCCTTCATAACGGCCGTTGCCATCCTGATCACCGTGATGGTCGTCGAGGAGATGCCGGCGCGTTCGCGGGCGTGGGCCGGCGGCTGCATGGTCGCGTGCGCGGCAATCGGTTCAGCGGTGGTCCAGGGAGGGAGCGCTGTCGCCGATCGATCCGCCGGAGCCTGGCGGCTGCCGTTCCTTCTCCCCTTGTTTTCGCTTCCGGCCCTTGTCATCATCCGTCGGCACTTGAGTGAGACCGGCCGATTTCGCCGCCACGCCGATGCCGAGCTCGCCGATTCTGAACTTCGTCTGCCGACGATAGCGGCCCTCGCGAAGCACCGTCGGCGGCTACTTACCGTGGCACTCCTTGTCGGGCTCATTGCCTTCCAGAGCAACCCTTCGAGGCAGCTGCGCAACGACTATCTCCGCAATCAGCGGGGCTTTACCGGCAACGAGCTCAGCCTGTTCGGGGTCCTGACAAACGCGCCGGGGGTGTTCGGTGTGGTGTTCGGATCACTTGTCGGTGATCGACGGAGCCGCCGCATCGTCATCTCCGTCGGTCTGCTCTGCATCGGCATCGCCGACTTCGGGGTGTACCGCTCCCACGGTTCGGCGATCTGGGCGTGGTCGATGTTCGGCGCGCTGTTCGGTGCGGCTGCGCTGCCGGCACTGGCGATTCTCACCGCCGAGCTCGTACCGACCGCCATCAGGTCCACGGCGAACGGATTCACGACATTGGCCTCCCGGTCGTTCGGCTTCGTCGGTCTCCTGACCGCGGCGTACCTCGCCGACCACGTGGCCGGTGGCAACGAGGGAGCGGTCGTGAGCGTCTTCTCGTTCTCCCTGGTGCTCGCCGTGATCCTGCTGTGGCTGACGACCCCCGAGACATCACGACGGGAACTCGAGGATCTGAACCCGG